>CAIQQH010000009.1 GCA_903873915.1 uncultured Flavobacteriia bacterium | reverse complement strand
TTCACATCAAGAATAAATAAATCCGTGTTTCCCTTGTTTTCATCCATGTTGAATGTGCGTTGGCCATAGAGAACCATAGTGCCATCCGGCGAAACTGTTCCCCCTGAAACACGGCGCATCGACCATAGAATTTCTGGCGTTAAAGCCGTTTGAGCGAAAGCTGTCGCGATGCAAAAAAATGCCAACAGAGAAATAAATAACTTCTTCATGAACTAAATTTAGGAGAGTGAAGGTAGGAAAAAGCAGAAAACCATCGCCGTATGACAATGGTTTTCCTGAATAATACTTCGTTTTATCTTAGCGAACGATGGTAATGTTTCCTTGCTTCATGCCCTCTTCACACTTAAACACATAGAAATAAACGCCTGGTAACAATGCTTTTCCTCCAGCATCATCCCCTTTAAACGCTGCCGAACCATTCGACAATGTAAAAACAGAATTCCCCCATCGATTGACAATTTCCATAGTGTATTCGTTACACACACCAAAGAGCGGATCGATTTGAATTTCATCATTGATGCCATCGTTATTTGCTGTGATGACATTCGGGATAATCAAGTCATCATAACCAATGGAAGGGATTACGATTAAATTAAATGGTTCAGTGAAGATACAATCGTTGGAGGTGTACAAAGTTAAAGTACCCGCATAATTGCCTGCTGTATTTAAGAAGAACTCAGCGTTTTGCTGGTTGTTTGAAAACTGCCCAGGCACCAACCATAACAATGAATCCAACGCAACATTTCCGAGAACGATGTCTGCGTTGAGATGAATCAATCCACACCCATCGTCTATGGTGATGTTGGTTTCAGGAATTGTTCCAACAAGCACAGAAGTAGCCATAAAATCAGTACACCCAAAATCCGTTTCAGAAACCAGGGAAGCCATGTATGAGCCCGGTGCAGGATAAACATGTGTCACATTGGGATCCGCACCCGTGGTGCCATCGCCAAAAGTCATCGTGTAATTTTGTACATCCGTAGCAGCAGGATTTCCTGTCCAAGATGAAGCATTCGTAAAGTCTATCGATGCGCCATCGCACATATCCTTCCATGTAAAGTCAACAGAAGGCACAGCATGGAAATTCACCGTAAAGGTGTCTTGATCCACACACCCTAAAATGGAAGTGGCGGTGACCACAAAATCATTCGAGACACTTGGTGTCCCTGAAGCATTGACATTCGCAAGCGACTGACCTATGCCTAAAGGAAGATTTGTTGGTGATGAAGTCCAGGCAAATTGTGAAATAGGATCTTGTGGATCAGGCACTGCCGTAGCGCTGAAATTCACTTGATTTCCGCAGGCATCCAAAGGTCCGGTGTATGTGACCAATGGTCGTGCATACACATCTATGGTTATCGAGCTTGGCGCTGAGACACAGCCCCCAACATTCGCGGTTAAAGATATTGTAGCCGATCCTACCTGAGCTGGATAATATGCAATTGTGTCAATTGGAGCCAAGGTATTTCCCGCAGCATCAAACCATGTAAAACCTAGAGGTGCATTGACTTGGTTCCAAAAAAGAAGTGAATCGTCTGCACACACAGGACCATTCGTGAAGATTTGCGGGGCCAATGGAAGTTCAACAATCGTAATCAAGACAGAATCGGGCAATAATTCACACGAGTTAGGAAGATTTCCTGAAATGATGTATTGACCAGCATTCACCAACTGCGCATTGGGAATTGTAACCGTCACACCAGTAGCTGAATAGCCGTTTGGTCCTGTCCACTCATAGGTAGCCCCGGGCAATTGCGTCGTGGAAAAATTGATGTCATCACCAGTACAATACGACTGACCATTCATTTGAATTTCATACCGGTAAGAAGCAAAATCACTGAAATAGCCAAAGCGACAACCTGAACTTGCTCCGCCGTGAATAAGGCCAAGATGAAATTTCTCGACTGAATTTTCTAAACGTGAGTTTTGCAGTGCCGCCAACATTGCTGAGGCATCGACCTGTGCATATTTCCATGTATTACCCGTTCCAGGAACAAAGTTGAAACTTGCAGGATTGATCAATGCAGGATTCCCGTTCAGTATGAAGGAATTTTCACCTCCAGTTGGCACCAAGATATTCAAAGCAAAAAATTCGTTTGTTGAGCGCACAAAAGGGACCACGTTCGAACCTGTGCAAACTATAGGAGGTAAGATTGCCTCTCCTACTTCACAACCAAAACCAGATTGATGCAAAACGTAGGCAGGTTGAGAGGTTTGAATGTATGCCGTCGGTGCACTCAAGGTATGCACGTATGTTTGCGTTGCATTGATCGTTCCGACTACAGTACCATCAATTGTGATTTGGGTTCCATTTGTCGCTGCGACGATATACAATTTATCGGGGCCGTTGAGGTATCCTTTAATGGCGATATACTCTGACCCAATGATGTTCGTAGGGATAAGTTGATCTCCCATGATATCCGCACAGCCACCATAAGGTGTTCCTTCTGCCGTATCGTCTGAAAGTGTTACCGCGATGGGTTTGTCTGATACAATGGCTGATCCACTCATGTGCAAAGCAGCAAGCGTGCTCGCATTTTCTGCGCAATAGGTTTGACCTTTGTTTAGAACGATGTTAAATGGAACATTCGCAGCATGTCCAACGATATTTTGTTTTGGGATGATTGTTATTGTCGTATTGTTTTGGGTTGCAACGATATTGAAGGCAGAACGGGCATACGATGCATTGTTCAAGAAGTTTTGAAAAGGCGTTAAAAATGATGTCCCTATTGAATTCTTTCCTTTTAATGAAAATATATCCGGATTGCAAGCACACGTTGGATTCACCTCATAGTAAGCCGTGATATTGGCAGTGGCCGAGATTTTAAACCCATAATTCAATACCGTATTTGCCGGTTTATTTTCAACGATGTCAATCCAAGGAGTCAAATCCAGTGTTTGTGCCGAATTGGCGGCTAGATTTAATATTTGCGTTGGAAAAAGTGGATTTGCTGGCTGAGAAATGGTAATCGTCGCAGGATTGGCAAGCGTTGCAAACCGAAAAACAATTGGTCGATCGCCATGCTGCTGAGCTACCTCTGGGGCAACAAACCAAAAGACAGTATCAAGCTGGGCAGAAATTTGAAACGTTGCACTTAAAAAAAGGCAAACGATAAATAGTTTTTTCATTATCAGAGTGTAGTAGGAATGGTAAAAATATCAAATTCACGAAATAAATGGTCATTTTTTGATAAAACCATTTCAATTATTCGAAGAAAAGAAACATCCAAGTTCCATTCTTCAATTTTCTGTAATTTTGTACCGTACAATTTACACAACTATGAAAACAAGCATTCTACTCTTTTCTTTATTTTTAAGCATTGGTGCTATTGCCCAAAATTGCACTCCAGCAACAGTAACTGGCGATGGACTTCATCCTGACCCAAACACAAACCCAGGTCTTCCCGTTGGATCAATCGGCAACCCTTATGAAACAATCATCACGATTAAGGTACCGTTGGCACTTGTTGTTGACCTTTCTGCTCAAATCGGATTTCCTACTCCACCTGTTGGGACGGTGGTCAATACATTGACATTGAATAATCCCATCGGTTTACCCAATGGATTGTCTCAAAGTTGTTTTCCATCGACGTGTGTAATGAATGGCGGAACAACCGGATGTATTGTTTTTAGTGGCACACCTACCTCATCTGGTGTGAATCAAGTCATTGTCACTGGATCATACAATGTGTCTGTTCCTGCAGTTGTTCCGCTAATTGGTGGTACCTCATTGGATCTTCCTGCCGCAAACCTGCCTTATACCCTTGTCATCAATACATCCAATGCATCCATCGAAGTGCTTGAAGGAAATTATTCTTGGTTGATGGTACCAAATCCATCTGATGGCACATTTGCCGTAATTGGCGATGTGAAGAATGGAGAATCATTCACCATTTTCAATACCAACGGTCAAGCTGTTGATTCATTCACAGTTTCTGGAGCTGGAGAATCGTTAAGCGTGAATTTAGATGCGGGCGTTTATTTTGTGCAAAAGGAAAACGTGGCGGGAGCAAGCATACAGCGATTGGTGATTGAGTAGTATTTAAGACAAAAGACCCGTCAGCCGAGGCTGACTGTAAGACAAAAGACAAACGACAAACGACTTGATTGTGCTTCGAACTGGTTGGGGTTTTCTGCTTTTGACGAAATAAGACAAAAGACCGCTGCGCTGCAAGACAAAAGACAAACGACTTGATTGTGCTTCGAACTGGTTGGGATTTTCTGCCAATTAACGAAAGACAAAGGACAATAGACTAAAACCATGTTCTATGCCCCATTAGCGAAGCGTTCCATATTCTTAGGTAAAATTCTAACTCACGAATTACCGAGGGCATCAAATCTCCAATTGCCGGAGGCATCAAATTGCGGAGCATCAAATTTTTAACAATATTTTTTACAATACATAATTTTCTTAGGTATATATGTTACCTTTGTATAAACAACACGTTTATGTATTCGTCCGAATTGATCAAAGGAACACTAAAGACAATCATTTTGTCCTTGCTAACTGATGAGGAAAAGATGTATGGGTATGAGATTACTCAAAAGGTAAAAAATCTCACAGGTGGAAAAATTCAATTGACCGAAGGTGCATTGTATCCTACATTGCATGCGCTGGAGGCACAGGGAATTTTAACCACTGAGGTGGTGAATGTAGGAAATCGCCTCCGAAAATACTATACAATAACTCCCTCAGGAAAGGCTGTGGCTCAAGAGAAAGTCACAGAGTTTTCCGAATTTATGGCGACCATGCGTATTTTGCTTGACTTGCAACCTAGGGCAGGAGAAGCATGATTGTGCTGAGCGAAAAACAAGTGCAGTATATCCATGACGACCTATTGCGCAATGGGATTGAAATGGATGACCTGAGAATGTCGTTGGTGGATCATATTTGCTGTGTAATCGAAGAAGAGATGACCGAGGACGATCGGTTTGAAGAATTCTACGCACGCATTATTCCACGCTTTTATCATCGAAACCTGGAAGAAATTCAGGAAGAGACAAAATTAGTACTCACATTTAAAAATTATTATGCCATGAAAAATGTAATGATTCGCAGCGGAGCTTTTACCGCAATCTGCTTCACCGCAGGAATTCTGTTTAAATTGATGCACTGGCCTGGCGCAGCTGCATTGCAACTTGCTTCCATCACGGTTTTCAGCTTTTTATTTCTACCCATCCTGTTTCTGTTCAAAACGAAAGAAGTGGATTTACGCAGCCAAAAAATAATCATCGGCATTGCTACTATTTTCTGTTTTCTGTTCGGGATATCCACCTTATTCAAACTGATGCATTGGCCTTATGCAAATGTCCTTTGGCTTTCCTGCCTGGGTATCCTTCTGTTCGTTTTCCTCCCCCTCTTTTTCTTCACCGGAATACGAAATGCTGAAACCAAAGTCAACACGATTATTTCATCGATCTTAATTCTTGTTGCAGGGGGAATGCTTTTCGCCTTGACGGCTTTGCACAATACGAAATGGGCAGATGAATCACAAATGCTTTCGAATAGACGAGTTTTGCAAACACTTTCTTTTGCGGAACAATTAAATGCGAAACGAAATTCAACAGGCGATTCTGAACTAATGAAAAAATGCGAATCACTTAGTAAACAAATTGAGGCGCTAAAAAAGAAGTTAATTCAGTCCTTGCCAAAAGAACATCGCAACCTAAGCGAGACGGCAATTTGCAGAATCTATGGCAGTGATCTTAATCAAGCAGACAAAGTTCTTTTTACCAACGCAAAACAACCCAAACGAGCGTTGATTGAAATAAAAGATGGCTTGAACGAAATTACTTCGCTACTCAAAAAACATAATATTGATGCAGTTGAATTATTCAACACAGCTGATGCTTATCCCTTGGATGTCAAAGATTCAGAATTAATGACATGGGAAACCTTGAATTTCTCTTATACTAGTTTTTCTCTTGTGCTCCAAAACTTGAACATGTTGAAATTGCAGGTTCAGTTGGTGGAGTTGGCTGTAGAAAAGGACAATAGACAAAGGACCGCTGCGCTTTGAGACAAAAGACAAAAGACACTTCTTCGCTCTATGAGCTTCGAAGGACGAAGGACCGCTGTGCTAAAGGACAAAGGACCTTTTGGATATCAAGATGTTAAGACATCAAGATTCTAAGACCGAGACACGAGACACTTCTTCGCTCTATGAGCTTCGAAGGACGAAGGACCGCTGCGCTAAAGGACAAAGGACCTTTTGGATATCAAGATGTTAAGACATCAAGATTCTAAGACCGAGACACGACACACTTCTTCGCTCTATGAGCTTCGAAGGACGAAGGACCGCTGCGCTAAAGGACAAAGGACCTTTTGGATATCAAGATGTTAAGACATCAAGATTCTAAGACCGAGACACGAGACACTTCTTCGCTCTATGAGCTTCGAAGGACAAAGGACCGCTGTGCTAAAGGACAAAAAACTTGATCGCACTTCGTAACTCGTAACTCATTGTTGTCCGATAAAATTTAACGACTCATCTTGAAACCATCGAAATCAGTGGTTTTTTAAAGTGGTTTTAAGGCAAGGGGGGGGGTATTTTAAGTGATTTTATCATTTTGGATTTAAATTGTTTGACCCCGATGGGGTCATTGGCCTTTAGGGAGAGCTTTTGGTTACAAAGATTCGACCCCGATGGGGTCAGTTAATCTAAGTAAACCGGATTGGATATAACATGAAGGTGGGTTTAGTCGGACAACAATGATTACGAATTATGAATGTTCGGTGAGTTGACACTCAGCAAGAAAAAAATAAAAATCCCCGCGAGGAACGCCTGTCCCGCGAGGAACGCTGCGGGAGGGATTAAAGGGGTGGTTTATACATGCTTCCTAAACTATAACGCAGGTGTCAATACTAGAGAAGTTCACTAAAATTCGCTTCTGATATTCCGCCCCAGCGGCTTTTCCGCAGCGGAGAGCAGAGGTGAGCGAACAAAACCTGAACATAATTCAAAATGACCAAAAGTACACTGTGCAATTTAGATAAAATATAATGGTGGTTTTAGTCGGACAACAATGATTCGTAATTCGTAATTCATTTGTAACTCGTGGCTTCGATTGTGCTGCGCACCTCAGCCACCAAAATCGTAATTCATTTGTAACTATTCCAATTCTCACTATCTTTGCCCTTTCATTCACACATGGCAAATACGCGCTACAATTTACGAGGGGTTTCCGCAGACAAGGAAGACGTGCACAATGCAATAAAGCATGTCGACAAGGGCTTGTTCCCACAGGCGTTTTGCAAGATTGTACCCGACTATCTTTCGGGCGATGAGGACTATTGCATCGTCATGCATGCCGATGGTGCTGGAACAAAGTCTTCCTTGGCCTACATGTATTGGAAACGCACTGGTGATTTATCCGTGTGGAAAGGAATTGCTCAAGATGCCTTGATCATGAACATCGACGACCTGCTTTGTGTGGGAGCGACGGATAAAATCCTTCTCTCTTCTACGATTGGTCGTAACAAGCACCTTGTGCCTGGCGAAGTGATCTCTGCCATCATCAACGGAACGGAAGAATTATTGAATACCCTTCGTGAACAAGGCATTGGGATTCATTCAACAGGAGGTGAAACGGCAGATGTCGGTGACCTCGTTCGCACGATCATCGTTGACTCTACAGTTGTTTGCCGCATGAAGCGCAAGGATGTCATTTCAAATCATACCATTCAGCCCGGAGATGTGATAGTCGGACTGGCTTCGTTTGGTCAAGCTACATACGAAAATGAATACAATGGCGGTATGGGATCGAATGGTCTCACCTCGGCACGTCACGATGTGTTCTCGAAAAAATTAGCCGCTGAATTTCCAGAAAGCTTCGATCCATCTGTGCCAGAATCATTGGTGTATTCTGGAGAAAAGGACTTGACCGATGCAGTGGACGGTTCACCATTGGACGCTGGTAAATTGGTGCTTTCTCCGACGAGAACCTATGCACCGGTGATCAAAAAAATACTCGATCAACACCGTGCGGATATTCATGGGATGGTCCACTGCTCTGGTGGCGCACAAACTAAGGTATTGCATTTCGTAAACGAGGTGCACATCATTAAAGATGCACTATTCCCTGTTCCTCCATTGTTCAAATTGATTCAAGAACAATCAGGTACGGAATGGGCTGAAATGTATAAAGTGTTCAACATGGGGCATCGCATGGAAATTTATGTTTCTCCTGAGCATGCTGACGCCATCATGGAAATTTCTCGGTCATTCAACATCGAAGCAAAAATAGTTGGACGTGTAGAAGCATATGAAGGAAAGAAATTGACCATACAATCGGAATTCGGCACATTTGAGTATTAGCGCTTTTTAAAGTCCTTTTATCCTTCGAAGCTCACAGAGCGAAGAAGGATTGTCTTTTGTCTTTTGTCCCTTATCTCTTGTCCCTTAAAATAAAATTCGCACTCCCATGTCAGATCTACTCTCAAAACTTGAAGCCATCCATTTCCGTTTTATCGAAGTGGGGAAAATGATTGTCGATCCAGATATCATCAGTGACATGACGCGTTATGTAAAACTGAACAAAGAATACAAGGATTTGGAGGAAATTGACACCATTTATAAGTCCTATAAAAACCTGTTGGGGAATATTCAAAGTTCACGCGAACTCTTAGAAATCGAGACAGATCCTGAGATGCGTGACATGGCGAAGATGGAAATCGAAGATCTTGAACACAAGCGGCCAGTCATGGAGGAAGACATTAAAATGCTTCTTATTCCCAAAGATCCAGAAGACGATAAAAATGCCATCATGGAACTTCGCGCAGGAACGGGGGGTGACGAGTCTTGTATTTTCGTCGAGGACTGTTTCCGCATGTACACCATGTTTTTCAAGGAAATGGGCTGGCAATATGACGTGATGAATTCATCTGAAGGATCCATGAAAGGTTATAAAGAAATTGTGATTGAAATTACGGGGGGAGGTGTTTACGGAACTTTAAAATTTGAATCAGGTGTGCACCGCGTGCAGCGCGTACCAGAAACAGAATCCCAAGGCCGTGTGCATACATCCGCCATAACGGTAGCGATTCTTCCAGAAGCAGAGGAAGTCGATTTCAACCTCGACATGAACGATGTGCGTAAAGATACCTTCCGCGCATCAGGAGCTGGAGGACAGCACATCAACAAGACTGAATCGGCTATTCGTTTGACACACCTTCCGACAGGCACAGTGGTAGAATGTCAGGATGGACGTTCACAGCATAAAAACTTAGATAAAGCGATTTCAGTGTTGCGTTCTCGACTTTACCAAAAAGAACTCGATCGCGTGCACAACGAACGCGCTGCTCAGAGAAAAACCCTTGTTTCTACAGGCGACCGCTCAGAGAAAATCCGCACCTACAATTATCCGCAAGGGCGTATTACTGATCACCGCATCAACAAGACCATTTATAACCTAAGTGCATTTATGAACGGCGACATCAAAGACATGATTGACTCATTGAAGTTGGCTGAAAATGCAGAAAAGCTTCAAGGTCAGGATGCTTTCTAAATTAAACACAAAACAATTATAGCTTTCATTGTTTAATAAAAAGTAGAAGGACTTTTTTACTCACGTGTAACTAAACGTTCCTTATTAAAGTCACATGCATGCTTTCGGTATAAATGGCATCAAACAGCATTCAAAATCATAAATCGATCAATGAAATTCATTTTTACACTTCTCCTCCTCACCTTTTACACAGTTTCTTTCGGGCAGGAAAAATTTACCCTCAGCGGTACCATTTCTGATTCACTTCGAGGAGAAGCCATGATCAATGCCACCGTTCGAGTGAAAGGTCAAAACATTGGTGCAATTTCAAATGACTATGGATTTTATTCCATCACTTTGGCAAAAGGCAACTATACCATCGTGTTCTCAACCGCTGGCTACACGCCTAAAGAATTTGTACTAGACCTCACAAAAAACATTCAATTGAATGTGCAAATCGCACCTGTGATCAATAAAATTCAGAATTTAAAAGAAGTCAACGCCACAGCAAAGAAAAACGACCAAAACATCACCGAAGCTGTGATGGGTGTGGAGCGTTTAAATCCGCAAGAAATAGCGAAAATCCCAGTATTGTTAGGGGAAAAAGACATCATTAAAACAATGCAGCTTTTGCCTGGTGTGAAAAGTGCGGGAGAAGGAAATTCTGGGTTCTATGTTCGTGGGGGTGCCGGGGATCAAAACCTCATCTTGCTCGATGAAGCGCCCGTCTACAATGCCTCACACTTGTTGGGCTTCTTTTCGACCTTTAACTCCGATGCCATTAAAGATGCGGTCATCTATAAGGGAAATCAACCTGCCAATTACGGTGGACGCTTGGCATCCGTGCTCGACATCAAAATGAATGATGGAAACATCAAACGGTACAATGTCAGTGGGGGAATTGGTGTGATATCCTCCCGCCTTAACATTGAAGGACCGATCGTAAAAGACAAAGCGTCTTTTCTGATTTCTGGTCGACGCACCTATGCCGACGTTTTCTTGAAGGCCACGGATCAATTTAAAGACAACATTCTATACTTCTATGATTTGAATGCCAAAGTAAATTACCGCATCAACGACCGCAATAAATTGTTCCTGTCCGGATATTTTGGTCGAGACAAACTCGGCTTGGCCGATCAATTTGGCATCAATTGGGGGAATGCTACAGGAACAATGCGTTGGAACCACCTTATTTCAGACAAACTATTTTCGAATACCTCACTTATTTACAGCTCATACGATTATAAAATTGCCATCTCCAATGCAGATCTCGCATTCGACATCAAATCGATTATTCGCGATGTCAATATCAAACAAGAGTTTCAGTATTACATGAATACGCGGAACAAAATTAAGTTTGGAATCAATGCCATTCACCACGAAATTGTCCCTGGACAGATTACCGCAAATGAGGCATCGGGCATCAACACCCAAGACTTAACGCCAAATAAATCGTTGGAAGGGGCTGTTTTTGTCACCAATGACTGGTCAATTAGTGAAAAGTTGAATGTCAGTTATGGCGTACGCTTGAGTACATTTTCGGTGTTGGGAAACAATGGAAATACGTATTCATACAATGCAGCAGGCGATGTCATTGACACAGCAGTGTATACAAACAACTCCTTCGTAAAATCCTATTTCGTTCCCGAGCCAAGGGTTTCCTTGAGTTATGTCTATTCGAAGTCAGCATCTTTCAAGGCGGGATATGCACGCAATGCCCAGTACATTCACCTGATCTCAAACACCACGACCTCCTCACCGACCGACTTGTGGATTCCTTCGTCGATCAATACCAAGCCAGAAATTAGCGATCAAGTATCTGTTGGATGGTTCAAGAATTTCAGTGAAAACATGTTTGAATTCAATGTGGAGACCTATTACAAATCCATGCAGAATCAAATCGATTACCGCAATGGCGCAAATCTTCAAGCCAATGAACTGATTGAAGGTGAATTGCTCTATGGCATTGGTCGTGCCTATGGCGTTGAGTTGATCTTCAAGAAAAAAATGGGACGACTCACCGGTTGGGTCGGTTACACCTTATCCCGTACAGAGCGAAAAATTATTGGCATCAACAACGACAACTGGTATGCTGCAAAACAGGACCGCACGCACGACATCTCCATAGTAGGGATTTACGACATCACACCAAAACTGAGTGTTTCCGCATTGTTCGTTTATTACACAGGAAATGCGATCACCTTCCCTTCAGGAAAATACATCATCAACGGACAGACTCAATTGCTTTACACGGAGCGAAACGGCTACCGCATGCCGGCTTACCACAGAATGGACATCGGTGTAACATGGTTGAGAAAGAGCACTGAGAAATTTGAAAGCAGCTGGAACTTCTCAATGTACAACGTGTATGGTCGCGAAAATGCCTATACCATTGCTTTCCGACAAAATGCAGACAACCCAAATGTGACCGAAGCGGTACAAACATCACTTTTCCGATGGATTCCTTCCGTGACGTATAACTTTAAATTCAAATAAGATGAGAGGATTTATTCAAGTATTAAGTTCAATCGCATTGATTTTCGTCATGGGATCTTGCACCAAAGTTATCGATGTAAACATCAATGACAAAGATCCTCAATATGTCATTGAAGGACATGTCACCCTGGGTGACTCCATTCACCATGTCGACATTACTCAAACCCTAAACATTAGCGATTCGAGTCCGTTTCCAACCATTGATAACGCCGAAGTGATCCTCACAGATGATGTGGGGAATTCACAGGCCATGAATTTGGTTGCTCCAGGCAGATACGAGACTGTCAATTACCCCATTAGTGCAAACAGAACGTACACCCTCCAGGTAACCATTGGTGGACAAGTATTCACTTCAACAGCTGTTGTTCCGCAGGCAGTAAACTTGTTGAATGTTCTGACCTTCCCGTTTGCTTTCGGTCCACAGACGTTCAACGCCATTGTTCCTCTTCGCCTCGATCCAGGTGGCGTAGCGAATTACTATGAGTTCAAACTTATAAAACACGGCAAGCCAAATCCAATTCCCGGATTTTTCATCCAGTCAGACCAATACAACGACGGAAATCTAGCACAGGAACCAATTTTTGCGGACGGTGTAAACTCTGGAGATACGATTGATGTAGAAATGCTAAGCATCAACCGTGAAGTATATGACTTCTTTTACACCTTGCAGCAAAATCAGCAAGGATCAACACCAGCCAATCCAACATCGAATATCAGTGGTGGATGTCTGGGGTATTTCTCCGTGCAAACGAAATCGGTCAAGCAAGTCATTATTCCATAAGTCAAAAATTCGTGGCGTTTATTACCTTTGTTGGCGAATTTAATCCAATATGACACGACACGAACTCATTGCACAAATTAAACTGAAGCGTTCATTCCTTTGCGTTGGACTAGATACAGATATTTCCAAAATTCCTGTTCATTTACTCGACACCGAGGACCCCATTTTTGAGTTCAATAAAGCCATCATTGATGCGACGAAAGATTTCGCTATAGCCTACAAGCCGAACATTGCCTTCTACGAATGCTATGGTCCAAAAGGTTGGGAATCTTTGCAAAAAACCATTGACTACATTCCAAAAGACATTTTCACCATCGCCGATGCAAAACGCGGTGACATTGGGAATACCTCGAGCTATTACGCCAAAACATTCTTTGATTACTTGAACTGTGATTCTGTGACTGTTGCTCCTTACATGGGCGAAGACAGTGTTTCACCTTTCTTAGCATTCGACAATAAATGGGTGATTTTATTGGCCTTGACATCAAACAAAGGGGCCCTCGATTTTCAGATGATTCAGGATGCCAATGGCGAAGAATTGTACAAGAAAGTCTTGCGAAAGTCATGCGAATGGGGAACCCCTGAGAATTTAATGTTTGTCGTTGGCGCCACGCGTGCAGAAGGCATCGGTGAAGTCAGAAAACTTGTACCCGATCATTTCTTTTTGGTTCCTGGTGTTGGTGCGCAAGGAGGTTCACTTGAAGATGTAGCGAAATACGGATGGAACACAGATTGTGGCTTGCTTGTCAATTCGTCAAGAGGGATCATCTATGCATCCAATGGACTTGACTTCGCAGAGCGTGCATGTGAGGAAGCGAAGAAAATTCAGGTAGACATGGCAGCAATCTTAGATAGTCATTCGTTCTAATTCAGCGGTAACCAAATGGTGAAGGTTGTTCCTTCCCCTGGTTTACTTTTTACATCGATTTTTCCTCTATGCGCATCGATGATGAGTTTTACATAAAATAAGCCAAGACCAAAGCCTTTCACATTGTGGACATTCCCAGTCGGAACGCGGTAAAATTTATCAAAAATCATGCGCAGTTCTTCACGCTTTATTCCAATACCATTGTCTGTGATTTCCAATACCAAACCTTTCTTCTCATTTCGGGTAGATAAGGTAATCTCAGGTTTCATATCGCAATATTTCACCGCATTGTCCAAAAGATTGTACACCACATTCGTCAAGTGTACAGCGTCGGCTTTGATCGTGGGGAGCTCGGCATTCAATTCCACCGTCAACTTTCCTCCTAACTCAGATTGATTGAATTCAAAACTTTCGCGTGCTTCATCTATAATCTCGTGCAAATCCATTGATTCACAGGTCAGGGTCAATTCCTCCTTGTCCAACTTCGCGACATTCAAGACCCTTTCCACTTGATTTTCCAAGCGCTTATTTTCCTTATAAATGATGCTTGCGTAGCGTTTGAGCTTTTCAGGGTCATTGGAGAAATCACTCTTCATCAACATTTCACTGGACAAACCGATGGTTGAAATCGGCGTCTTCAATTCGTGCGTCATGTTATTGATGAAGTCTGTTTTCACTTCCGAGACCCGTTTTTGGCGCACAATAACATTGATGGAGTACCCAAAAAACACCAAGACCAAGAGAACAATAATGGTCACGTAAATCCACGGAGAAATGAGTTCATCCGGCGATTGAATGCTTTTAGCTACAACATTTGGAAAATAAACCGTGAAATAATGCCCATCTTTTTTCCAACTCAACTTTGCCGATGTGATGCCATTCAGAGTATCCGAAACTGGCGCATAGAGTGAGTCCTTGGTAAATTTGATGAGATTCCCGAAAACGATCGAATCCGTGAAGCAGTCATAAATTCCATATTGAAAATCCTGGTGGATACTTTGGTCGTAGAACTCTCGTTTGAGCAGCGTTTCGAGGTAATACGGATGTAATTCTTCGTTGACATCTACCGCGAAATAATTCGTGCGTACCTGCTTTACTGCACCATAAAGATCGGAACTATCGGCATGCTGGGTTGAAATTTCTTCCAACACATTCCTTAATGCGATGTGTGCTTGTTCAGAGAATTGCTTGAGATTCAAGCTGTCTTCGTGCTCCTGAATGGCAATGTTCGTTTGCTGCATGGCGATGGTCTTTCGGATCCAGACCATTTGCACAAGAAGGATGCTTGCCAGGGAAATGATTCCCAAGATAACAACGGCGTTGATGTTCCTTCTGTTCATTGCTTTTAAAGACGAGATTTCGTCAACTTAAAACCCGTTTACACCATTCACGGTGGTGTATTTCAGGATATTCTTTTTATCGGGATGTATGCGTGCAAACGCCGACTGTACCGCCAAGGTGCCTTCATGGAATCCACACAAGATCAACTTCAGTTTGTTTTCGTAGGTGTTCACATCGCCAATGGCGTATATCCCAGGGATATTCGTTGAATAGTCCTTCGTATCGACTTTGATCGCGCTTTTCTCGATTTCCAATCCCCAATCCGCGATTGGACCTAAGCTTGGCTTCAACCCGAACAAAGGTATAAAGTGATCTGCTTCTTGGATCATTTCACCATTTTTTTGGTGCGTAATCACCACATTCTCCACCTTTCCATTCCCGTTGATTCCCGTTACCTCAGCTTCAGTTACCAACTTGATTTTTCCTTTTTCTGCCATGTCAATCACCTTTTGAACAGAGTCGAGGTGACCGCGGAATGAGCTGCTTCGGTGAACAAGAATCACTTCACTCGCGATGTTGTTTTCTGCAAGAAAGATGGACCAATCCAACGCGGAGTCCCCACCACCCGCAATCACACAGCGCTTGCCGTGATAAAATTCTGGGTCCTTGATAATGTATTCAACTCCTTTATCTTCAAACGCTTCTAAGTTATCAATAGGTGGTTTACGTGGTTCAAACACTCCCAATCCACCCGCAATCATGACGATGGGCGCTTCGTGTTGAGTTCCTTTTATCGTTGTAACAATGAACTTGCCTTCATCGGTTTTCACAATCGACATGGCTGCCTCACCCAGGGTAAATCCGGGTTTAAATGGCGCTGCTTGTTCCATTAAATTGTCTACCAATTCCCCTGCAAGAACAGAGGGAAAACCTGGAATATCGTAAATGGGTTTTTTCGGGTAAATTTCTGAGCATTGTCCACCAGGTTGCGGAAGTGAATCAATCAAGTGGCAACGCAGTTTCAAGAGTCCTGCTTCGAAAACGGTGAAAAGTCCTACAGGCCCCGCACCGATGATGATAATATCTGTTTGGATCATTTTTTAAGGTTAACAAAACCGCTGCAAAGGTAGCGATTAGTTCAGTAACACGAAACCGAGACAATTGTTTAATTCCAATCGAAATTCAGGCAATTTCACCACCACAACTTGAACCTGCTCCAGCCGTGCATCCGTAACAATGGTCGTCCACCCGAATCGAACGGAAACCCAGTGCTCGTTCATCAAAATCGCGAATATTTCTTTTTTCGGTATTCACTGGCAGTTCAAGCATTTGATTGAAATCACAATCGTACAAATTCCCGTCCCATCCTACAGAAATGGTATTTCGACACATCACGTTTTGCACTGCCATAGGATTGAAAGCTTCGACCAATTTCTCCATATAGGATTCCAGGTTTCCACTTTCGATCAAATACTCAAGGTAGCGACTAATTGGCATGTTCGTAATGGAAAAGAGTGCGTTGAAATCGATATTGAATTCCGTCTTCAACCGCAGTTTGAATTCAGCCTCAAGTCCTTTTTGATCGGAAGGTAAAATTGCCCCCGTTGGATTGTAAACAAGGTTTAAAATCAGTCCACTGCCATCAATACCGTATCCAACCGCATTCAGTTTTTGAAGGGCCTCAATTGACTTTGAAAACACCCCTTCCCCTCGCTGGCGATCGGTGCGCAGTGCCGTGAAATGAGGCAAAGATGACACCACTTCGACGTGATGTGCCTTGAAAAATTCAGGTAAATCGTGGTATTTCTTGTTGGCAAGAATGATGGTGAGATTGCACCGCACGATGATGTGTTTTTTTAGTGCAGTCAATTCCTCCACGAACCAACGAAAATGAGGATTCATTTCGGGTGCTCCACCTGTTAAATCAACCGTTTGAATGGACGAATTGCGCAGTATAGATAGACACTGTTCCATCGTTTCACGCGACATGATTTCCTTGCGGTCCGGACCTGCATCCACATGACAATGCTTGCACGTCTGGTTGCACATCTTTCCCAAATTCACTTGGAGAATTGATATTGGCAAAGGTTTTATCTCCTCTAAACCAGTATTCTTCAAACGCTCCGAAAAAGGAGTCAACTCAAGCTTGTGTAGGGCATCCAATTGAACATCTGGTGCCGCCAAGGGATTGTGTGAGGCGAACAATGACTTCATTTACATCATCAATTTTTTCGCCTGCTTCATCATTTGCACGCTATGCACCAAAGATGCTCCACCGCGAATTGCCGTTGTGACATGCACCGCTTCCATCAGCTGCTCCTCTGTGTACCCTTTTTCAAGCGTATCTGAAGTATAAGCATCGATGCAATACGGGCATTGAACAGCGTGTGCAACAGCCAAAGCGATCAATGATTTCTCACGCGCCGACAAGGCCGAATCCTTGAATACGTTGCCGTAATAATCAAAAAAATTGTCCGCTAGTTCTTGTCCGAACTCACCGATTTTCCCGAAGTTTTTCAGGTCTTTTGGGTCGTAGTATGTTTCCATTTTTTTAAAGTTAAAAATTAAGAATGAAGAGTTAAAAATGAAGAATTAAGGATGAAGAATTGTAAGGCCCTCCCCCTTCATCCCCCTCCGGCGGGGGAAACAAATCATTGCGTTCGTTATATTCCGGGAAAATGTCTTAAAATCTGAATCTCCTGATCTCTTAATGTCCGTTTCTTTACGATTCGAAGTACGATCAAATCTTTTGTCCTTTGTCCTTCGAAGCTCTTAAAGCGAAGAAGTGTCCTTTGTCCTTCGAAGCTCTTAAAGCGAAGAAGTGTCTTTTGTCCTTCGAAGCTCAAAGAGCGAAGAAGTGTCCTTTGTCCTTCGAAGCTCTTAAAGCGAAGAAGTGTCCCTTGTCTTGACATCTTAAAATCCTAACATCTTAATATCTAAACAAAAAAATTTTTCCCAAACTCCCACAACACCACCCCCGCACAAACCGACACATTTAAACTGTGTTTTGTTCCGAACTGAGGGATTTCGATGACGTGGTCGGTCATGTCAATCACGGCTTGATTTACCCCATCGACTTCGTTGCCAAAGACAAGCGCAAATCGTTCCCCAGGTAAATCGCCCACATGTTGCAAATGGACAGTCTTCTCCGCTTGCTCAATGGTGCAAACAACCACTCCTTGTTCTTTTAATTCGGCAACAAGCTCCGTAATTGACTTTCGGTATTCCCATGCTATTGTTTCCGTGGCGCCGAGGGCTGTTTTCTGAATATCGCGGTGCGGAGGATTGGCGGTAATACCGCACAGATAAATCTTTTCCACATTAAAGGCATCCGCCGTTCGAAAGAACGAACCGATGTTATTTAGACTTCGGATATCATCCAAGATGACAATCAATGGAAACTTCTGTTGAGCGCGAAAATCTTCCTCACTCACCCGATCCAATTCCCACAATTTTAACTTCCTGTTCATTTTTGTTGATAAGATGAAGACCGTATGTTTTGACCTCTCGACGCAGGGGCCTAACTTTATGGCAAAAATCATTAAATCATCCGACTTGGCGAAGGAAAAGCAAGAAAAAAGCGCGAGTGAAACTCCCTTAATGAAGCAATACAATCAGATTAAGGCCCGACATCCTCAGGCCTTGTTGCTTTTTCGCGTGGGTGACTTTTACGAAACCTTCGGAGAAGATGCCATAAAAACATCGCGGATCCTTGGAATTATCCTTACAAAACGAGGCGCAGGTTCGAGTTCAGAAATTGAATTGGCTGGATTCCCGCATCATTCCTTGGACACCTATTTACCAAAACTTGTTCGAGCGGGTGAACGTGTGGCCATTTGTGATCAACTGGAGGACCCGAAAATGACAAAAACGATTGTCAAGCGTGGTGTTACCGAACTCGTGACACCAGGCGTATCCTTCAACGACCAGGTGCTCGATCAAAAGAAAAACAATTTTCTATGTGCCATTCACTTCGATAAAAACGAACATGGGATTGCCTTTTTAGATGTCTCGACAGGTGAATTTTTAATTGCACAAGGAAACAAAGAATACATCGATAAGCTGATTCAAGGTTTTGAACCTACCGAGATTGTCTATCAAAAAAATCGATCGAAAGAGTTTCAAGAAACCTTCGGAGATCGTTACTATACCTTCCGTTTGGAAGATTGGGTGTTTACGCCAGACTTTGCGCATGAATCGCTCCAAAAGCATTTCCAAACCAATTCATTGAAAGGCTTTGGAATTGAAAATTTGGACAAGGCAACGATTGCCGCGGGAGCCGTGTTGCACTACCTTGGAGAGAATCAACACGACCGCCTCGGACACATCACCACCATCGCGAGGATTGAAGAAGAACGTTACGTGTGGCTCGACCGATTTACTGTTCGAAACCTAGAATTGATTTCTTCAGCGCATGAAAATGCAACAACTTTAGCTGATGTGCTAGACCGCACGCTCACACCCATGGGTGGACGAATGATGAAACGCTGGATTGTACTTCCTTTGAAGGATGAACGTCCAATTCGCGATCGACTTTCTGCGGTAGCTTACTTGAAAGAAAATTCCGCGCTCAACAGTGAACTTGGCGACCGACTTGGTCAAATTGGCGATCTTGAACGACTCATCTCAAAAGTAGCTGTGGGGAAAGTGAACCCGAAAGAGGTCATCCAACTGAAGCGCACTTTGCGTCAAATTGGTCCCATCTGTTCCTTGTTTGAACAAAGTGAGAGTGACATCCTAAGAAAAATCGCAGATCAATTAAATCCGTGTGAAAATCTCGTCGACATCATTGAAAAAACAGTGATGGATGAACCGTCCATTCAACTAGGAAAAGGAGCAGTTATTCGCGATGGATATCAAGCTGAACTGGATGAGTTACGTGAGATCTCGAACAACGGCAAGGGCTATTTAAAAGATCTAGAAGAGCGTGAATCCACTCGGACGTCAATCCCAAGTTTGAAAGTAGCATTCAACAATGTATTTGGCTATTACCTTGAGGTACGAAATACCCACAAGGACAAGGTACCCGAAGAATGGATCCGCAAGCAGACCTTAGTCAATGCGGAACGCTACATCACCGAAGAACTTAAAATCTACGAGACAAAAATTCTCGGCGCCGAGGAGCGCATCCATTCCATTGAATACAAACTCTTCAACGACTTGGTGATTTCCATGGCTGATTATATACTTCCCATTCAGCACAACGCCTTTTTATTGGCTCAGCTCGACTGTCTAGGATCCTTTGCCACGATTGCTTTGGCGAATGGATACAACTGCCCAGAAATCAATGACGGTTATGCCATAGAAATTCGAGAAGGACGTCACCCTGTGATTGAGAAGCAATTGCGTCACGGCGAAGCTTACATAGCCAATGACATTGATTTAGATCCCGAATCGCAGCAGATCATCATGATTACCGGTCCGAACATGAGCGGTAAAAGTGCGATACTACGGCAAACGGCCCTTATAAGCTTGATGGCACAAATGGGAAGTTTTGTCCCAGCTAAAAGTGCAAAATTGGGCTTGGTCGACAAGGTGTTTACCCGTGTAGGAGCATCCGACAACATCTCCTCCGGTGAATCCACCTTCATGGTCGAGATGAATGAAACAGCAAGCATCTTGAACAACCTTTCCGAGCGCAGTTTGGTTTTACTTGACGAAATTGGACGAGGAACGAGCACGTATGACGGAATTTCCATTGCTTGGGCGATTGCCGAGTACATCCACGAAAACCCGCGATCAAAAGCAAAAACATTATTTGCCACGCACTACCATGAACTCAACGAGATGACCAAGAAATTTGACCGCATTCGAAACTATAATGTTTCAGTCAAAGAAATTGGTCAAAAGATTTTGTTCATGCGCAAGTTGGTGGCAGGCGGAAGCGAACACTCCTTTGGGATACACGTGGCACGTTTAGCCGGAATGCCACCACAAGTATTGTCACGCGCCGAGTTGATGCTCAAAGAATTGGAAAAAAGTCATGACATGACCGGCAAGAAAAAGATGAAAGAAAAGGTCCAAGATGCCGTAGCTTCGCCCAACATGCAATTGAGTTTCTTCCAACTGAACGATCCCGTTTTGGAAAATATTCGCGAAGAATTGGTCTCCATCGACATCAACACCTTGACACCCGTCGAGGCATTATTAAAATTGCATGAAATTAAAAAAATGACAGGGGGTTAATTTTTTTAATTCTGCCGTTGCATTTTTTAATTTCCTTCTTATCTTTGTCCCCCCACTGCAAAACGATGCAGTGAAATCGAGAAGAGCTGATTACAACGAATTTCTTTGTAACGGTGGAACTCAACAATGCGAGAATAGCTGAGCAAGAATACACCTTGTGTCAGAAATTCTAAAAAATGCGAGAATAGCTTCCGCCGCGGCGGAGTGGAGCACGACCCACAGAAACGCGGTAGAATTATTTATAACAATGCGAGAATAGCTCAGTTGGTAGAGCACGACCTTGCCAAGGTCGGGGTCGCGGGTTCGAATCCCGTTTCTCGCTCTGAGGAATCGGAGAAGGAGCATTCGTGCTCCTTTTTTATTCATCAAACAGGATGCTCGGATGGTGGAATGGTAGACACGCCGGACTTAAAATCCTGTGCCTGTATGGGCGTGCGGGTTCAAGTCCCGCTCCGAGTACAAAAAACCAGAGTGAGTGTGAGAGCGAGAGCGGTGACACGACCTCTGGTTTTTTTCTTCATTTTCATTCTGATTCTCGTTCTTCTCGATTTTACAAGGAAGGTTGTTAACTGAATCCCAAAGTATATTATAATTGGTTCGATAATCCAATTATGGCCTGCACAAAAAACCAGTCCCGAAAGCCTAAGAGAGTGTGAGTGTGAAGTGCAGATTCTTTGGGGCTAGATCACAAAATCTCTTCTACCTTTGCACCATGTCATTCCCAAACCTCATCATTCAGCGTGCTACCGAAACTGACTTGAGCGATCTTCAGTCCATCAGCATCCTCACGTTTTGTCAAGCGTTTGAGCAATTCAACACAGCGGATGATATGCAACTGTACCTGGAGAATTGCTTGAGTATTGAGCAGTTGAACAAAGAAATGGAAACAGAAGTATCTTCATTTTTCCTGGCGAAAATTGAGGGTATAACGATTGGGTACTTGAAGTTGAATCAAGGCATTTCAGACCAAAACGATTTGGAAGGACAAGGACTTGAAATCGAACGCATTTATGTCGTGGAGGAATATCTCGGAACAGGAATCGGACAGGAATTGTATGCTTTCGCGGTAGAAAAAGCCACTGAAATACGAGCAACTCACCTATGGCTTGGTGTCTGGGAACACAACCCGCGTGCGATTCGTTTCTATGAAAAGTTAGGCTTTGAACCCTTTGGAACACAACAATTTATTCTTGGAAAAGACATCCAAACGGACATTTTGATGCGGCTTTCCTTGGTTTAGGAATACGCTCCTAAAGCGACTCAGCGTGACACTTGAAGTTATCTAAAATCATTTGCCAGCCCGTTTGTTGAAGCTCATGCGCATTCATCGTTTCTGGCTCAAATACTTCAGTGACAACTATGGACTCACCAAGGGCTTCAAATGTTACGCGTGCTTTCCGTCCATCATCCATGGTATACGCAATTACTTCGTGTTCGATGATTTCTGAATACACCCCCGAAAAATCAAAACCCACACTTCCATCTTTGGCTTCCATGCGGTAAGAGAATTTCCCGCCAACTTGTAGGTCATTCACTGCGGCTGGAGCGTGCCAACTGTCGGCAGCAAAATTCCAATGGACAATGTGCTCTGGGGATGTCCACAATTCCCAAACACTTTTTATTGAACCACGCACTTCAGTGCTTAAAGTGATGACATTCTTCATTTTTTCCTCATCTTTTGTCCTTTGTCTTTTGTCCATCGAAGTTCAAAAGCGAAGAAGGATTTCATTGTTCATTCTTCATTTTTAATTCTTCATTTCATTTACCCCAATCCCACATTAAAACTCCCATCCAAAACCAACTTTCCATCTCTTGGCTCCGCATTTCCAGGAACAATAAACCCTTTGATGGTACCTGTTTTTCCTTTTTGGATGAGATCGAGCATTTGTGCTTCGGTCAGCTTTTTACCTAAGAGTTCAAAGGGGATTTTAAATCCACACACTTTAAAATTCGAACAACCAACAGCCGTGTTTCCCTTCATCAATTTCACGGCTTTGCACTTTGGACAATCGAGCGTGACTAAATCGACTTTTTCTTTCGGGGTACGCGGGGCTCGTTCTTTTTTGGGCGCTTCGACTGGTGATAATGGTTCAACTTGAATTTGACGGTAGTTGTTGAAAATCACCTCATCGGTCAACTCACGCACCATTTTGTAAAGCTCCTGTTTGAACATTTCCGGCGCGTATTCTCCTTTTTCAATGAGGCGGATTTTACGCTCCCACTGCCCTGTCAACTCTGGACTTTTTAACAATTGATTCTGAATGGTATCGATCAAGTCCATGCCTGTTTGGGTGGCCAAAATGTTCTTTCGATTTTTCTCGATGTACCGTCTTCTAAAAAGGGTTTCGATAATGTTGGCACGTGTTGATGGACGACCGATTCCATTGTCTTTCATCAGTTCGCGCATTTCCTCGTCTTCGATTTGCTTGCCCGCCGTTTCCATGGCACGCAACAAGGTCGCCTCGGTATATGGCTTAGGCGCAGAAGTTTTTCCTTTGTGAACGATCGGTTCATGTGAACCTTTTTCCCCTTCGGTAAATATTGGCAAGACCTTCTCTTCACTCTCCGCTTTTGGATCGCTGTTTTCGTACTTTTCGTCTGCATAGATCACACGCCATCCCGGTTCCAAGATTTGCTTTCCCGTTGCCTTGAATACCAATGTCCCAACCTGACCAAGTACCGTCGTATTCGACACCTTACATTCGGGATAAAATACAGCGATGAATCGTTTGGCAATCAACTCATACACCTGTTGCTCGGAGGGTGTAATGCCACTTGGATTGATACCCGTAGGAATAATCGCGTGGTGATCGGTCACTTTTTTATCGTCGAAAACTGTCTTTGATTTCGGAATGGGCTGTTGCAACAAGGGGGCTGTGAACCTAGAGTAATACTGCATTCCACGTAGAATTCCCTCCACCTTCGGATGAATGTCTTCCGACAAATAGGTGGTGTCCACACGGGGATAAGTAACGATTTTCTTTTCGTACAGACTCTGCACCATTTTCAGTGTTTCATCTGCCGAAAAGCCATATTTCTTGTTTCCCTCCACCTGCAATGAGGTCAAGTCAAACAAGCGTGGATTCCCTTCTTTTCCTTCTTTTTGCTCAAATGAGGTGACTTCAAATTCGTGTTGCTTCAGGTATTCTAAGCCTTTATGTGCTTTTGCTTCGTTGGTCAAACGATCAATCTGACAAAGGAATTCAGTTTCACGGTAAGTCGTTTTCAATTCCCAATATTCAGCTGAAACAAAGGCATTGATTTCCTTCTGGCGCTGCACAATCATGGCGAGGGTTGGTGTTTGTACCCGTCCAATGGAAAGTGTCGCTTTCCCTCTGCCAAATTTTGTGGTGAACGCACGGGTGGCATTGATGCCGAGAAGCCAGTCGCCAATGGCACGTGCCGAACCTGCGGCGTACAAGTTGTCGTAAAGCTTGGCGTCTTTTAACTTCTGAAATCCTTCCTTGATGGCTTCTTCTGTCAGCGAAGAAATCCACAAGCGACGCACGGGCTTGTCGCATTTCGCTTTGAGGAGTACCCAACGCTGAATCAATTCTCCCTCCTGACCAGCATCCCCGCAGTTGATGACTTCAGTACAATTCGCTACCAAATTCTCGATGCACTTGAATTGTTTTTGAACGCCAGGATCATCGACCACTTTAATTCCAAAATTTTGTGGAATGATGGGCAAATCTTCTAGCTTCCAATACTTCCAAGATTCCTTGTAATCATGAGGTTCTTTCAATGTACAAAGGTGTCCAAATGTCCAGCTTACCCAAAAACCATTTCCTTCCCAGTAGCCGTCCTTGCGGGAACGCGCACCCAAGATTTCAGCGATGTCTTTCGCTACAGAAGGTTTTTCGGCAATGCAGAGAATCATGTGAATTAGTGTGGCTTAGTTGCGTATGTAATGCTTCACAGTAAATGAAGCCTCATTCTTCTCATCCTTTTCGAAATGAAACAGTTCGTGCATGGTCCATTCTTCTACGTTGAACTCAGGAAAGAAGGTATCCGCACCATAGACTGCATCGACATGGGTGATGTACATTTCATTGACACAACCCAACTCCAAGGCATGACGATAAATTTCTCCTCCTCCAATGATAAAAAAGGCGCGGTCATCCCCATCGTAGTGTGAAATGCTGTCTTCCAAGGAATAAAAAACGCTTGCTCCTTCTGCGGAAAAATCTGTATTTCGGGTTAAAACGACATTTTCACGGTTTGCTAAAGGACGGTATTTCGTTGGAATTGAATCCCAATTTTTTCGTCCCATGACCACTATATGTCCTGATGTTGTCTCTTTGAAAAAACGCATATCTGCAGCCAGATGCCACATCAGGTCGTTGTTCTTTCCGATACCACGTTCGCGGTCCATGGCTACGATCAATTGAATTTGCATAATTTCTGTTGCTCTATTTTTTTTGATTAAACGGCAACAGCGCCTTTGATGTGGGGGTGTGGGTCGTACCCGACCAATTCGAAATCTTCATAGGTAAATCCGAAGATATCTTTCACTGTTGGATTGATCTTCATGGTTGGCAAGGGACGACATTCGCGCGACAACTGCAAGTCAACTTGCTCCAGGTGATTGCTGTAAATGTGTGCATCTCCAAAGGTGTGGACAAATTCACCGACCTCAAGATTACACACTTGTGCAACCATCATCGTAAGTAAGGCATAAGATGCAATATTGAATGGCACCCCGAGGAAGGTATCGGCGCTGCGCTGGTACAGCTGACAACTCAATTTTCCATTGGCGACATAAAACTGAAACAAGGTATGACAGGGCGGCAAAGCCATGTGATCCACATCAGCGACATTCCAAGCGGAAACGATCAAGCGGCGTGAATCTGGATTCTTTTTGATGGATGCAATGAGGTTGGTGATTTGATCAATCGTCCCACCGTTTCCATCGGGCCAACTTCTCCACTGATGCCCGTATACTGGACCAAGGTTTCCGTTTTCATCTGCCCATTCATCCCAAATGGACACCTTATTGTCCTTGAGGAATTTGATGTTTGTATTTCCTTGGAGAAACCACAACAACTCAATGATGATGGACCGTAGGTGCAGTTTCTTTGTCGTGACCACCGGAAAACCTTTTGACAGGTCAAAGCGCATTTGGTAACCAAAAGTCGAAATTGTTCCAGTCCCTGTGCGGTCTTCCTTACGGGTACCGTGGTCCAAAATATGCGTCAAAAGGTCGTGATACTGCTTCATGAAATGCGTGTTGTTTTGCATGTCGAATTTACGCAAATTGTAGCGGTCTTGAAAAGGAAGTTATCAAGAAAAAAGGCAAATTATCAACGCGGAACTCTTCCTTTGACTGTGTCGCGCAAGAGCATAAACAATAAGAAAACAAGTGTGCTTATGCTGACATAAAAGGCGATGCGAACAAGCGTGTTGTCAAATACAAAGCTGACCTTTGACTTCCCTGCTGGCAACTCTATGGTCATGAAATTCATGTTACTCAGAAAAATCGGCGTTTCTTTTCCATTGATGAAGGCCCTCCAATCCGAAAAATCCTTTTGGTGAAGCGTCAATAAGCAAGGTCGTTTCACGAAGGCACGAACATGAAATTCATTGGCGTTATAGTTCTCCAAAACGACAGAATCTCCCTTCGAAAGCGCATAAATCCCAGGATGACGATCGCTGCCAAATTGGACGAAAAGTTCTCCCGGTTGAATGCGATCTCCAATGGCGTTTTGTAGTAGTCGGTCTGATAAAGTAAGCAAATGACACTTCTTGACTGCCGCATACAACTTCGGGAAATCACTTTCTAATTCTTCGTAGGATGTAAACGAAAAGGAATTGTATCCTTCAGCAGAAATCTGTTTTTGGAAGGTTTGCTGATTTTGCCAGTAGGGTGTTCCAATCCCCGGTAAATGTCCGGCTGAGTCGATGCTGATGTCGAGTTGCTTTGGAAATCCGTGGGGGTATTTGTCCACATTGGCTTGAGCAACTTTGGCTTCCACTTCGCCATAATATACCGTAGCGGGACCATTCAAGCTTGCGGCAATGAGCAGATCCGTGGCAATCAATGCAGTGATGGAAAGGATGCGCATATTCGTATTTTTCGCTTTCCAAAAGAGGATGAACCCGATACCAAGAATTAACACTTGAATGGCGGCCTGAAAAACAGCCAATTGAGCAAATGTTGCCCCTGTATTAAAAGAGAAAATGCCTAATTTCAGAAAGTTGCCCATCGCCAAGAACACTTGTAAACGGAAGGCTACGATGACAGAAAGCATCGCACAAAAAGAAATCCCCAAGGCAAGGTAAAGTGTGCGATTTTCTCGCTTAGATTCTACAAGATACTGCTGCAAGGTCCAAACACCAGTAAGCACTGCGCCGAGAATAAAAAACAGACGAAAAACACTTGGAAAACGAAAGACATTCATCATCGGCACGTAGCGAAAGAGAAACTCACGCACCGGGAGATATTCGCCCACTGCTGAGCACAAGCAAAAAATTCCGAACCAAAAGAAGATGCGTAATTCCAATGGTTTTTTGCGGAATGTCCCCAAGATAAAGAAGAGGAAAACGATGATCCCGAAGTAGCCATTGCGCATGGACAAATCCGAATTGAACCAGGGGATTGTTGCCGTGGTTGAATACGTAAGAATAAAACTGAAAAACGACTGTGGAGAAAATGGCGAAAACAAAGCTTGTTCAAGGTCGAAATTTCCAAGTCTGGATAGGTATGGGCTGACAACCGCAACCGACATGAGCATCACGGCTGAAGTCAATACTGTTGTCAATGTGAAAAGGGCATTTCTTCCAATGAATGCAAAAATGCTGTTATAGTCCTTTTCGCGCCACAATTTGAACGCCGTTACACCAAAGAAAATCATCAACAAATAGAAAAGAATAATGGTAATGGCGGGATAACCACCCATGATCATGAGAAACATAAACAATCCTGCTTTTACTGCGTCTTGCCATCCCTTTCGCTCTCTCATTTTGAGATAAAAAGCAAGCACATAAGGCAGCCAACAGGCACTGATGATGTAAGGAAGGTGCTGTGCATTTCCTATGAAAAATCCACACAACATGTAGGCGATTCCAACCATCAGCGCAAAACGCGGATCAAACTTTAGTGTTTTTGCCAAGAAATACATGCCGACTCCGGCAAAAAATACATGAATCCACAATTCAAAGCCTATCGTCCAAATACTATAGCCGACCGTTGAACCGATGAACCAAACCATGGGATACCACGCCCCACTCGACGGATCGGCGTGTATCGGATAACCTAGATCTTGATAGGGATTCCACCACGGAAGCTGACCATTTTGCAGACATTCACCAATGTGAAAACGCCAGGGATAAAAGCAATCGATCATGTCCCATTTTACCGGATGGATGTTCATCACCACAGGAAAAAAAGCCAGCACTGCCATGAGGAAAAGGATTCCTGTATGTTGCCATAACTGCCGATTGGTTCCTGCCATTGGGTTTTTAATGTTGGATAAAGTTAATCATCTAGTTGAAATTTGGTGCTCCGCAATTTGTTCCCCTTGGGAATTTGATGCCTTCGGCAATTCGGAATTCGAAAATTGTTTGAATGTCTTAATATCTTGACGTCCTTTGTCCCTTTGTCCCTTTGTCCCTTTTCAAAACAATAATTCCCTATTTTTACACTTCATTCATCGCAGTTGAGCATCAGCATTGTCATACCATCCTATCGTTCTTCGGAGGCTCTCCGAAAAAATTTGCCGTACCTAATTCAGTATTTAAGCGATAAGCAAATTGATCATGAAGTGATTGTTGTGGATGATGGTTCGAATGACAATGGAGAAACGGAAAGCGTAGCTAAGGAAAATGGCTGCCGATTTTTATCTTATCCAAAGAATCTCGGCAAGGGTGGTGCGGTGCGTTTTGGAATGCATCATGCCACCAAGGAAATTCGGATTTACACAGATGCAGATATCCCCTTTGAAACCGCAGCCATTGACAAAATTATGCATTACCTCAGCGAAAAAGAATACGATGTTGTCATTGGCGATCGGGGACTAGAGGAATCAAATTACTTCAACGAAATCTCTGCCAAACGGCGCTTCGGAAGCGGGTTCTTTACATTTATCGTCGGTCGATTTATCACCACCGGAATTTCCGATACGCAGTGTGGATTGAAAGGATTTAGGGCAGCTGTTGCGGACGATTTGTTTCGCGCATCCCGAGTCAATGGCTTTACCTTCGATGTGGAATTGATGTACATTTCCTTAAAGCGTAATTACGACATTAAAAAAATCCCCGTAACATTGCGCAGTCAAGATGGCAGCAGTGTGAGTGTGCTGCGTCATGGCTTCGGAATGGTTATGGACCTGCTCCGCATAAAACGCAACCACATGTTGGGAAAATACGCCAAACGATGAACAGAAGATTGACCAATGCCATACGTTTTGTGATGGATGAAATGATTCCTCCATTCATCCGTGATTCGAAAGTATTTATGTATCCGTTTTACCTGTTTGCCTACCGCGGAAAGAACATCAAGGAAGTGATGCAATTCAAGACAAAGGTCTACAGCTACACCCCCGAGGAATACTCCGATTTTTACAATGGGTTAAATACCATTTCAAGAAATCGAGCGACCGATTTGAATCAGGCATGTATCGATTTTATTCTCGACAAGATTGATCCGACAGCCGACACACTTGTTGACATTGGTTGTGGTGGCGGGTATTTATTGAATAAAATTCAAGAACGGCATCCATCCATCACATTGAGCGGCTTCGACCTTAAAGCACCCGAGAAAAATGATCATTTTACCTTCGTGCATGGAAATGTTGAACAATTGCCTTTCGAAAATCATTCGATTGATGTGGTTGTTTGTTGTCACACCGTGGAACATTTGTTAAAATTAGACCTGTGCATTTCTGAGCTCATTCGCATCACGCGAAAACAATTGTTTATCGTTACACCCTGTCAGCGCTACTTTTACTACACATTGGATGAGCATGTTAACTTTTTCCCTCAGAAGGAAACGCTGATATCAAAGATTCCATTGAACGATTTCACATGCGAAAAGCTGCAGGGTGACTGGGCTTATTTAGGCCGAATAAAAGAAGGAAAGTCTCTTTAACACTTGTTTTTCTCGTTCAATGTTATACATTTGCTTCATGCGAAAGCACTTGCTATACTTATTCATTTGTTTCTCCATTTCGGCGGTGGCCCAAAAGCCCATTACGCTAAAAAAGAAATTTTACGGAAGTTATCAAGGTGAAATCCCTGCATTTAAATTGGATGTTGGAACGGACAACGTGGATGTTGACGCTGTGGCAATACTTATTAAAATTGACGCAGACAGTGTAGATATCACTGTCGGAAATAACGCTTTACATGGTATATATCACGTTCTTTTCGAAGGAAAAAATTACATCGTTTTAGATTGCCGAATGGATGGTCAGTTGGCAGGAGAGCGCATTGTTGTTTACAACCGTGGAAAGCGTATTTCTCGCGATGGACTATTCCCTCAGCCTAGCTCTTTTCTCGAGAAGATCAAGGATTGATTTACCTTGCTATTCGTATCCAAAAGGATCCACCATGACGTTCCACATTTGACAATTCTGGAGAGTCAAATAATGGTGACAAAATGGTTGACAATTCAGAATCTTCTGACACAAAATAATTTGGCATCATCACCTCGAACTTTTCAGGGTTCGCCAATAAAAATGCGGCCAAGCCATACTGTTCTGAATAAGCTCTATCACACATGAATTGAGGATAATCATAGGGCAAATAAATGTCATGGACATGAACAATAACTCCTTTTTTAAGAATAGGAAGAACTTCCATAAAGAAAACCGTCGCATCTGAGTTTGGCAATATTCGGTGCGAATTATCTATGAAAACGATATCATTTTCATTGAGTTCAGAAAAAAGTGAAATGTCAGAATTTTCAAATGGACCACGAATAATCCTATTCGCCAATTGATCTATTTCAGCACGCGGCATTGGATCAATCGAAATAATTTCCATGTCTATTTCAGCATCTTTCTTTGCCTTTGCAGCCACTTTTGTTGAGTTACCAGAACCCACTTCTACATACCTCTTTGGCTTATTCTCTCGAATAATTGTATAAATCATGGCAATGTCCAATCCGGGTAAAAAACCATTGTTGTACACTGGAGCCAAGGCATCTGAATTTTCACCGAACTTACGAATCGATTTTAAGTTCTCGAAGTACCCATGTGATGATTCCAGCAGGACCCTATATCTGTCTCTTCCCTTTTCAATTATTGCATTTAACTGTTGATTAGGTGGTTTGCCTTCCCCCCATCTAGGAGTCATATTTACCTTATAATCAAGAAAAACAGTTTGATGCTTTGGAGAAAAAAATCGATACAGCTTTTTAAGGAATGAAGCCATTTTAATTTGTTTTAGGTGAGTTGAACTCAGGAAACAATTCCAACAATCCTTCTTCCGAAGCATCGCACACACCTCGTTCAGTAATAATTTTGGTCACCAAGCGCGCTGGGGTCACATCGAAGCCATAATTGCTTGCAGGGGTTGTTTCCGGGCAAATCAAAACAGGTTGAATTTTACCATTCTGTCCTTTCCCAATCATGTAGCGTACTTCGTCTTGATTGCGTTCCTCGATTGGAATTTCTGTTAATCCATTGCGGATTGACATATCCAGTGTCGTGGACGGAAGTGCTACATAAAAAGGAATGTTGTTGTCGTGTGCAGCGAGTGCTTTCAAGTAAGTACCAATTTTATTCGCCACATCTCCTTGGCGCGTTGTGCGGTCCGTTCCTACGATGACCATGTCCACCATGCCGTGTTGCATCAAGTGTCCACCGGCATTGTCTACAATAAGTGTGTGCGGAACCCCATGACGAGTCAATTCGTAAGCCGTCAAATTCGAACCTTGATTTCTTGGACGCGTTTCATCCACCCAGACATGTACTTTTATTCCCTTTTGAATCGCTTGATAGATGGGTGAAGTGATTGTTCCCCACTCCACACAGCCGAGCATTCCAGCGTTACAATGCGTCAAGATATTGACTACTTCGCCTTCTTTGCGCGCCGCAATCGCTTCAATCAAGGGAAGACCATGAACACCAATCATTCGGCATGTTTCAACGTCTTCTTCCACGATTTGAGCGGCTGCCTCCCATGCGGTTTTCATAAAGTCACCTTCACAATTGTCTAAGGCCACACGCATTTTATCCAGGGCCCAAAAAAGATTAACAGCTGTTGGTCGAGATGCACGCAAGGCCGTGAAAGCTTCATCCAAGAAGGATCCGTCCAATTCATCTTCGATCATTTCGCGCACAGCGAGATAAATTCCATAAGCGGCAGTTGCTCCAATAAGTGGGGCTCCACGAACCGTCATTTCCTTAATCGCCTCCTCGGCATCGTCATACGTTTCGAGACGCACGGTGACGAATTCATGTGGCAACTTACGTTGATCGATGACTTCAACATAAGCATCTTCAGTGGTCCAAATGGTGCGGAATTTTGTCATTTTGCTCGTTCTATTTTGCAATGGTAATTATGCCAATTCTATTTCAGTGAAATCCTTCACGGTGCATTTCCAATTGGCTTCAGTCCCTGGCCGAACCAATTGAACCGTTTGAAATCCTGCAGCATCTGCCGCGACCAATTCATCGGTGATATCAGAAAGAAAGATGATTTCAGAAGCTTGAAGCCCGATAGCATCCGCAATTTTCGGATAGGTTTCAGCTACCTTTTTACCACCCGTTGTCGTATCAAAATAATGCGAAAAGAAAGGGGTCAGATCACCCAATTCACTGAAGCCAAAAATCAACTTTTGTGCAGCAATAGAGCCCGAAGAGAATACACCCATTTGAATGCCTTGTGATTTCCATTGTTCCAAAGCAGGTAAAACATCCGCATACACATGGCCTTTCAACTCACCCTTTTTATACCCATCTTCCCAAAGAATTCCTTGCACGGATTTGAGTGGTGTAATTTTTCGGTCTTCTTCCGACCAACGGTTCAGTGTATTGATGATTTCATCGACAGAATTGAGCTTTCGGCCTTCCAAGTCCAAGCTCAATTTCACCGTTAGACGAAAGGCCTCCTGAACATCGGGCAGTTGGATCATTGACTTCAAATCACCGATGTGCGACCGGAAATAAGGAAACAATTGGTCGTAGACGAACTTCACTGAAGTGGTAGTTCCTTCAATGTCGGTCAGCACATATTTAACGCCTTCAAATTTCATTGTGTAAATGTAGTTAGAAGCTTTAGTTTTATGAAATACCGCTGCGCAAATTTGTAATGATTGCTACCCTCGTATGGATCTGCCGAATTGCCTAAGGCTTCAAATTGACGTAGTCACCAAATTGCTTTAGCATCAAATCCTTAATTTGGGAGAATATCTCTATTTATTGTGGCATATTAAAGTCCGAGAAGTTCTTTTCCAGTCCTGATTGCGTGTATTCAGGCACCCAACCACTCATGTCAATGAAGATCCGAATGGCCTTCACGAAGGGATTTGATTCACCTGCATCGAACCAATGTTTCGTTCCAGCGAGAACAGAGATTAAATCTCCCCGTTGGCACAAGAGATTGAACACAGGTTCATTTTCCATGTTAAACCAAAACAAACCCTGACCATCCACAAAGAAGCGAATCTCATCCTCTGAATGGGTATGTTCTGCTAGGAATTTAGCACGGATAGCATCGTAGTTTTCGGTCTGTGAATTGATGGAAATGACATCAGCGGTTAAATATCCTCCGTCTACCATGAAAGGTTTAAGGTCCTTGTCATAGGCGGCTATTATTTCTTCCTGTGTGGCGTGATCATCAAAAATCACATCACAAGACCACTGGTCAAAAAATAAATTTCGCGCACTAAAAAACGCTTTAATTTCCATAGGATCTCGAAGCTCAATATTTTGTTCTGGAATGCTTAGAATTGCCATTTTTCTTTTAATTACTAATTTGGTGGCTGAGGTGCGCAGCATACTCGAAGCCACTAGTTACTTTTTTAGTTACTAATTACGAATTGGCTGCTTCACCATCCGAAGTAAGATCATGTCCTTTGTCTCTTGTCTCTTGTCTTAACATCTTAAAATCTTGATATCCTAATATCTACAATCCTCCCCCTTGATCCCTCCCGCATCGTTCCTTGCGGGACAAGCACTCTAGCGGGGGAAATGATTCGATACTCCGAAGTAAGATCATGTCTTTTGTCCTTTGTCTTTTGTCTCTTGTCTCTTGTCTCTTGTCTTAATATCTATTTCAACATATAGTCACACTGACACAAATAATCCAAAGTCTCTAGGTGGCGTTTGGCCTCTAAAAGACTTGTTCCCCAGACATAGGTCCCGTGTTTTCGCATGATGAATGAATGGCAGTCGAAGCGTGAAGCATTTTTACGTAAGGTGTCAGCGAATTCGATCATGTCTTGGGTATTCTCAAATACTGGAATTTCAACCCTTCCCTCATGTGTTGTTTGTCCTGCGAAACCTTTCTGTACTTCATATCCTTCGAATGCAATGGCAGAATCAGATGTCGCTGTTGCGACAATTGGATAAACGCCATGGCTGTGCAAGATCACTTTTGTTTCGGGGAAGAGCGCATAGATGACGCAATGGATTAAGGTTTCTGCGGACGGTTTGACTCCAACATATCCCCCAGTCGCATTCCCATCCTGATCTACAGTAATAAAATCCGTCGATAAGAAATTGGATTTGTCCACCCCTGAGCGCGAGACCCAAATTTGACCTTCATCCTCTCGGAAGGAATAATTTGTTGATGTCGCAGGTGACCACCCTTTGAGGTGTAATGTGCGAATGGTTTGTGCCAATTCTTCTTTAAATGCTGTGACCTTCATGCTACAAAAGTATCATCTATTTACAAAAAACAAGCGTGTTCCATTTTCATGAAACACGCTTCTATTGGTTAATATCTATTCAATTAAGAAAGTGCTTCTTTCACAAGAGTTGCGATGAGTTTACCATCGGCTTTACCCGCCAATTTACCCGTTAAAACCCCCATGACCTTCCCCATTTCTTGGGGACCTGTGGCGCCAGTTTGAGCGATTGCTGCGGAAACTTCCGCGCGGATCTCTTCCTCCGACATCATTTTAGGCAGGTATTCTTCGATTACTTTTGCTTGAAACAATTCTTCATCCGCTAAATCTTGACGACCTTGGGCGGTATACAATTCGTACGTTTCCAAGCGCTGTTTGTGCAACTTCATGCAGATTTTTAGTGCGACTTCTTCAGAGGCTTCGCCTGAACCTGATGTTGCTTCCAACAATAGCTTTGACTTGATGTCACGCAATACGGCAAGGCGTTCTTTTTCCCTAGCAAGCATTGCCGATTTTATGTCACCATTTATGCGTTCTGTAAAGCTCATCAGTCCACATTATCATGTAAGAAATTATTGCTTCTCAAGACACCTTTGTTGTCTTCCTCAGCCAATCCAAAGCGGCTAAATGTTTCTTCAGTGCTTGGTTTAGAATTGTCCAACTGAATATTGCGACGCACATAGGCTGGTTCATTTTCGAATTCAGCAATGCCTTCAGACTTTTTTAATTTAATGGTCAAGTCTTGAATGCGTGACATGCGCTCTTGTGTTTTACGCTGTTGTTCTTCCGGAGAAAGGACGGCTCGTGTTGATTGATTCTCCAATTCCATTTTTACTTGGCTATCGTCTTCCAAATGGTGAACGATTACGGAATCCTTCTTTTGTTCAGATTGAACATCTTGAATCTGCCAACTCAATTCCAAGGACTCTTGTTTTTCAACAGGAGCTTCTTCTATTTTTGAAATAGGAAGTTCTATGCTTGGGCTAACAGAGGCAATCGATTCATCTTGCACCGAATCTTGTTTCGGTTCAGATTTCATGAACGGCTCTTCGATTGGCGCCTTTACTTCTACTGCATTGATGAATGGTGTAGATTGCGTTGGCGAAGAAAGTTGTTCTTTGATTTCATTTTTCTGCTCCAGGTCGAGTGTAACTACTGTTCTCTCCGGAGCTTTCTCAAAACCCGAGATTGGGTGATTTGACTTGAAACCAGTGGCAATCAATGTAACGCTTAATTTATCTCCTAGAGATGGATCAAATCCATGTCCCCAAATCACATCGGCAGTTGAACCAGCTTCGTCTTGGATAAAATCGGTGATCTCTGTGATTTCATCCATCAAGACTTCTTTATTGCCATACGTGATGTTCAATAAGACATACTGTGCACCGCTAATGTCGTTGTCATTCAATAATGGTGAAGCCAAGGCTTGTTGCACTGCATTTACAGCGCGATTTTCACCTTCTGCTGAAGCGCTACCCATGATGGCGCGTCCGCTGTTGCGCATAACCGTGTTCACATCGTTAAAGTCCACATTCATAGAGCCTGTAACAGAAATCACCTCTGCAATCCCTTTCGCTGCAATTGTAAGCACGTCATCTGCTTGCGAGAACGCATTAGAAATCGTCAAGTTACCTGTGATTTCACGAAGGCGCTCATTGTTGATCACTAAAAGTGTATCTACATTTTGACGCATACTTTCCAATCCTTCTTCAGCTTGTTGACGGCGTTTTCTTCCTTCAAAGTTGAATGGTACAGTTACGATTCCCACGGTAAGGATGTTCATTTCTCTTGCTACCTCAGCAATCACTGGAGCAGCACCTGTACCTGTTCCACCACCCATTCCAGCGGTGATGAAGACCATTTTCGTATTCTTGCCTAGCAATTCACGAATTTCATCGATGTTTTCGATGGCTGCATTTTTACCAATTTCTGGCAAAGATCCAGCACCACGTCCTTCTGTCAATGAGGGTCCGAGTTGAATTTTCAATGGAACCGGAGAGATATCCAATGCCTGACGGTCTGTGTTACACACGATAAAATCTACACCAATGATTCCTTGGTTGTACATGTGGTTTACCGCGTTGCTTCCGCCGCCACCTACACCAATCACTTTAATGATTGAACTTGTCTCTTTTGGTAAATCGAATTCCATAATTTCTATATTGTATTGTTGTTATTAATCTTCACTATCTGAAAAGAACTTCTGTCCTCGTTTGATCAATTCATCGAAAAATGATCCACGCGTTTTCGTTGAATGGCCTTTCACTTGACCGGGGCTTGCCACTTCCGGCTGTTCGGTTTGTGCATCCAACTTCTCAAATCCTTTCAACACAAGACCGATACCTGTAGCAAACATTGGGCTCGTCAAATTTTCAATGTGGTTGGTATTTGCTAAGTGTTCTGTTGGATAACCGATGCGTGTATCCATTCCGCTCATGTATTCAAACAATTGCGTAATGTGCTTCAATTGCGACCCACCACCAGTTACTACTATTCCAGCGATTAGCTTCTTCGAATAGCCGCTATTCACGATTTCGATTTGAACCATTTCAATGATCTCCTCCATGCGCGCTTGAATGATGCTCGCCAAATTCTTCACTGTAATTTCCTTTGGATCTCTACCCTTCAAACCTGGAATACAAACCACTTCATTTTCTTGGCTCTGTGAAGCCAAAGCAGATCCAAATTTTACTTTCAAGGATTCAGCTTGGCGACGCATGATGGTGCATCCCTCCTTGATGTCGTCTGTGATGACATTTCCACCAAATGGGATCACGGCAGTATGCCGGATAATTCCCTCATGGAAAATGGCTACATCTGTGGTTCCACCGCCTATGTCCACCAATACGACACCTGCTTCTTTTTCTTCTTCAGAAAGCACCGCATCTGCAGAGGCAATGGGTTCAAGGATAATTTCTTTGACCTCTAAACCAGAACGCTCCACACATTTGTGGATATTCAACACGGCACCTACATGCCCTGTAATAATGTGGAAATTGGCCTCAAGCCGACGACCTGACATTCCAATTGGATCCTTAATTCCTTGCTCGTTGTCTACGATATATTCCTGCGGCAATACGGTAATGATTTCTTCACCAGGCTGCATCACCAATTTGTACATGTCCTCAATCAACACGTCAACATCCTTCTGGGAAATTTCACTGTCAATTTGCTTGCGTGTATGAATTCCACGGTGCTGCAAGCTTTTGATGTGTTGACCTGCGATGCCTACGTTCACTGAACGAATCACCAAGGACCCATCGACACGACCCTGTGTCTCATTGACTGCTGCTTGAATGGATTGAATTGTTTTATCGATATTCGCTACAATCCCACGCATTACCCCTAAGGACTCGCTCTTCCCCATTGACAAAATCTCAATTTTGCCATGCTCATTCCTCCTCCCAACGAAACATGCAATTTTCGTCGTTCCTATATCCAATCCTACAATAACCATTGATCTATTATTTATTCGTTTTCTTCGTTACCGTTCTTGTATCCTTCTTTGATCTTGCCAACGATTTGACCACCATACTTCAAATTAATTTCTGAGTATTTCTCCCAGCCTTCGTATGGCAAGCCCTTCGTATAAAAAATCTTTAATTTTTCAAATTTATCCCTCACTTCCCGGTCTGAAAACGCAGAACCAAATACGATGAGTTGATCACCAACAAGTGGAATTAGAACGAAATCACCATTCTTTTTCAAGTGAATTTGTCCAATAAGCGCTTGCAATTCGGGATCATTGCAAACATAATTCGAAATTCGATACACATCATCAAGCTTTCGAATACTTTTCAAGGAATCGTTGTTAATAATTTCTTTTACGGAGATGGATGTTATTCTATCTGGAATCAAACCAGTTACAACAACCACCCGCGCAGTATGTAAACCCGATGTTTGTACTACAATTCCATCCTCATCCAAGTAAAATGTTTCATGGTATTGATTGTAGATTCTTGCGATTGGCTTTCTCACGGTAACTTCTATCGTCCATGAACTTCCGATGCGCGTAAACACCCGAACATCCTTGATCTCTGACATGGCAGAAATATAGCGCTCAATGACAGACGTTTTCAAGGTTTTATGTGTTTGACCTTCATAGATTAGCCCTTTTCGTTTCAAGCGCTCATACAACTCATCTTCGGTCAAAAATGCATCCTCACCTTTGACGTGAATAACAATTTTTGGCTTGTCCATCGAGCGCGTACTGTGCACATTGCACGAACGCACCACAAGCACAATGACACCCACAAAAAACAATACCCAAACGATTCGTTTTATCCAAATTCTCATGACAATGCCTTTGTTAATGGTTCAACGATTCGATCAATGTCTCCTGCACCGATAGTTAGAATCACACAATCATTTTGCAACGACAAATAATGGAGTGCTTCTTCAGCAGCTAAAACCTGTTTTTTTGGTGCCTTTATCGCTGCCAATAGATGTTCACTACTTACCCCTTCAATGGGCTGTTCTCTCGCTGGATAAATGGGCAAGAGGACAAGTTCATCCAGTGCGGAAAGTTCATGTGCAAACCCCTCAAAGAAGTCGCGCGTTCGTGTAAAAAGATGCGGTTGAAATGCGCCAATTACGCGTTTACCAGGATACATCAAGCGCACGGAACTAAGGAAAGAATGAAGTTCTGTCGGGTGGTGAGCGTAGTCGTCAATATACACCAGATTTTCTTTTCGAATGTGGTATTCAAATCTTCTTTTTACCCCTTTAAATGTCTTCAACGCTTCACGAATAAGAGTTTCTTTTACTCCCAATTCCAAGCACATCGCGATGCATGCTGCGGCGTTTTCTGCATTGTGTATACCTGGAATGCCCAACTGCACTCCTTTCCAATTTTCTTCACGAATACGCACATCAAAAGTGAAGTAGCCATTTTCAAAGTGCATCTGTTCAACGGAAACATCAGCCGTTTCAGATGCCACGGCATAGCTTATGATTCTCGCTTTTGGTTCCAAGGGCAGGCCCTCCTTCATGATGACAAATCCCTCAAGATGAATCAATTCTGCGTAACTCTGAAACCCTTGTTTAAAATAATCGACATCTCCATAAATGTCCAAATGGTCAGGGTCGACAGAGGTAATGATCGAAGCAAATGGACTCAAAGCGAGAAATGATCGGTCAAATTCATCTGCTTCCACGACGGTGTATTTGCTCGTGGTGCTGATGACCAAATTGGAGTCGAAATTTGTCGCTATTCCACCGAGAAAGGCAGAGCATTTCAACTCTGATGAATCCAATATGTAAGCCAATAAGGCGCTCGTTGTTGTTTTTCCGTGCGTGCCCGCTACACCCAATCCAAGCGATGAGCGAGTGAGCATTCCAAGAACTTCTGATCGCTTGTGAACCTGAAATCCTTCATTCTTAAAATAAGACAATTCCCCCAATTTCTTGATGGCGGGAGTATAAATGACCAATGTATCTGCCTTGGACTTAAACGCAGCTTGTATGTCATCGCCTACATCAGAAAAATGAACAGCAATACCTTCCTCTTGAAGCGCATCGGTCAGTGAAGATGGTGTTTTATCGTATCCTGAAACTTCCCATCCTTGTCGCTTAAAATAGCGCGCAAGTGCGGACATTCCAATCCCACCGATGCCAATAAAGTACGCACGTTTAAACACTTCGATGGGATTTACAATGGACTTCATTTCATGCTTAAAATGCGTTCAACTTCATCGACGATTGCGCCGGTTGCGTTTGGTTTTCCAAGGGAATGTATAGCTTTTGATAAAGAATCACATTGATCCTTATCCTTCAAAAGTTGCAATGTATTGGTTATTAACTGAGACGGTGCATCGATATCTTTGACCAAGATTGCTGCGTTTTTTTCAACCAGCGCCATCGCGTTTTTTGTTTGATGGTCTTCAGCTACATTTGGCGAAGGCACCAAGATCACGGGCTTACCGATGATGCATAACTCTGAAACAGAAATTGCACCTGCGCGCGATACAATAATGTCGGCCATCGCATAGGCAAAGTCCATGCGCTCGATAAACTCAACGAGATGAATATTCTCTGCGGCGCCTTGCGTCAGTTCATTTTTCAAGTCACTGTAGTACAATTTACCCGATTGCCAGAGCACCTGAATGCCAGAATTTCTCAATTCTTCGTAGGCATGAACAACGGACCGGTTTAATGTCCGTGCGCCAAGACTGCCTCCTATGATGAGCACAATTGGTTTGGTAGAATCCATGCCATAAAATTCGCAGGCTTCCTCGCGTTTGTTGGCAATCTCTACCATTTCTTTTCGTACGGGGTTTCCCGTCAACAAGATTTTTTCTTTTGGAAAAAATCGTTCAAGTCCATCGTAGGCTGTACAGATCGAGTTCACTGATTTTGCGAGCAGTTTATTGGTTTTTCCCGGAAAACCATTTTGCTCTTGAATCAGTGTTGGAATTTTCAAATACGTTGCTGCCTGCAAGGTTGGTCCACTCGCGTATCCCCCAACACCAATAACCACTTCTGGTTTAAATGATTTTAGGAGCTTGCGTGCCTTTAACAGACTGCCAAGAATTTTAAAGGGAAGAAGAAAATTTGAAAATGTCAATTTACGTTGAAACCCAGCGATCGGAAGTCCAATAATTTTATACCCTGCAGCAGGCACCTTCTCCATTTCCATTTTGCCCAATGCACCAACGAAAAGTATCTCCGCATTGGGATTACGTCTTTTTATTTCATCTGCGATGGCCACGGCAGGAAATATATGTCCACCTGTGCCGCCACCTGAGATCACCACTCGATTCACACTCATGCTGCCGAGAGATTATTTTCAGACTTTGTTTCATTTTCTGTTTCCATGTCCAAACGACTAGCGATGCTCTGAACGATACCTATGGCAACACAGGTCATGATGAGTGCCGAGCCACCCATGGCAAGTAGCGGCATGTTTTGGCCAGTAACTGGAAAAATACCCGTACAAACGAGCATATTTACCGATGCTTGAGTGAGAAGTAAGACTCCTATGGAAATACAGGCATAGGTCTCGAAGAGTCGGTCTGTTTTCAGTGCTATTCGAATAATTCGGTAGAGTAAAATCAAATAAAGCAACACCAAGAATATCGCAGAAATGGATCCAAATTCTTCAACAAAACTTGCATAATAGAAATCGGCATAGGCCTCAGGCAGGTACTCCTTTAATTTACCATCGCCCACACCTTGACCAAAGATACTGCCATGATAGATGGCAAGTTCAGCATTCAGAGACTGCGCATTTGCTAAAACATCGGTATCGTTTTCCATTTTATTGAGCACCCTATTTTTCCAAGTATCGAAGCGCGGAAGAATACCTAGGTCGGGCGCAGCCAAGTGCAACATCACCAAAAGAAATCCCGCTGCGATAAACCCTCCAACAACTGTAAACAATTTCGTCAATGGTACTTTTCCGATAAACATCACCGTTAACGAAATCACAAACACAATGGCAGCCGTTGAGAAATTATCTTTCAAGATCAATCCACAAATGCCTATCACCGGCAACAATACAGGCCAAAATCCGCCTCGCCATTTGTGGAGGAGCTCTTGTTTTTTAACCAACATACGAGAAAGATAAATCAACAGAGCCAACTTCGCAAAATCGGATGATTGAAAGGTCAAGCCCACGAATGGAATCTTTATCCATCGTCCTGCGCCGTTCACCTTAGTTGGGAAAAGCAACGTAAAAATCATCAGCGCTATGGCCAAGTAAAATGCAAACTTAGACAGCTGAGCGATATATTTTGGATCGCGACGATGAATCACAAACATGATGACGAAACCGATGACCACATATAAAAAATGCTTAAAAAGGTATTTAAACGGTGTGCCTCCTTCAATTTTCACGAGAATGGGCACAAAACTATAGACACTCACCAACGAGAAGGAGAGCATCAGCAGCGTAATTATCCAAATCACGCGGTCGCCTTTGAGGTATTTTAGGTACTCTATCATTTGCCTTGCAGCAGGTTCAATGTGCGTTCAAACTCATTTTTTGCATCCTCGGCATTTTCTCCTGACGCCGTAAACAATAAAACAGACTGTGGTTTAGCGGCGATTTTCGTCATTCTTAGGGCTTCCTCCACACTTGTTGTTCCGACACAATTTTCAATGCCTAGCAGGTGTTCATTTTTCAATGTAAAAATGGAATTGTCAAACATCAATGCTGCTGATAGTTTATGTATTAGTTCCGGTTGCGATTCCAATACAGAAGTCAAATCATGCGCATTACCCACCCATCTAACAGAAGAAGGAAAAGAGTTGATTGTTGTTCCAATGGTTGACATGTTTGGATGGATCCAGGAAAACACATCCATGCCCCAAAGCTTTCCGTGCGAACGCAATGACGATTGGTTGATTCTACTCAAGCTTTCTTTGCGAGCGCCCAAAAGCAGCTCTTCCGCAGAGATTGTCCTTTGTTTTTCCATTACTTTACTTTTTTAAAGTGAGCGCACCGCTTCTTTGAACTGATTTCCTCGGTCTTCGTAATTCTCGAAAAGATCGAACGAAGCACAAGCAGGTGAAAGCAAAACCGTTTCATCCTTTTTGGCAATACGATACCCATAGGCAACGGCTTCCATAGCAGAACGTGCCTCTACGATGCTATCTACAACTCCCGAAAAAGTTTCAATGAGCTTTTTGTTGTCTACACCAAGGCAGATGATGGCTTTTACTTTTTCCTTTACGAGGTCTATCAATTGGGAATAATCATTTCCTTTATCTACCCCACCGACGATCCATACCGTTGGATTTTCCATGCTTTCTAAGGCGAACCATGTCGAATTGACATTGGTTGCTTTCGAATCATTGACGAACTCGATGCCGTGTACTTTCGCTACAAATTCGAGACGATGTTCCACATTTACGAAGTCCTCCAAACTTTCGCGTACAATTTCTTTACGGATTTCTAGAATCCTCGCTGCTACCCCTGAGGCAAGCGAATTTTGGGAGTTGTGTTTCCCTTTTAGTGCTAAATCGTGAATTGACATGGTGAATTGGTCTTTTATGTTGATTGTTAGTTGTTGCTTGTTTATATATCCTCCCACTTTTTGCGGAGTTGTTAGAGAAAATGCAGCTTGCTGGGCCACGATTTTACGTTGTGCTACTTCTTTTGAAATGATGGGATCATCGGCATTGTAAATGAACCAATCGGTTTTTGTTTGATTTTGAAGGATGCGAAATTTAGCATTGGTGTAGTTCTGCATCTCGTAATTGTACCGATCCAAATGATCGGGTGTGATGTTTGTGATGATGGCGATGTCAGCGCGGAAATCGTACATGTCATCCAATTGAAATGAACTCAACTCCAATACATACCAGTCGAATACTTCCTCTGCAACTTGTTTAGCGAAACTTGCTCCTACATTGCCTGCAAGTCCAACCCGAATGCCCGCTTTTTTAAGAATGTGGTGCGTGAGCATCGTTGTGGTCGTCTTTCCGTTGCTTCCTGTAATGCAAATGGTTTTTGCTGTGTTGTAGTAAGCTCCAAATTCAATTTCAGAAATGATCTTCACCCCCCGCTCGCGCAGCTTTTTAATCAAAGGAGCTTTTTCGGGTATTCCGGGAGATTTAATCACCAGTTCCACAGCGAGAATGCGCTCTTCAGAATGGCCATTTTCTTCCCATTGTACAGCAAGGTCATTCAACTCTTTTTTAAAGGAGTCCTTGATCACACCTGCATCCGACACGAATACATCCCAGCCTTGTTTTTTAGCAAGGAATGCAGCACCAACGCCGCTTTCGCCAGCGCCCAAAATGGCAATATGTCGGTTTGTTCCGTTCAACTAGCGGAGTTTTAATGTGACTATGGTAATTACAGCGAGGAGCACGCCAACGATCCAAAAGCGCGCGACAATCTTGGCTTCATGAAGCCCTACTTTTTGATAGTGGTGGTGTAATGGTGCCATGAGGAAGATGCGCCTGCCTTCCCCAAAACGCCTTTTTGTAAACTTGAAGTAGCCCACCTGCAGCACGACTGATAAATTTTCAATGAGAAAGACTCCACACAGCACGGGAATTAATAATTCTTTGCGGATGGAAATGGCAAATACTGCGATAATCCCTCCGAGGGCCAAACTTCCTGTATCTCCCATAAATACTTGAGCTGGATAGGCATTGTACCATAAGAATCCAATACAGGCCCCTACAAATGCGGCGATGAAGATGACGAGTTCCTCCGCGAGTGGTATGTACATCACATCGAGGTAATCGGCGAATTTCGCATTCGAACTGACATAGGCGAGTACAGCCAATGCCAAACCTATGATTGCGGATGTTCCCGTTGCCAATCCATCCAATCCATCCGTCATATTCGCCCCATTGGACACAGCGATGACAATAAAGATGACAATAGGAATGAAGAGCAGCCACCCATAAGATTTGTTGGAGTCGCCGATAAGCCAGTTGTAATTGAATTCATTGCCTTTGATAAAGGGAATCGTGGTAGTCATGTCATCCGTTTTGATCCACTTGTATTCCTCATCTCCTGAATTGGTATGCTCATGGGTAACAAACTCCTCTTCAGCTTGAAGTTTGTAATCCTTGTCCACGCGCTTGTGCACACGCACATCACCCGAGAAGTAAAGAATGCATCCAACAATTAACCCAACACCAATTTGACCGACGACTTTTGATTTTCCAGCAAGCCCATCTTTGTTTTTTCTAAATACTTTAATGTAATCGTCCAAAAACCCAATGGCACCGAGCCAGATGGTCGCTAGAATCATGGTGATGACATAAATATTGTGAAGTTTGGCGAAGAGAATGGTTGGAATAAGAATCGCTGCAAGAATAATTAGTCCACCCATGGTTGGGGTTCCAGACTTTTCAATTTGTCCTGCCAAGCCCAAATCTCTAACGGTTTCACCAATTTGCTGTTTGCGCAAACGATTGATGATTCTTTTCCCAAAGAACACGGATACAATGAGTGAGGTAATTAAGGCCATTGCCGCACGAAAGGAAATAAAATCAAACAATCCTGCGCCAGGAAAATTGAATTTGTCGAGGTAATCAAAAAGATAATACAGCATTACTTATCGAATTGGTTAAAAATGTTTTTTACTGTTTGCATGTCATCGAAATCATGCTTGACTCCGTTGATTTCTTGGTATTTCTCATGACCTTTTCCAGCGATCAAGATGATGTCACCTTTTTCTGCCATCGATACCGCCGTTTTAATGGCTTGCAATCGGTCTGTAATGGACAGTGTTTTTTTAAAGTGCTGACCTTCAACGCCAGTCATCATTTCGGCCAGAATAGCATCTGGATTTTCTGAGCGCGGATTGTCTGAAGTAAGAATTACTTTATTGCTCAACTCACACGCTATGGCCGCCATTTTTGGTCGTTTCTCCCGGTCACGATCTCCGCCACAACCCACAACAGTGAACACCATTTCATTGCCCGTGCGAATATTTCCAATGGTTTTCAATACATTCTCTAGGGCATCTGGTGTATGTGCATAATCAACAATGGCTGTGACACCCGCGTTGCTTACCACATACTCAAAACGTCCTTCCACAGATTCCAGCGCACTCAATGCTGTCATCACCTCATCTGAATCCTCACCAAGCAGCTGACTCACAGCATATACCGCCAAGAGGTTGTACGCATTAAAATCACCTATTAATCTTGTCCATACCTCTACACCATTGAGTTGAAGTACCAAGCCTGAAAACTGATTTTCCAAGACCTTGACTTTGAAGTCTGCAGGTGATTTCAACGCATAGTTAAATTTTCTAGCGGCTGTATTTTGCAGCATGACCAGTCCATTTTTATCGTCCACATTTGTCAATGCAAAGGCCTTACTATCCAGGTGATCGAACCATGCTTTTTTCACACGAATATATTCAGCGAAGGTCTTGTGGTAATCGAGGTGATCGTGTGTGATATTTGTAAACACAGCACCTGCGAAGTGAAGACCAGTGATTCTCTGTTGGTGAATCGCGTGAGAGCTCACTTCCATAAAACAGTGGCTACAACCGTCTTCTACCATTTCAGCGAGAAGGGCATTCAAGGAAACCGGGTCAGGTGTTGTGTGAGTTGAAGGAATTTCTCGTGCTCCAATTTTATTTACAACCGTTGAAAGCAGACCACAATGAAAACCAAGCCCCGTGTAAAGATTGAATAACAAGGTCGTCGTTGTTGTCTTTCCATTTGTACCCGTCACACCCACCAACGTGATGTGCTTTGAAGGTTCATCGTAAAAATTGTTCGCAGCGATTGCCAAGGCTTCTTTTGTGCTTTCGACCACAACAACTGTTATAGAATGTGGAGCGCTGATTGGCTCTTCCGAGAAAACAAGGTCACAGCCTTGAGCAATCACAGCTTCAATAAATTGATGACCATCGGTCGCTGCTCCACGAATGGCAAAAAATGCAGTTCCCGCAATCGCTTTGCGTGAATCGAACACAAGCGATGAAACTGATCTTTGGCGTGAACCGACCAGATTCTTCACTGCGACATGCTGCAAAATGATATCCAATTCTTTACTCATCAGTTCAAAATCAATTCAATTACACCTCCTCGATACACTGGGCGACCAACAGGAATAGATTGCTTTGTCACCTTTCCAAATCCAACGACATGCGCGGTCATTCCCAATGATTCAATCATATATACAGCATCACGAGCGCTCATTCCAGTTAAGTCTGGCACCAAGCCTTTGACAAATTTCCTTGAGCGAAGCACAGCTTTTGATTTTCCTCTACCTGCGAGCATCCACTCTCCTTCTCCCGCAACCGCAAAAGGCACCTTCAACATGCGGTATACGCGAGCCAGGTCATGAACATTTCCATTCAATGCTGAAGGAACACCACCTTTACGTTTTTTCGTTTCATTGATTGCCTTGTGGTACTGAAGGTTTGAAGCGAATACTTTATTGGCAACGGCAGCAAAAACAGTCCCTGAAACTTTTCCTCCGTAAATATTTTTAGTTGGCGCTGAAATCACTACAATGCACGAATAAATTGGCTTATTTGCAGGGAAATATCCGACAAACGATGCTTGAAAATCACCTTGTCCTTTGGCGCCATAGCGTTTGTCCTTACCTGGTAGTTTTGCTGTTCCCGTTTTTCCTGCAATGGTAAATTGTGAAGACGTTAAGCGCGAACCAGTCCCTCCTTTTTGCATGACTCCCTCCAAGCATTTTTTCAACTTGCGAAGAGTCTCGTCTGAACAGACCTGTTCAATGAGCACTGAGGGACTATAAGTTTTAATGACCTCAGCACCGCGGCGGATTTGATAAACCAACTGTGGTTTCACCATCGTTCCATTGTTTGCCACAGAATTGTAGAAAGTAAGCGTTTGAAGTGGCGTTTGTTGCACCTCATAGCCAATGGCCATAGACGGCAATGACAGGGGATGCCATTGGTCCGTTCCCGGCTTGTACATCGTAGGTTTCGGTTCGCCCGACAGTGCAATTCCTGTTCGTTTTGTGAGTCCAAAACTCTCCAAACGTTCATAAAAACTCATTGGATTTTTTCGGTAAGCGTTGGTGATTACTTTCGTAATAACATTCGATGATTTTTCAAAGGCTTGTTCGATGGTAATCCATCCAGGTCCACCGTGGGCATCGGTATATGTTTTATCTCCAAAACGGTATGAACCTACCGCATTCACCTTGTCCTTAGTATCGATCAAACCGTCTTCGAGTGCCGCCATTAACGACGCCAATTTGAAGGTAGATCCGGGCACTTCTTTGTGACCAATGGCATAATTGTAATCTTCACGAAAAGAACCATCTTCCATTTCTGTAAGATTAGATATCGCTTTAATGAAGCCCGTTTTAACCTCCATGACAATCACACATCCACTTCGCGCACCTTCCGTTTTCAATTGGGTTAGCAATTCAGAATGTGCCACTTCTTGGATATCTTTATCAATCGATGTGACGATATCTGCCCCCTCGACCGCCTCTTTTACTACTTGACCGGTTTTCTTCCATCCAGTCGAAATCTTTTGTTCGATCTCTTCTCCCTCCTCGCCACTCAGGTATTTATTGTACGCATCCTCAATCCCAACCTTTACTTCATCATTGCGGTAAAATCCAAGAGTGCGGCTCATCAATTCACCATTCGGTTTTTTCCGAACGATAACCTCTACATTATCAATAATCCCCCCCTTTAAACGTCCCAAGTCAAAAATGGGCAGTTTGTTGAGCGCGTCGCGTTCTTCACCACTCGCCTTTTTATGTATTAACAGGTATCTTGAATTTCGAGCACGAGCGCTTCGGATCATATTCTGGTATTCGCGTGCAGATTTTTCAGGATAAATTCTAGCTAAACCATTAGACAGCTCGGCAAGTTTTTCATCGAAGATGTCTTGCTTTACCACGGTAGGATCCATATAAATGTTGTAGTAGCACACCGATGTCACCAAAGGCGTCAGGTTGATGTCAAGAATTTCACCTCTTCGCGGATACCTTGGAGATTTTCGAATAGGCATCTTCTCCTCAGAGGATGCGAAGACATTTGACCGCCCCTCAAATTGAATCGAAATCGTGCGAAAAATCACGGCAATCATGAGCACAACAAATCCAGCGTATACGAAATACGCACGCAAAATAACATGTCGTTTTTCACTCATTTGTTCTTTTCTCTTATTCGTATCACCTTTGTTTCCTGCTGTGTTTCTTTCACTCCTCGAGGCTCAAGTTTTTCAACCAACCTGTAACGTCGTGTCTGTTCTTCAAGTCGAGCTTTAGCTTCCACATAATCTGAAGTCACTTCGTTCAAATGGTTTTGAGCATCATCAACGTCACGCGTCAGTTGCTTGCCGTAATACCCTTTACCAACGATAAGTAGCAGAAGGAAGATGACAAAAAAGATGAAATTCAAATTGTTCAACACGAATTCGCGCGTTAAAAAATCCCCATTGAGAATTTGAGCAAAAGCATTCGGGCGACCTTTCGGTTTTGCCGAATCACTTTTCTTTTTCTCTTTTTTGTCAGCCTTAGGTATCTGTTCATCGGCTGCACTTTTTTCGACGTACTCGTTATCAGCCATTTCGTTCTGCTATTCTTAGTTTTGCACTCCGGGAGCGCGTATTTCTTTCCAATTCTTCTTCATTTGGCACAATCGGATGCCTATTTATTTCCGTAAACGGTTTCAATACATTCCCAAAAAAATCTTTCGAAATTTCGCCATCTAGAGAGCCGCGTTTCATGTAGTTTTTCACCAAGCGATCTTCCAAGGAATGGTATGACATCACCACGAGTCTTCCTCCTGGGTGCATCACCTCTGCCGTTTGTTCAAGGAATTTCTCCAAAGCATCCATTTCTCGATTCACCTCGATGCGTATGGCTTGAAAAACTTGGGCGAAAAACTTATGGTCTTTAAATTTGGGTGCACATCCAGCTAAGGCCTCCATCAGCTGACCCGTAGTTTTAATCTTGCGCGCTGATCGGGCACGAAGAATTTCTCCTGCGATGCGTCGAGCATTTGGCAGCTCACCGTATTTCCGGAGCAAGTCAATAAGATCTTGTTCCTCATACTCATTCACAACGTTCCATGCTGACAAAGCTCCATGCTGATTCATGCGCATATCGAGAGGGGCATCTGTACGGATTGAAAATCCTCTAGATTCTTCATCGAACTGATGCGATGAAACGCCTAAATCGGCCAAAATTCCATTCACCTGTTTGATACCATTGAGGCGCAGGTGATTGGCTAAAAACTCAAAGTTTGCTGGAATGAATGTAAAATTTGGCGCTGACCAAGCATTTGCTGCCGCATCTGGATCTTGATCAAATACCAGCAGACGTCCTTTTTCGCTCAGGTGCTTAAAAATCTCACGGGAGTGACCTCCACCACCAAACGTGACATCCACATAAACACCCTCAGGATCAATATTTAGACCCTGAATGCATTCATTGAGCATCACTGGATTGTGGTAATCTGTCTTATTCGCTGTCATCTGAGTCACCCATTACATCATTCGCTAAATCTGCGAAGTCCGCCATGTTGGCCTCAATCAAGTCGAAGTATTTCTGCTTATCCCAAATCTCGATGCGATCGTTGTACGCGATCAGCATCACATCCTGTTGTAAACCAACACGCTCCATATGCGTTGTTGGCACCAGGATTCGACCGGCATTGTCCAAAGAAACCAATTTTGCGCCCTGATGAAACAGTCGGTAAAACATTCGATTCTTCGGAACAAACAAGTTCATTTTTGAAAGCTTCACACTGACCTTTTCCCATTCAGGAAGTGGATACAATGTCAAACAATCTTCAAATCCCTTATTCAGCATGAAATCTCGGATTGACGCAGGAGAGATCTGCTTCCGTAATCCGGAAGGAAATAGGAAGCGACCTTTCGCATCCAGTTTAACCTCAAATTCTCCTACTAAGCCTGCCATGGCAAATAAATAATGGGTAAAATTAAGTGGATTTTACCACTTTTTACCACTTGGGTTTTCAATTGTTGATAAATACTAACGTTGCAAGGTAATTAAAGTTTCAAAACAAGGCGTAATTTTTTGCTTTTTTTCTTAAAAATAGGGCTTTCCATTGAGCTTAGTGGGAATTTGTGGGATAGATTTGATTTGATTTCCCTTGATTCGTTATCAACACTTTTTAAACAGTTTATTAACAAGGCCACTCGGGCTTGGACCGTGAATTCTTTTACTTTTGTGCCATGACCAAAGAAATTCGAAGTTGGATACTGCTGCTGCTGCTCGCCTGCATTTGGGGCAGTTCATTTATTCTCATGAAAAAGGGGATGTTTACCTCAAGTGGGGAGCCCATTTTTAGTTCGTCCCAAGTTGGATCGCTGCGCATGCTTCTTGCTTCCGCAGTCCTTTTACCCTTTGCCATCCAACACCTTCGAAAAATCAACGCGATGAAACGCTTTATTTCACTGGCCATTGTTGGGTTTTGTGGGAATTTCGTCCCCGCCTTTTTATTTACCTATGCAGAAACCGGGTTGTCCTCTGGCTTAACTGGAATGCTGAATAGCACCACACCCATTTTTACAATCCTGATTGGTTTCATCATTTTTAAGGTTCGAATCAGCACCCTTCAACTTATAGGAATATCAATCGGGACAATTGGTGTTGTTTTATTGATGCTGGCAGGGAAACAACTGAGCATGAACGGCACATGGTACCATATTCTAGCCATTGTCCTTGCCACACTCATGTATGGTATAAGCTTAAATACCATTAAGCATGCTTTGCACGACATGCGTTCGGTCGAAATCACCTCTTTGGCTTTCTTGATCTTGTTTGTACCAGCTTTGATCAGCAGTATCTATTTTGGTGCCTTTGACACACTCAGAGAAAACAAACATGCCTGGACCGGCTTTGGATACATCACTGTATTGTCTGTCGTTGGAACAGCATTGGCGGTCTTCATTTTCAATTATGTGATCAGCTATTCTTCTGCCTTGTTTGCGAGTACGGTTACTTATTTCATCCCAATAGTCGCTGTGTTCATTGGCGTTTCTTTTGGAGAGACAATAGGCTGGACAGAAATTGGTGCAATGGCCATAGTCTTGGGAGGAGTTTTTACCGCCAATTATCTGCCTTATTTTTTGCAAAAAAAGAGGGG
>CAIQQH010000008.1 GCA_903873915.1 uncultured Flavobacteriia bacterium | reverse complement strand
TCGCTTCATCAGCTCTAACGATTCGCAATGGGGCAGGGCTTTCAACAATTTCCTCTATTTCTTGGGTGGAAATTTCTCTAGACTTCACCGCTACATTCTGATGTATCAATGCATAAAGCTGACTCCGGTCTGAGATGCGGTAGGCAAATTGTGTCAATTCGACATCAAAACGAAGATCATTGTTATTGGCTAGCGCCTTTAAACTTAGAATAGGAAAGAGTTGACAATAGGGGTATTGTGTTGCAAAAGACTTTAAATCATCAAAATCGGATATTTCACATTTTTCAGGATGTGCAATACGCTGTGCTATGTCCGTCAAGTTTAACATTACCAGTTGGAAAGCAATTTATTGATGACATCTTGCACCACTTGTGTCGTCACTTCTTCCAATAAGGTAGATTCAACGGATGCTAGATCTGTTTTTGAATCGTAATCCACGAAGCGCGTGCTTGTTAAAGTCATCTCCTCCTCTTCAGGTTTGGTGACGAATATCGTAAAATTTACGGTAACTGTTAATCTGTTCTTCGCCGCATTGTCTCCTTCTTGCAGGGCAATTGGCATCACTGAATAGCTTAAAATCGTTCCTTCGATATTGACTTCTCCTTTTCCGAGGTTTGGATTCAATGAAAGACGTGTGTTGTTCTGAACGCCATCTTTGATCTTTTCAGACAAGGTAACGGTATAACTAATCGGCGCATTGGGCGCTCTATTTTCTAATGTTTTGACTGTAAATGTTTTCCACGCTTCATTCATTGAACCGCTGTCAATAAAGGAAATGCTTGATGGATAACAACCAGTGAGCAGAACAAGAATCGCTATGACGGAAAGAATCTTCATTAATCGGGTAAATTGTATTCTTTAATTTTTCGGTAAAGCGTGCGTTCTGAAATCCCCAGTTCTGCTGCTGCATATTTTCGTTTTCCGCGGTGTTTTTCCAAGGCTTTCTGAATCAGTTCCTTTTCACGGCCCTCTAGTGAAAGTGATTCTTCTACTTCAATATGACTTTGGATGTCTTCAGTTTGGTCATCGTCATGATGAAAAGCAATGGTGCCTGATTCGTTTGCTGGACTAGGAAGGCGAGGTTGAGTAAAGCCCGGCGTCACATCCTGGTAGAGTCGATTAAGCATTGCCGCTTGATCGTTATTTAAGGTCATGTTTCCCCCTTGACCAATCAATTCGATAACGAGTTTTTTTAAATCGTTCAAATCTTTCTTCATGTCGAAGAGGAACTTGTACATCAATTCTCGCTCGGAAAATTTGTCGCCTCCAGTTTCTCCCAAAACTGTGGGAAGTTTTTCGTTTTCTGCAGGTAGGTAATGTATGAATGTCGATGCATTGATTTCTCTCGCCGTTTCAATCACTGAGATTTGCTCAACCAAATTCTTTAGCTGACGAATATTTCCTGGCCAACTGTAATTGTTCAACAGGGTCACAGCATCGTCATCCAAACGTAGCGCTGGCATTCTGTATTTGTCCGCAAAATCGTTGGCAAATTTTCTGAACAATAAATGGATGTCTTCTTTGCGCTGGCGAAGTGGGGGCAAGCCAATGGGAACGGTACTTAAGCGATAGAATAAATCTTCCCTAAATTTTCCTGAGGCGATGGCGCGCTGCATGTTTTCGTTCGTGGCAGCAACCACACGAACATTGGTTTTAATGACTTTGGACGATCCCACGCGGATGAATTCTCCTGTTTCCAAAACACGCAACAAACGAACTTGTGTTTGCATCGGAAGTTCCGCCACTTCATCTAGAAAGATTGTTCCACCATTCGCTACTTCGAAATAGCCTTGACGACTTCCGTGCGCTCCTGTAAAACTTCCTTTTTCATGCCCAAACAATTCGGAGTCAATCGTTCCTTCTGGAATAGCACCGCAGTTCACAGCGATGTATTCACCATGTTTTCTCGAGCTTAAATGATGAATGACCTGCGGGATAATTTCTTTTCCCGTGCCACTTTCACCAGTTACAAGTACAGAAATATCTGTCGGTGCGACCTGAATCGCCACTTCAAGGGCTCGGTTCAGCAGCGGTGCATTTCCGATGATTCCAAATCGTTGCTTTACTTGTTGTAAATTCATCGCTCTGAAATTAAGCTGGTAGACATGTTTCGATGTACTCGCCAAGAAGCGTTGCAGACGTGCACTCTGTGATTTTCACCATCACATATTGTCCTTTTTCCACACCATTTCGGTCAAAAATAACCATGCTGTTGCGGCCATTTCTTCCGCAGTATTGCTCAGCAGAACGTCTTGAAGGACCTTCTACCAAAACTTTATAAACTTTGCCAATGTCTTTTTTATTGGTTTCCAAAGAATGGCTGTTTTGTTTGTCAATGATTTCGATTAAACGACGACTTTTCACTTCTTCGGGAACATCGTCTTCAAATCTTCGTTCAGCCAAGGTTTTTGGTCGTTCAGAATACTTGAACATATACGCATATTCGTAGCGTACTTGATCCATTAGACTTAATGTTGCCTTGTGCTCTTCTTCAGTTTCGCCGCAAAATCCAGAGATTATGTCCGTTGAAATGGCACAGTTGTCCACAATTCTTCGGATGGCTGCGATACGGTCGAAGTACCACTCACGAGAATAGCCACGGTTCATGCGGTGCAATACATCCGTATGACCCGATTGAACAGGAAGGTGGATGTATTCGCAGATGTTTTCGTACTTCGCCATAACCTCAAGCACATCGTCTGTCATGTCTTTTGGATGGGAGGTAGAAAAGCGAACCCGAAGATCTGGGGATACCCAGGCGACCATTTCCATCAATTGTGCAAAATTGGTTGTGGCTTGGGTAGCATCTTTGATTTCTCCTTTTGAACTTAAATTCCAACTGTAACTGTCAACATTTTGGCCCAACAAGGTTACTTCGCGGTAGCCAGCGGCAAACAATTCTTTGCATTCATCCACAATGGTGTGTGGGTCTCTTGAGCGCTCGCGACCTCGGGTAAAAGGCACAACGCAAAACGAACACATGTTGTCGCAACCACGCATGATCGTCACAAAAGCACTTACGCCGCCTTGGTCCAAGCGAACAGGAGAAATATCAGCATAGGTTTCATCCCTCGACAGCAAAACATTTACTGCCTTTTGTCCCGTTCCAACCTCGTCGACAAGATTTGGTAAATCACGGTAGGCATCGGGTCCTGCGACAAGATCGACCAATTTTTCTTCTTCAAGCAAACTCTTTTTCAAACGCTCGGCCATGCACCCCAAAATTCCGACGACAAGATCAGGATTGCCCTCTTTGCGTTTCTTGAAGTCCCCCAATCGCTTGCGAACTCTTGTTTCTGCATTTTCACGAATGGAGCATGTATTGATGAAGACCACATCCGCGTCATCCGCATTTCGGGTCGTTTCGTATCCTTTAGACGCCATGATTGAGGCAACAACCTCACTGTCTGAGAAATTCATCTGACAGCCATAACTCTCAACATAGAGTTTCTTTCCATTAGATTGCACCGGTGCTGTGCTTTCAATAGCTTCACCTTGGCGACCTTCATCGATGACTTTATCTTCTTGGGTTGATGGTTTCATTTGATCTTATAAATTCGAATGGCTGCAAAAATACGGAAAAAGACATGTATGTCAAAATGTCAGTTAAAAATGAAGAGAACAGTCTCCTGAAAATTAAATTTTAAAAAGTTGCTGAATTATTTAAAATTTTCTTTAACCTATGGTTAAATAGAATATAAGATAAAAACTCCAAAAAAAGTCATTGGAAATTGAGAACATTTGAATTTACTTTGCGGTCCTGATTTTAAATTTAAATAAAAACAACACACTCACCGATGGCAAAAAATCTTGTAATAGTCGAGTCACCAGCAAAAGCCAAAACCATTGAAGGATATCTTGGAAAGGATTTTATCGTAAAATCCAGTTTCGGGCATGTTCGTGACCTTGCTAAAAAAGGAATGGCCATCGACGTGGAGAATAATTTTGAGCCCAATTACGAAATATCACCGGATAAAAAACAATTGGTTGCTGAATTGAAAAAATTAGCAAAGGAGGCCGAGACGGTATGGCTAGCAACGGATGAGGACCGGGAGGGTGAAGCAATTTCTTGGCACTTGTACGAGACTTTGGGACTTGCAAAAAAAGACACCAAACGCATTACATTTAACGAAATCACGAAGACAGCGATTCTTAAAGCCATTGAAAATCCACGTGAAATAAACAAACAACTCGTTGATGCCCAGCAAGCGCGAAGAATGCTAGATCGTTTGGTGGGTTTTGAATTGTCCCCAGTGTTGTGGAAGAAAGTACGACCAAGTTTGTCCGCAGGACGTGTACAGTCTGTTTCAGTGCGTTTGATTGTTGAACGAGAACGAGAAATTGAGGTCCACAAATCGAATAACTTTTTCCGTGTGAACGGAATCTTTGGTGCTCAAAAGGGAATGTTGAAAACAGAATATTCGTCGCAATTAAAATCGGAAGAGGAGTCAATAAGTTTCTTGGAAAGCTGCAATGGCGCAACATTTACCGTTGCAGATGTTCAAACAAAGCCAGCAACGCGAACCCCTGCAGCACCATTTACTACCTCAACTTTGCAACAAGAAGCGAGCTTAAAACTTGGCTTTTCAGTATCCCGCACAATGACGGTTGCGCAGAAATTGTATGAGTCAGGGAAAATCACATACATGAGAACGGACTCGGTGAATTTATCCGAAACCGCTGTTCAAGGGGCGAAAGCTGAAATTATTCGTGCTTATGGTGAAGACTATTCGCGCCCAACCAAATACACCACAAAGAGCGCCAGTGCACAAGAAGCCCACGAGGCCATACGCCCGACGGATTTTGGCACGCACAGCATTACAGGAGAGCGCGATGAAGAACGCTTGTATGAATTGGTTTGGAAGCGAGCTATTGCCTCTCAAATGGCCTTGGCTAAATTGGAAAGAACAACTGTTGCCATCACATCCCCGCCTATATCTGGGAAGTTTGAAGCAAAAGGAGAGGTCATTCGTTTTGACGGTTTCTTGCGCGTTTACATGGAGTCGAATGTTGAGGACTTGGACAACGACGAGGAACAAACTGAAGGGCTTTTGCCCGCGGTAACGGTGGGAGAAGAGTTGAAGGTGTCAGAAATTACATCTATCGAACGATTTACTCGTCCTCCAGCCCGATATGTGGAAGCCTCTCTTGTGAAGAAAATGGAAGAGCTTGGTATTGGTCGCCCATCAACCTATGCGTCAACGATTTCGGCAATTCAAAAGCGCGGGTATGTGGAAAAGATGGAGCGCGAGGGTGAGGAACGCAAGTATGCCTATTTGTCCTTGAAAAACGGATCCATTCATACTGAGGTCCGAAAGGAAGTGACAGGAAAAGAAAAAAATAAATTGTCTCCAACAGACATCGGTTCACTTGTGACAGATTTTTTATCAGAGCATTTTGGTCAAATCATGGATTACCAATTCACCGCGAAGGTTGAACAAGAATTCGATGAAATAGCGCATGGGTTGATTGGTTGGACGCAGATGCTTCATGATTTTTACACCCCATTTCATAAAAATGTAGAAGATACACTTGAAAATTCAAGCCGTGTAACTGGAGAAAGACAACTCGGTCAACACCCCGTGTCTGGTAAAAATGTAATTGCCCGAATCGGCCGCTTCGGCCCAATGATACAAATTGGTGATGAGCAAGTCGATGGCGAAAAACCGACCTTTGCTTCTTTGCGCAAGGAACAATCTATTTCTACGGTAACTTTAGCAGATGCCTTGGAATTATTCAAATTACCTCGTGTTTTAGGCGAATCAGAAGGCCAAGAAATTCGTGCAAATGCAGGCCGTTTTGGACCATATGTTCAGTACGGGAAACTTTTTGTTTCGATCCCGAAAGGAGAAGACCCCATGTCTATAACCTTAGAGAGAGCTCTAGAGATTATCGCCGTGAAGCAGGAGGAAGAGGCCAATAAAATGATCAAAACATTTGATGGACGCGCGGATGTTCAACTGCTTAATGGCCGCTATGGTGCATACCTTAAAATTGGGAAAGATAATTTTAAGTTGCCAAAAGGAACGGTTCCTGAAACCTTGACGATTGAAGAGTGTTTGGATATTGCTGCAAACCAAAAAACAGCTCCAAAAAAAGGTGCGAAAAAGAAATAGAAGAGCACCACAGTTTTCAGTTATTCACTTTTTGTTCTTTAATACTTTTTAAGTCATCTTTCGAGTGATGAATGCTTTCAAGTAGATTTGAAAAAAAAATCAATGAAAGACATTTCGATCTATTTGTTGCCACTCGGTGGTGAAGAAAAGTACCGCGCGAATCAGATCGGAAGTGCTATTCAATCGTTTAACACAGCATCAGGATTCCCTGAATTAAAGAAAGGTGGTGTTGCCATTTTTCATGTTCCCGAGTACCGGGGAGATAAAAAAGCATGCCCCCACAATCCTGAGCAATTTAGACATTTGTTAAACTCATTATACCTCGGCGTTGGTTGGGAAATGCCCTTGTACGATTTGGGTGATGTGCTTCCAGGGTCAACTATGGATGATACCTATTTTGCCGTTTCACAAATCATTCAAGAGTGCGTTAAGCTAGGCGTGATCCCTTTGTTGGTTGGAGGTAGTCAGGATTTGACTATCGCCATGTATAAAGGCTATGCGGCACTTGAACAAGTCGTTAACATCTGTTCTGTCGACTATTCACTTGATCTCGGTAGTCCGGAAGCGGAATCGCATGCCGAAGGTTACTTGAGTCAATTACTCATGCAGCGGCCGTGCTATTTGTTTAACCATGCCAACATCGGTGCACAGTCGCCGTTTGTGTCGAGAGAAGAATTCGACTTGTTCGATAAGTTGTATTTTGACATCTGTCGTCTTGGTGATTACAATGCGAATTTTAGAAAAGCTGAACCACATCTGCGAAATTCAGATCTTCTTTCCATCGATTTCTCAAGCATCCGTGGATCTGAACTTCGCGAACCATGGTATACGTCACCAAATGGTTTTTACGCAGATCAGATCTGTCAAATCGCCAAATATGCAGGTCTTAGCGACAAGCTGACCTCAATGGGAGTATTTAATTATTATCCTGAGTTTGAAGCAGGAAGTGCTTCTGCGCTCTTGGCCCAGATTCTTTGGTATTTTTTAGACGGTGTTTCTCAGCGTAAGGGGGATTTTCCAATTGGCAGCAAGCGCGATTATCTAAAATTCATTGTGCACATAAATGATTTTAAGGAAGAGTTGATCTTCTACAAAAGCAACCGATCTGAACGCTGGTGGATGGAAATTCCTTACCCTCCGCAAAAAGGTAGTTCTTATGAGAGACATCACTTAGTTCCTTGCGATGCAATGGATTATGAGTTGGCAATGAAAAATGAAATTCCTGATTTGTGGTGGAAGACTTACCAGAAATTATCTTGATTTAAAATCGTTTTGTGAAAAACAAACGAAGTCCATTTGCGGAAAAAAATTTCACAATTAAATAAAAATTACTATTTTAGTCGCCTATTGGGATTGCCGTAGGGTGATTTTCCATACAAACTATTTATGAGAATAATCTTGTTATGAAGAAGATATTACTTGTGTTATTTACTTGTGTTTCATCGATTTACGGATCGATTTATGCGCAACAAGACCCTCTTGTGACTCATTTTATATACAATAAAATGACTTTCAATCCAGGGGAAACGGGTATCGATGAAGGTATCTGTGCGACAACTTTGTACCGCAATCAATGGGATAAAGTGAACGGAGCGCCAAATTCTGCAATGTTGAATGTGGAGGCAAACTTAAATCGATTTTTTCCAGGTGGAGTGGGTATTTCTTTCTTCCATGATGCCATTGGTTTTTCACGTCAAAACAACTTGTTGTTGAATTATTCATATCCATTGCAGATTGGTTCCGCGGGTACCTTAGGTATTGGGGTAGGCGTCGGAATAATAAATTTTGGGATGTCGCCAGTTTGGGTGCCACCAACGACCACTCTTGACAATACACTGCCCGTTGGTTTTGCGGCCACGAGTTTAGATTTGAATTTCGGTTTGTACTGGAAAGGAACTCAAAACTATTATGCAGGAATCTCTTCTACACATGTTTCCGAATCTTTACTTCAAGGTGGGTCGGCGACACAATCGTATCAAACAGCGCGTCACTACTTCATCATGGGAGGTAAAAAGTTTACAAACGTGCTTGGAGGCGACATCGATGCTCAAGTTTTGTTAAGAACTGATTTGGTTAAATTTAGTGCTGACTTAAATGTTCGCTATTTATGGAGAGGCATGGCTTATGGTGGCTTAACTTATAGAACGGTGGATGCCATCGGACTAATGCTTGGATTTATGCCGATTAAAAACATGACTGTTGGCTACTCATACGATATTACAACGAACAAATTAGCCAGTGTTTCTCGCGGTTCACACGAGATCATGGTGAAGTATTGCTACTTCCTTCCACCGCCGCCTGTAACAAAGGCTGCGCATCCAAGATGGTTGTAGAATAAAAAAAAATAACAATATTTGTAACCCCAATTAGGTAAGTTCCGTTACAACCATACTGATTGATCCTGTAGATAGTTGAAATTGGTGTCCGGAAGTTGATAAAAAAGAGGTAGAATGAAAAAACTTTTGTTAATTGGTATGGCAGGTGCGCTGCTTGTTTCTTGTAGTACAAGAACAGGCCATCTGACCGGTGCAATGGGTAGACCAGTGTACCAACCCGAAATTCCATTGGGTATGGTGTATATTCCTGCGGGGTCATATACCATGGGTGAAAATGACCAAGATGTACCATTCCTTCACCAAACTAGGGCGAAGACGGTATCCATTCAGGCTTTTTACATGGACCAAACGGAAATCTCGAACAACGAGTACCGCCAATTCGTAGAATGGGTGCGTGACTCAATTGCTCGCGATAAAATCTACATGTCAGAATTGACTGAAGATGATGATGCTGGAAAGTACATCAACTACTCCGACATGTATTTTGATGAAGGGTCTTTGGAATATGTGGAATACGATCCGGCCGAGCGTGACATGAATCGTCAAATTTTCTCATTGAATTGGGACCGTAATTTTGATTACGCCGATCCAGACATCGTTCCTATTTTGGCCGATATGTATTATCCTCAACCAGAACGCTTCTACAAAAGAAGAGAAATCGATACACGTAAATTGATGTTCCGTTATTATTGGATTGATTACCGCGAAGCCGCAAAACGTGGACGTATCGAAATTGAAAATGGTGGATTTGCACCGTCTGGAACCGTTCAAGATCCAGGTTCAAAACAGTCTCAAGATCACCGTAACCTAAATACTCCTGAACATCCATTTACGGGTGAGCCTCAAGGTCAGGATTTAGATATGGGGTACTTTAATAAGAAAGGACAAAACAATGCTTTACGGGGTCATACTGACAGAAATAGATTCATCATCGACGAAGTAATTAATGTGTACCCGGATACATTATGTTGGGTACGTGATTTTACTTACTCGTTCCATGACCCAATGACGAACATGTATTTTTGGCATCCTGCGTATGACAACTACCCTGTAGTTGGTGTGACTTGGTTCCAAGCAAAAGCATTTTCTGTTTGGAGAACACAGCTGTTGAACAACTGGTTGGTTGCAATGGGTGATTTGTTTGTGAATGATTTCCGTTTGCCAACTGAGGCAGAGTGGGAACGCGCTTCACGAGGAGATTTAAATATGTCTCAATTCCCATGGGGTGGACCATATATTAGAAATGGAAATGGTTGTTTCTTAGGCAACTTCAAGCCGATGCGTGGAAGATACTTCGAGGATGGAGGTTTCCATACGGTGAAAGTATTTACATACAATCCAAACGGATGGGGTCTATATTGTATGGCTGGAAACGTTTCCGAGTGGTGTGAAACTGCATTTGATGAGTCAATGTATGAATTCTCTCACGACATGAATACAGATTATCGCTATGATGCGATGGATTGGGATCCGCCATCAGCGAAGCGTAAAGTGCTTCGTGGAGGATCTTGGAAAGACATCGGATTCTATCTCCAGAATGCATCACGAACGTATGAATACCAAGACACTGCCAAGTCATACATCGGTTACCGAAACGTAATGACTCACCTAGGACGAGGAGGAAAAGATTTTACTCGTGAGGGAGGCGAAGAAATTCAAAGCGACATCCAACTTCGCTAAGAATAAACAAAAAGTAGTAAATTAATTAAAACCAAAAAAAAGGAAAACTATGAAACCAGGAAGTAAAGGATGGAAAAAGTTTATGGCAAAGCTGTATGGATTTGGTGCAGCAGTCGTAATCGTAGGGGCGTTGTTTAAGATTCAACATTGGCCGTTTGCATCACTGATGTTGATCATCGGTTTAGGAACAGAAGCATTAATCTTCGCATTCTCGGCATTTGAGCCGATTCATGAAGATCCAAATTGGGAACTTGTGTATCCTGAATTGGCGCTAGGTCACTCAGATGAATTGGATCACGAAAATCTTCCTGCCGGAGGACGTGGAGGTCGCGGTGGTTCTGGGATCACTGACCAATTGGACAAAATGCTTGCAGAGGCAAAAATCGATGGAGCTTTACTAGAGCGTTTAGGAGATGGAATGCGCACTTTAGCAGACAATGCATCTCAATTGAAAGGGATTACTACTGCTGTAGCTGCAACAGACGATTACGTATCAAGCCTTCAGGCGGCTTCTGTAAAAGTAGCGTCTCTCTCCGAAGCGTATGAGCGTGCGTCTGTATCGATTGCTGGATTGACTTCTTCAACTGCTGAAGGCGAGTCATTTGGTGAGCAAATGCAAAAAGTATCTAAAAATCTTGCTGCACTTAACAATGTGTACGAACTTCAATTGAAAGGTTCTTCTTCACATCTTGAGGCAACTGAGAAATTCCAAGCACAAGTTGTGAATATGATGAAAAATCTATCTGACTCTGCGGAAGATACACGTATATACAAAGAAAACATGGCAATGTTGTCTAGGAACCTTACGGATCTGAATAACGTGTATGGAAATATGCTGAAAGCTATGACGATAACTAAAGGTTAACATCTGTTACTTTTAATTTATTGAACATTAAGTTTATTGCAAACCAATAAAAATTAATTTATCATGGCAGGAGGAAAAGAAACCCCTAGGCAGAAGATGATCGGTATGATGTACTTAGTACTTACCGCACTTCTAGCCCTTAACGTATCAAAATCAATACTCGATGCATTCGTTGCAATCGAGGAAAACATCCAAGTAGCAAACCTTAGTGAGTATGCTCGTGGAGCTGAAAAGAAAGGTGAAATTTCATCAGTGGCGGCGGATAAAACTATACCGGCAAAACAAAAGAAAGCGAAATATTACCTGGCGGTTATCGAAGATATTGATAAAATGACTGCAGAGAGAATCAAGATGATTGATGACATCAAAATTGAGATTCTAAAAAAATGTGGTGAAGATGTAACTACAAAAGGTGGTAAGGAAAGTATTATCTTCAAAAAGTACTCAGCAAATGATCCGCTTTTACCTACACGTATGCACCTAGAGCATGTAGCTGGTAAGGACAAGTACGATGAGGCAATGGAAATCATGATTGGCGAGGACATTAAAAACCCGAAAGCCAGTGGAGCAGGCATGAAGTTGTGGAACAGTTACAACGACTACCGCACTGAATTGACTGAGAAAATTGCGAATTCATGGATGCCGGATGGAGGAAAGAAGTATTCTTTCAAGGCACCTAAAATCAACGCATTCAAAGATTTTGAAGATTTGAATGCGCAAATTGACAAAGCGATTAAAGCTTCGAATGTGAACAATGCGGATAAAGATGTAATTAAAAAGATCTATGCCAAATTGACGAAGCAAGAAAAAAGCACAGTGCATGAAATTCCTGGTGTACATTGGATTGGAAAAACTTTCGACCACTCACCATCTGTAGCTGCGATTGCATCTTTGTCTTCAATGCAAAATGAAATACTCGCTGCACGTGCTGAGGCAATCGCTTTAATTCAAGAGCGTGTAGGTGGCAGTGAATACTCGTTTAACAAAATCATGGCCATTGCCTTAGGTGACGAAGTCGCAACTGAAGGAGGAGACATCGAAGTATCAGTAATGATGGCAGCTTTTGATTCTGACAGACAACCAGTGGTTAATGTAACCCAAGGTGCATCTGTTTCTGAAACTAAGAATGGTATGGGTATTATCCGTACTAGAGCTTCAGGAGGTAACGAAATGGTATTGAAAGGTACGGTTTCAATTACGAATAAATTCGGAAGCACGAAAACAGAAAATTGGGAAAAGAAAATTGTGATCGTTAAACCTCAGGGAACTGTATCTCTACCGGAGATGAACGTTCTCTACAGAGGATATAACAACCTAGTTGAGGGTGTAGCCGCTGGATACGAGAAAACTGACCTTCGTGGTACAGGGGTAACCTTGAAACCAGGCAAGAAATCTGGTCAGTATATCGGAACAGTAACGACCACGGGTAGAGAAGCGTCTATTGATATTTATGGAAAATCATCTAAAGGCAATAAAAATGCTAAGGTAGGTACCTATAAATTTAGAGTTTCTAACCTGCCGCCGCCGCAAGTATATCTTGGAACGCTGGGAACTGGTTCAACTGTAAGTAAAACAGCTGTTGCTTCAATGACTCGATTGTTTGCGAGATACCCACCGGAAATTCCTCTAAGTGCAACTTTTGAGGTCGCATCTTGGGAGATTACTGTCTCGGGAGCGCCAAGATCAATTATGGGTTCAGGTCCAACATTGACTGCAGATGCAATTTCATTGTTAAAGCAAACACGTCCAGGAGCTAAAGTGAGTATCTCTGCCAAATACAAAGGGATGGGGTATTCAGGAAACATGGCAACTATCATTACAGTTCAGTAAATAATTAAATTAAGGCAATATGAAAAGGCTAGTTATTGTTTCAAGCGCTTTGGTGGCTGCATTCTTTTCTCAGGCTCAGCCTGAAGGAATAAATGGAGGACCAATAAATGTTCCTGTAGATGGAATCGTTGATGGAGTATTTATCCAACAGCATATTCCTACGAAACGATTGATTCCTTACGAATATGTGCGTGAAGCAGATGTGGTTTGGAGCAAGCGTGCTTGGGAATACATTGATGTTCGTGAGAAAATTAATTTGCCCTTATATTTTCCTATGGATGAGTACGATGCAGCGGGTAATTGGGTAAAGAATTCCAGTAGATGGAGTTTGTGGACCGTACTAAAGCATCATATTTTGGCAGGTGATATTCGATTGTTTTCTCCATATAATCCCAATGATTTCAATATCTTGGATGGTGATCAACTGAAATATCCTGTTGATCCAACTCAACCTGGTTTGAATTTTTATACTGATAGTATTTACAGAAATGTATTGTTTAGCTATTTTGGAAAATTGGGTGCTCAGTCTACAACAGCTTTGGCAAATAGCTTTGGTGAAGATAGTACAAGAACCTTAGCTGATGGTACTATTGAATATGTATATCCAGCGCGCGATACCAGTTGGTTCACATCAAAAGATATTGTTCAGTTTCGTTTAAAAGAGGATTGGTTCTTCGATAAGGAGCGTTCTGTGCTTGATGTGAGAATTATAGCTATTGCTCCAGTGGTTTTCCAGAAGGATGATGATGGAACAATTCAGAAACTAGAGGAAAAGTTCTGGTTGTACTTCCCACAGTGCCGTTTTGTATTGAACAACTATTTTGTCTACAACGATCAAAATGATGCGCAATGGATGAGTTTTGATGACTTGTTCTGGAAACGTAGATTTAGCAGTACAATTTACAAAGAGAGCAATACTTTCGATCGTAACATTGAATCCTATCGTATGGGTGCGGATGCACTCATGGAAGCAGAAAAAATCAAAGAGGAAATTCGAACCATCGAACATGATGTTTGGAGTTTCTAATCTGAAATCACTAAAGCCCCGTCCATCCGACGGGGCTTTTTTTGTGTCGTTATTTTCGCAAGATGTCTTCGTTCAAATCTTGCTATGCTTGATAGCAATTGTATCTTTGCACCATGATTAATTTAGAAAAGTTAGGGGTGTTCCTTCCGCAAGGATATCTTTTTAAAGATGTAAGCCTACAAATCAATAGAGGTGACAAAGTAGGTTTGGTGGGAAAGAATGGCGCTGGAAAATCTACTCTTCTTAAATTAATTGCGGGCACTCAAAAACCATCTGAAGGAAATATTCATAAACCAAAAGAGTGTACTGTCGGTTACCTCTCTCAAGACATTCGCATTGACACCTCACAAACAGTCTTCAACTTTCTGTTTTTTTCGAATGACACATTAAATGCACTTAGAATACTAATAGATGATGTCAACCATCAATTGACCGTTCGCGTCGATTATGAATCGGATGAGTATGCGTCGTTGCTCGATCAAGTGAATGAGTTGAATCATTCGTTCAACTTGAATGAAGGATTTCAATGGGAGGAGAAAATCATGACTACACTTACAGGACTTGGCTTTTCTGCGGATGAGATTGAACGGGAGTTGAGTACCTTCTCAGGAGGATGGCAAATGCGCGCTGAGTTGGCTCGAATCCTTGTTAATCGTCCGGATGTCCTATTGCTGGATGAACCAACCAATCACTTGGACATCATTTCCATTAGTTGGTTGGAAACCTATTTACAACGTTTTGAAGGTGCAGTTATCCTCATCTCTCACGATAGATTGTTTCTGGACAATGTCACAAAACGTACCTTGGAGATTAGCCTTGGTAAAATCTATGATTTCCCCTTTGCCTACTCGAAATATAAAGTGGTCCGCGCCGAAGAAAAAGAACGTTTGGAATCTGCGAAGAAACAACAGGACAAGGACATCAAACACGCGGAAGAGCTCATCGATAAATTCCGAGCAAAGAAGAACAAGGCAGCGTTTGCTCAGTCCCTCATTAAGAAACTGGATAAAACAGAGCGAATTGAAGTGGAGAGTGATGGGATTGCCAAAATGAAAATTGCTTTTCCGCTTTCTGTTCAGCCAGGGAAGTGGGTATTGGAAATGGAAAACCTTGGAAAATCTTTCGGTGATAATTTATTGTTTCATAGCACGAATCTTACGGTAGGACGAGGTGAAAAGATTGCACTGCTAGGACCAAATGGTGTAGGGAAATCAACCTTGCTGAAACGGATTTTGGATAAGTTGGATGGAGACGGAAAGGTTCATCTTGGACACAATGTAAACATCACGTATTTTGCACAAGATCAAGCGGAAAAAATTGATCCTAATAAAACTGTACTAGAGACGGTGGAATATGCAGCCACAGGAGGAATCCGTCGTGATTTGAGAAGTATTCTTGGGGCTTTCTTATTTTCTGGTGAAGATGTAGATAAGAAAGTTGGTGTTTTGTCGGGTGGAGAACGAACGCGTTTGGCTTTGTGTCAACTGTTGTTGAGTCCGTCAAATTTTTTAATTCTCGATGAGCCAACAAACCATCTTGACATTCAAAGCAAGGAGGTCTTGAAGGAAGCACTGAAAAATTATGAGGGAACATTTATCGTTGTATCCCACGACCGTGAATTTTTAGATGGACTTACAAATCGCATCTGGGAAATTCAAGCGAAGCTCTTGCGTGTTCATCATTTCGATGTGAAAGAATACCTCAAAATTCAGTTTCAGCCTGACAATGAAAAAACCAAACAAAAAAATCAAGTGATTCAAGAGGTGAAATCTGAACGCAGTCACGAGGAGACGAAGGAGTTAAAGCGTCGGAAAAACCAATTGAGCAATCGCATTCAAAAGGTGGAAGATTTGATCAAAGAGCACGAACAATCCATCGAAAAATTGAATGCCCAAATCAGTGAGCTTGATTATTCAGATGAAGTTGCAGCCAACAAGGCACTCGCCGTTTTTGCCGAAAAGAAAGAATCGCTCGATCAATTTATGGAAGAATGGGAAAATTTGACCCTTGAAATGGATTCTTTGGAGGATTAAAGATGAATAGCACCCCTTTTTTCGCGTTTATGACGCCTTTTGTTGCGTTTAATTGATTTCTTCGCCTCTTTACTTTGCAAGGACCAATAATGCTTCTCAGCGGCACGCTTTTGCTTTTTGGCAATACGACCCTTTTTCTTCCGTTCTTTAGCGATAATGGATTCAGCTTCTTCAACTGAAGCGGCTGTTTTTCCTGGTTTTGTGCTACCGCAAGAAGAAAATATTCCGAGCAACAATAGGAAGACGATAAAAAACGTTTTACTATTCATACTTTTGTAATACAATATCGATGATGAAGTTACGGCTAATTTTACTATTCTCACTTTCTTTGCTGTTTGTAGCGTGCAATAAAAACAAGAAAAACCCGGTGCCAAGTATCCCTTTTGACATCACTATCGACATCAATTTACCGAGTTACAATGCGCTGATTAGCGTTGGGACCTATGCCTATGTGAATGGCGGATCCCGCGGAATTATTGTATATCGTCGCAGCATTGATGAGTTCATCGCTTTTGACCGCCATTCGCCCATGGATCCTGCTGGAACCTGCGGACAACCACTTTATCCAGATCCGAATAATTTCTTGACCTTGATCGACAGTTGCTCAACTGCTCGTTTCTCGCTTTACGATGGATCACCAATTACAGGCTCCGATTTCGGCTTGCGGATGTACCAAACCATCTATAACGGTACAAATCAATTGAGGATTTTTAATTAGTTTCGCCACATCAATTTTCACCAATGAACGAGATTACAGTCACCATCATCGACCGCGAAGGAACAGCACATGAGTTAATTGCCCCTACCGACATGAATTTGAATGTCATGGAGTTGTGCAAATCCTATGAGCTTCCAGTGAAAGGCGAGTGCGGTGGTATGGCCATGTGTGCCACATGTCAATGTTACCTTGAGTCGGACACTGAACTTCCAGAACAAAGTGATGCAGAATTGGACATGCTCGATCAAGCATTCTATGTGAAATCAAACAGCCGCTTGGGTTGCCAGATTCACATTGCAAGTGAAATTGATGGGATTGTGTTGCGTTTAGCGCCAGAGGTAGATTAATTCACTTTCCATTCTCCAGGAATCAAACACACGGGAATAGCTTCCATTTTGTGTTTGTTCACGGCATGCAAACGGCGGTATAAAGCAAGTACGGTCTTCTGGCGGTCAGAAAGTGTACGTTCATCTCCCGTAAAATCCATGGCCCATTCCAACTCAGGATAACTCGCGCCAAGCTGATCTTCGTCACTGCGGCCATCTGCCCACAAGCCATCCGTAGGCTTGGCAACAATAATGGAATCAACAATACCCAAATGAGCTGCGACTGCGCGAACTTCGGTTTTTGTTAAATCGGCAATCGGACTTAAATCGACACCTCCGTCACCATATTTTGTATAGAATCCAACGCCAAAGTCCTCCACGCGATTTCCTGTACCTGCGACTAAGCGTTTGTGTGCCTGACCCAAAGCATACAAGGTCGACATGCGCAAGCGAGCCCGTGTATTGGCCATTGCGAGATGGTTCGCTACCACATCCGCTGGATAATCTTTTTCCATTTGCTCGAAAATAGCGGTCAAGTTGACTTCCATTCCACGCACATTGGGAAAACGTTTCTTTAAATCGTCGATGTGTTCAATCGCGCGACCATATTCCGCCGACGTTTGACGAATGGGCATGGTCACAATCAAGGTAGCTTTGCCAGTCATGGCACATAGTGTAGATGTCAACGCGGAATCTATTCCACCAGAAATTCCTACGATAAATCCATCCATTCGTGCCTCATCGCAATACGCGGAAAGCCACTCTTGAATGTGTGATCCAATGGCTTCGCAATTCACTTAAAAGAGGATTGACAATTTGAACTGCAATTGACCTTGCTGCGCGGAGTTGTTTATTTGAGTGGGACCCAATTGAGAAGAAGGCGCTGCATAATAGTAATTCTTTTGTTTGTCAGTATTCCACTGGGTATGCAATGGTGTAAATCCGTAATAGTAGCCCAATTCAGCCACAAGGCATGTCGTACCCACAAAATTCCATTCAGCACCTAGCGACATTCCTACAGCTGATTTCATGAAGAACAAATCATTTTTAGCTTTCATGTCTTCGCGTGAATCTGAACCTTGTCCTAAAAGTGGGTCAAGTGTACCGCCCATGTCATTAATGGCGCTTTTAACCAAGAAGCTATTTCTTAAGCCAAATTTCCCAAAGTAGCGGAAGTACCCGATAAAATTCGTCCTGAACTGCAACATCGTAGGAATGGTCAAATAGGTCGCTTTTTGAACGCGTGAATCGAGCTGATAAACGGATTGTTGGCCACCACTCAGGTTGACATCACTTTGTGGAATGATATTCTTTCCTTCGTAAACGTAGTAGAGATTATTATTTGTGGCCTTGTACTTCAAGGTCTCAAAATCAAACTCAACTCCAGTGCAGAAAGCCAAGGATTCCGTTAAGCTGAAGTTTACATTCATCCCGATGGACAGGTCCGAACTCAATCCATCTTTCTGAAAATAATCAGAAGTCACGTTTTGCATTAAGATGCTTGTTCCGAAGACCAAACCTGCTTGTACTTCTTTCCCTTCGGCATCTTGTGCCATCGTATTCATTCCAAATGATATTCCTGCAATAAGGAGTAAGATTTTTTTCATATCGTTTTGCGTTTAATTCTTGTTCATCAGTCCGCTTCAACTCGTTTGATTTTGCGTACTTTTGAGGTCAAAAATAAGGAATATCAATGAGTATCAAAAGCTTTTTTCTTGCAGGTTCTATTGCCCTACTGATATCCTCTTGTTCGAATGATCCCTTGGATGTTGATGCGTCTGATGTGAAGGTCAATATTGGTTTTGTCAACATGGATTCTATCTGGGCATCTTCTCAAGGCCGAGAATTTTTGAAAGCAGATGCCGATTTTCGCTCTCGAATTCCTGAAATGTATGAGTATGAGTTAGGCTATTGCTTGCGGGTAGGGCGAATCAGCGATACTGCACTCGTCAACAGTTTGACTCAATTCGTCAATGATCCATTCATGACTCGTGTTGAAAAGGCCATTCAACGTGAGTTCAAGGATTTATCTGGCGTCAAAGAAGAAATCATCGATGGATTTCGCCACATCAAATACCACTTGCACAAGGCGAGAACACCATCAAACATCGTTTTTATGAATTCGGTATTTACGTCAAGTGCCTTCAGTTCACAAAATGAAATCGGTATTGGCTTGGAACGCTACCTTGGTGAAAAGTCTACTGTGATTAAGGATTTGCCAAATGATATGTTCTTTGCTTGGATCAAAGAAGGAATGGACCGCCGTTATCTTGTACGCGATGCTTTTTCTTCATGGATCATGACACATTACATTGCGGAAACGGATGGCAATCTTGCCGAACACATTATTCGTTGGGGTAAAATCCTTTACCTCACAGAAGCAGCTCTTCCTGATGCTCCAGAATCCATTATTCCTAGATATTCAGAAGTAGACTACACGTGGGCCTTGGAAAATGAATATTCACTTTGGAAGTATTTGGTGGATCAAAAAATGCTCTTCAAAATAGATGAACTCAATAAAACGAATCTCTTGAATGAAGGGCCTTTCACGCCTGGTTTACCTGAAAAAGGTCCGGATCGTCTCGGTCAGTTTCTTGGGTGGAGAATGGTGCGTAAGTACATGGAAGTGAAAGACATTACTGTGGAGGAGTTGATGAATATTCCGTACACGGAAATTATTGTAGAATACGAAATAGATTAAAATCATGGAGGACAAAATCGTGAAAACCTCGGAAATCGATATCAAGGTTGGATTGAATGAGAACAATTTGCCCGTGGCAATGAAATGGAGTGCCAGCGATGGTGGAGTAAAAGATGCTGCGGCGAAAGCGTTCATGCTATCGATTTGGGATCCGGCGCAAAACAACACAATGAAAATTGACCTTTGGACGAAGGAATTGACCATTGATGAAATGAAGCAATTTTTCCATCAAACCCTATTGACGATGGCCGATACCTTCGAAAAAGCGACTGGAGAACATTTGATCGCGGAAGATCTTCGGGATTACTGCTACCATTTCGCGGACAAAATGCAAATCCTTCCAGAGAAGTAATGTATTCGGGTACGCTGAAAAAAATGCGCGTCTCCTTGGGTGAAAAGGTGAAGTATACCTTGTCGCTGAATGAGGACGTAGACATGAATGCCCTGATCGGAAAGACATTGCATTTCGAATGGAATGGTCAAATCATTTGCTCTTCTTGTGGTAAAAACACGAATAAGTCTTTTGGTGATGGCTTTTGCTATCCCTGTTTTACCTCTTCACCAGATGCTGCCGAGTGTATCATTCGCCCCGAATTGTGTCGCGCACACTTAGGGGAAGGCCGCGATCCTGAATGGGAAGAAAAACACCACAATGTGCCTCATATCGTCTATTTAGCCGCTACAGATGCTGTAAAGGTGGGCGTAACAAGAGGCACACAAGTGCCAACAAGATGGATTGATCAAGGTGCAGCACAAGCAATTATTCTGGCCGAAACACCAAATCGCTATGAGGCAGGAATGCTGGAAGTGGCGCTGAAGGATTTTTTCACGGACAAAACAAATTGGCAACGCATGCTAAAGAATGAAACCGATGAGACCATTGATTTGCTGGACGAAAAATGGCGCTTGCACGATGAGTTACCATCCGATTTAACGACCTACTTTTCGGAAGATGACACCCTGATTTCGTTGAATTACCCTGTGGACCAATATCCGGAAAAGGTGAAAAGCATCGGATTTGACAAGGCACCATCGATTTCATTAGCACTAAAAGGAATTCGTGGACAATACTTGATTTTTGAAGGTGGAACGGTAATGAACATGCGAAAACATACAGGATACGTGATTCATTTAACGGTCTCTGTGTAACTTTGTGCCATGGGAAAGGATAAGTTACGTCGGTTTGAATTGATGAAGGGATTTTCCAATGTCTTCGAGCCTGAGGTAGGTGTAGCGTCGGATTTAAAAGGGAAATGGCGCTCAGAAGTGTTTAAAAATGACAATCCAATTGTCTTGGAGTTGGGTTGTGGTAAAGGGGAGTATAGCCTCGGTTTAGCGAATCATTTTCCGAATAAAAATTTCATCGGTGTCGATATTAAAGGTGCTCGAATGTACATCGGAGCAAAGGAAGCCTTGGACCAGAATAAAACGAATGTGGCCTTTTTGAGAATGAAGATTGATTTCATACACGATTATTTCCTTGAAAATGAAGTGGATGAAATCTGGTTGACCTTTTCAGATCCTCAACCAAAAAAACCGCGAAAGAGACTTTCATCACCCATTTTCATTGAACGTTATCGCCGAATTCTAAAGCCTGGAGGCATCGTCCATATGAAAACGGATTCTGATATCTTGTTTGAATATACAGAAGAGCAAATCAAGGAGCAGGGGTACAAATGCCTTGAATTGACTTGGGATTTATACGGAAGTCTTCCTGAAACAATCGATCCTGTTACGCGTGAAATCTTTCACATTAAAACGCACTATGAACAGTTGTTTACTGCTCGCGGGAGTGTGATCAAGTACTGTAAATTTCAGTTTTCTTAAAGAAACGATTTCATCTTTAAGCAACCCGCAATTTTGCCAATTTTGATTTCAAAAATTGGGCTTTTGCGTATTCCAAGGTGACACGGAATTCAGTATCATTTCCAGAAGGCAATTCGTACATGGCATCAGTGAGAATTGCTTCGCAAATCGATCGCAGTCCACGTGCACCAAGTTTGAACTCAATTGCTTTGGTCACAATGAAATCCAATACATCTGCATCAAATTGCAGTTTTACACTATCAATTTTGAACAAAGAAACATATTGCTTCACGAGCGCATTTTTCGGTTCAGTCAAGATGCGTTTCAAACTGGCAATGTCCAATGGCTCTAAGTAGGTCAACACGGGGAAACGACCAATTAATTCGGGAATCAATCCAAATGTCTTCACGTCCGTTGGATTGAGGTATTTGAGTAAACTGTCTTGTTCTACAAGTTCTTCTTCAACAGCCGAAAACCCAATAGTCTGGCGGTTCACGCGGTTCGCGATGATCTTTTCAATCCCATCAAATGCACCTCCACAAATGAAGAGTATATTCTTGGTGTCAATTTGAATCATCTTTTGCTCAGGGTGCTTGCGACCTCCTTGAGGCGGTACGTTTACTGTTGCACCCTCCAATAATTTCAAAAGTGCTTGTTGAACCCCTTCACCCGAAACATCTCTCGTGATTGATGGGTTGTCACTTTTACGTGCAATCTTGTCAATTTCGTCAATGAAAACAATCCCTTGTTGCGCGGCAGTGACATTGTAGTCGGCCGACTGTAACAATCGAGACAGAATACTTTCAACATCTTCACCTACATATCCTGCTTCCGTGAGCACGGTCGCATCAGCGATACAAAATGGAACATTGAGCATCTTGGCAATGGTCTTCGCCAATAGGGTTTTTCCTGTACCTGTGCGACCGACCAAGATGACATTTGATTTTTCAATTTCAATTTCATTTTTGTCAACGACCTGATTCAAGCGCTTGTAATGGTTGTATACGGCAACGGAAAGTACCTTTTTAGCATCATCCTGTCCGATGACATACTCGTCTAGTTTTCCTTTGATTTCTATCGGCTTGAGGATGGTTACTTTCGAATCGCTGGGAATACTTTTCTCGTTCACATCTTCCTCGCGAATGATGGTGTGCGCTTGCTTTACGCAACTATCGCATATATGCCCAGAAACCCCTGCAATCAGAATACCTACTTCACTTCTTGATCGTCCACAGAATGAACAATTTGTTTCATTTTTTTTTGACATAGAATATAAGTCAGAAAAAACACCACTTTTTCGGGAGGTGTTATAAATCGGTTATTACTTAGGATTGCGTGTCAAAACTTCGTCAACCATTCCGTAGGCCTTTGCTTCTTCAGCCGTCATCCAGTAGTCACGGTCTGAATCTGCCCATACTTTATCGTATGTTTGGTGTGAATGGAACGCAATAATGTCGTACAATTCTTTTTTCAACTTTTGAATTTCTCGCGCTGTGATTTCAATGTCAGATGCTTGTCCTTGTGCACCTCCCAATGGCTGGTGAATCATCACCCGTGCATGTTTCAAGATCGAACGCTTACCTTCAGTTCCTGCGCACATAAGCACAGCACCCATTGATGCTGCCATTCCTGTGCAAATTGTTGCAACATCTGGCTTGATGTATTGTATCGTATCATAAATACCCAATCCTGCATAAACAGATCCGCCTGGTGAGTTCAAGTAAATTTGAATGTCTTTTTTTGGATCAACAGATTCCAAAAACAACAACTGTGCGTTGATGATGTTGGCGATGTTGTCATTGATTCCTGTTCCAAGGAAGATGATTCTATCCATCATCAAACGCGAGAACACATCCATTTGTGTCATATTCATCGGACGTTCCTCGATAATGTATGGGGTCATTGATGACTCAATGTAATGACCGACGTGCATGCTCGTTAATCCGAGGTGCTTCGTGGCAAATTTGCTGAATTCGTTGTTATCTGACATAGTTTGTGATGGTTTCAATTATTTGAAGGTTAAAGATACATAAAGTTGAGTATGAGAATGAAAAAGTAGGGGATAATTTCTTCTATTCCATAGCGAATCATCGGATAACAGCGTGTTTTTGTATCTTCGTTGCATGCTTCCAAATGCGATTCAGCAAAAAAGAATTCTTATTTCTCCTCTCAATTGGGGCTTAGGACATGTCGCGCGGTGTATTCCTTTAATCAATACTTTTCTGGAAAATGGAAATACTGTTTTCGCTGCAGTTTCAGCGGAACAAGGCGATATTTTACGCGCTTATTTCCCATCGATTGAATTGGTGAATCATGAAGGATACCCCTTTGTATTTCATGGAAAAGGAAACTTTTCACTTGATTTGGCAAGACAATTTAAACGGTTAAAAAAACGTTTGTTAGACGAACATGAACAAACGGAGCAATTGGTCAAGGAGTTGGCCATTGATGTTGTGATTTCAGATCAACGTTATGGTTTTCGTTCGAAACAGGTGTCCTCAATTTTTCTTACTCATCAACTCAATCTACCTGTTCGGTGGTATGAAGGATGGGTTCAGAAAATGCATGAAAAATTGTTAAGGAACTTTGACGAAATCTGGATTCCTGATACGACAGATTCTTCACTTGCGGGAGATTTGAGCCGGAACACAAAGGGCTTCAACTGCTCCTACATCGGTGCCTTGTCTCGTTTTCAACTGAATCCAATCTCGGTCGTCAAAACAATTGATACTGTCATCATTGCAAGTGGTCCGCAGGTGTATGCCGAACAATTTATCCGTGAACAAACGAAGAATAGTCAAGATTCGGTAAATATGCTCGTCATCGCTGCTCCGGATGTCTTAAAGAACTTTGGTGAATTGACTATTCCAGTACTAAGTTCGTCGGATTGGAAGAGATGTGATATTGAAATCGGAAAAGCGAAAAAGGTGATTTCACGTTGCGGGTATTCAACACTGATGGATTTATCGATCCTCAAGATTCCATTTTCGCTAACGCCAACACCCGGTCAACGCGAACAAGAGTACTTGTATCGCTTTTGGGCAAGCAAGTTATAGCACACGAATCTGAAACGAATTTTGTGAAGCATTCTACACGTAAGTTTCTATTTGGTGGTATTGCAGTTCTCGCGCTAGCAGGTGGACTTGTGATAGCATTAAATGGCAGTCATAGTTTTTTACGGTGGCGAAAGTTTACTCATGGGAACAAAAGACTTCTTCAAAACAGGGGTTTTAAGAAGTGTATTCCAGATGTTCAGTACGAGCGAGAATTGCGCGATCAGCTTTGGACTTATGTAGAACATTCAAGGCAACATGGCATTCCATTGATTCTAAAAAATAAAAGAGACATTGATAGATTAGTGAGTCAAGGAATCTTGAAGGAATTGAAACAGAACGACTATTATGTTCTTGATACCATGTATTACTCATACCCCTATTTGGTTCAGGATGCTCATGAGCTGTTGATAGAAATTGGGGAACGCTTTCAGCGGAAATTGGAAAATACGGGATTGGAATGCACCCGTTTTACTGTTACTTCAGTGCTGCGAACAGAGGAATCCATTCGTCGTTTACAACGCAGAAATAGAAACTCGGTGCGCAATAGCCCGCACCTTCACGGAACAACATTTGACCTGTCCTATAAGACATTTTTCGCCGAACATCCACTATCGGAAGGGGAAGTACATTATTTAGGACAAATGCTCATGCACTCCTTGTTTGAACTTCGAAAAGAGAAAAAATGTTGGGTAACCTATGAGGTCTGGCAAACCTGCCTTCACGTTGTGAGTCGCTAATTCAAAAATGAACACAAAAAAAAATCCCGCTATTCCAGCGGGATTCTTTTGTATTGTGAGGAGTGGATTATTTCACCACTGCCATAAATGCTGCGTTGTCAGCGAATTTCAAGAATTCACGATCGTTTGCTGCTTTGCCTTTCATTGAACCGTCTTTCGCGATGGCATTTTTCAAGTTGCTTGCAGCTGCGTCTGCATTGTTAGAACGTGCAGCAGCAACAGCTTTCAAGTAGTACCCTTGAGCTGAATCTTTGTCAGATGAAGCATCGATTGATTTCATTGCTCCTTCTGCGTTCCCGTTCAAGAGTTGAGCAAGTGATGAGTTGAATGATTTTTCAGAACCAAAGCTTGAAACCGCATCAGCATAGCTTCCGTTTTGGATGTGAATAATCCCCATATTGTAGTTCACTTCTGATCCAGCACCTTTCGCTTGTCCAAGCAATTGTTTTGCTTTAGCTCGGTCACCTTTAACTCCAGCGATTGCGGCCAAGTTGTTTTTAGAAATCGCATTGTCTTTGATGCTGTTTGCTTTCTCAAACTTCGCTTTTGCTTCATCCATTTTGTTTTGCATGTACAATACAGCTCCTGCATTGTTGTATGCGCGGTTGTCATTTGGATAGTTTTTACAAGCTACGTTGTAGATCGCCAACTTCTGGTTCATGTCTTTCACCAATGTAGCAGTGAACAACAATTCTTCAAGATCCAATGAATCTGGAGTTGAAGCAGCAAGTGCTTTCAATTCTTCGTCAGTATAACCAGTAAGATCGTAGTTTACGATCACTTCACTTCTTCTCAATTTCGGGAAGATGTTTTTGTCTAGGTAAGTAAATGTTACCGCCATGTTGCGCATTTCAATCTCACGTTGAGCTGGATCCGCCACTTTTTCAAGAACGCGGATCACCAAGTTCTTCTCGTCTTCGTTCATTGTAGAAGTACTCAACTCTTTTTTGAAACCAATGAAGTCTTCTCCTTTACCATTCAATACGTATACTTCACCTTGTGCAATTGTGTTCTTTGCTTTTTTCGCAAGATCAATCATTGCTTTCTTTCCTGCCTCAGCACGCTCTGTAGACAATGAATTGTTTTTATCTTCTTCTCCTTCAGGTGAAGCATAACCCACGACGTCAATTGTTTTGATTGCAATACGGGCATTCGCTTGTGCAGCAACCAACCAAGCAGCGTAATCAGTGATGTCTTTCTCTTTCAACTCAGTCGCTTTCACCAAAGATTTCCCTTTGTCAAAGTTCAATTGAGAAACAAAAATTTCTGGAGTTACTCGCTTGAATTCGTCTTTAGCGAAAATCACTTTGAAATCTTTGTTTACAAGGTATGGAGTGATAATCGTTGCATCAGCAATTTTAGTGTCTGTAAATGCACCTTCTTTTTCTTTACCTCCTTTATATACTTTTCCAGTTACTTTCAAATCAGCATTTTCCATGTCTGCTTTGTAAACGGTAACATCTTCGTAAACCATTTTTCCTCCTGGCTTATACTGAATAACCGATCCGTTACCAGTCGCTTTTTCTCCAAGTACAGTAACAGTTTTTAACGCTGTACTTCCTAACATTGGAGTGATTTCAGCACTCGCTTTTTTCTTAATCCCTTTCTCCGGGAAAGTTACTTCAACTCTCACACGGACAGAATCTCCGTGCATTTCAAGTGGGCTTGGCGTTACTTTGTATTGAAGGTCTTTCAAAAGGTCACAGCTCGATAGAAGGCTACCTGCAACCACCGCGAAAGCCAAGACTTTAATGCTTTGATTTTTCATAGTGTTTTATTTGTTCTTTACTAAATTTCGGGACAATATTACGCAATAAAATTGATGTTGTATAATTTGTAGAGCATATTTATTAATTGTTCTATTTTAATTCATAAATAGTTAATTCGCTTTTGTCTGAGCACTCTAAGGTCAGTTCCATGACTGATTTACAACTAACCGGGTCAATTGCATTGGGTTGAATGTCGCAAAGCGGCCTTAACACGAAGATTCTCTCGCGAAATCGAGGATGCGGAATGCACAAATCGCTATGCTGCAAAATTTTATTTTCAAATAGGATGATGTCCAAATCTATTGGGCGTGAGACGTAAGCACGGCTTGGGTTTTTTACTCGACCAAGATGACTTTCAATCTCTTTAAGCGCAATCAAAATGTCCTTTGGTTCCATTGTCGTTTGAACAACGATGCACCCATTTAGAAACAGGTTTTTTGATTCAAATCCTTGTGCTTTGTTTTCGTAGAAAGGCGAACACAATTGGAGCTGCCCAATTTTTTCAGTAATGCCTTGAATTGCTTCTTTTATAAAATGTTCGCGATTACCTTGATTGCTACCCAATGCAATGGTTACGTTATTCATTTCCATTCAAAGGTATTGATCATGCGAAGCAAGTCTGTCTTTAAATAGTTTAAACTTGGCCGCAGTGAATCGTAGTTTGGGGGTGTGTTGAAATAGACAACACCACTCACAAAGGTTGTCGTTGAGTCTGTCAGGTAAAATTGAAAGGGTGATGCGACATCTCCCTGCAGCTCAAAAATGGTCCCAAAGACGCGTGCATCTGAACGGATGATATTCGAATCGTTGATTGCCGTTGCTTTGAGTTTGTGTTCTTCTACCTTGTCATTGGCATAATTCACATACTTCGCAAGTGGTTCTTGCATGCTTATGTAGGAAAAATGGATCATTCCATTTAAGGGACCCAAATCAATGTCTTTATGGCACGTGAAGTTGGTTTGGCCTGGCTGCGCTGCAACATCTTTCACTTCATATTGTTTTGAAATGTCAAAGTGATATCCACAGCCACTCGTATAATGTACATATTCATGTGAAGGTAGCTCTGACCTTAAGTAGGTAGGGGGCTTTGGAATCAGCAACTCGTCTCCACATGAGGTAATAAAAAGCAAGATGACCATCATTAATGCAAATACTTTCATGTTAATCTTCTTTAGGAACGATTGCTTTAACCAGTTTTATGCGACGTTTGTCGGAGGAGTCAACAATAAGTTTAATTGGTCCGACCGTAATGAATTCATTGTTCCGCAAAATGCGTTCAGCGTTTTCAACGATAAATCCTCCCAAGGTTTCAGATTCGCCTTTCAGCGCATCGAATTCTCGTCCGTCGATGTCCATTACCTTATAGAAATCAACCAAAGAGGTCCTTCCTTCAAACAGGTAAGTTTGTTCATCTATTTTTGTGTAAACGACATCTGCCACATCGTATTCGTCGGTGATGTCTCCAACAATTTCCTCTAAGATGTCATCCAAGGTAATAATACCACTTGCACCCCCATATTCATCGACAACCACCGCCATGTGCATTTTCACTTCCTGAAAATCTTTTAGCAAGTCGTCAATTTTTTTATTTTCCGGAACAAACATAGGTTTGCGCAAAAGCGTATTCCATTCAAATTCTTCAGATTTATCTAAATGTGGAAGCAGATCTTTTATATATAGGATTCCAATCACATTGTCCACAGAATCTTTATAAACTGGAACCCTAGAATACCCATTTTCTTGGATCACCTTGAGTACTTCCGAGAAGGGTTGTGTTTCCTTTAATGCAATGATATCGAGACGCGGACACATGATCTGACAACATTCGGTACTTCCAAAACGAATGATGCCTTCCAAGATCTTATGTTCTTCCTCACTTGTATGCTCTTCTTTTGTCAAGGCAATGGCCTGTTCGAGTTCATCGGATGAGATGTTGATACCATGTTTGCGCGCACGTTTCTGAATGATTTTCGTTCCATTCACCAAAAGCCATTTCAACCATGAGATGGGGGGTAATCTGCGAATAAAGTTGATTGGTTGCGCCATGGTTCGCGCCATGAACAAGGCGTTCTTCGTTGAGTAAATTTTTGGCACCACTTCGCCAAACAACAAGATCGTCAAGGTGATCCCGACCACTTCGATCAGAAAACGAATCGAAGGATTTGTGCTGGTGTTCGGAAAGAAGTCATTTAACAGCGCTGTTGAGATGATGACAATTCCAATATTGACGAAGTTGTTGGCAATTAATAAAGTCGCCAAAATCTCTTTTGGGTCATCCAGCAGTTCCAATGCAATTTTTGCAGATTTGCTTTCATCTTGCCTCAATGCCTCTTTCTCTGTTGGACTAAGCGAAAAGAATGCGCTTTCGGATCCGGATGCCAGTGCCGACATACAAAGCAATACAATGATGATGACAATTAAGTAAATCATTGTACGTTAAAAATGAAAGGTTGCCAATGTGTTGTGGTATTCAATGTGTGCAGTAAAAGAATTAAAAAGGAAGTACCTCATCTGGACCTTCACTTTGCGAATTGTCGCTCATTGGAGGGAGTGCAGGAGGTGTTCCTTCATTTGAATATGGAGCTTGACTTGTTTGAGTATGTACATTGTCCGGCTTTGAGAGTATGGTCATCTCATCGGCAACAATATCTAAGGCATACCTTGTATTTCCTTCTTTGTCCTGATACGTCCTCTTTTTTAATTTGCCCTCAACATAAATTTTATATCCCTTTTTTACATATTTTTCTGTGATTTCTGCCAGACGACGCCACAATACGATGTCATGCCAATCAGTGATTTCCTTTTTCTCGCCCGTTTCTTTATCGGTGTAGGTTTCAGATGTGGCCATGGAAAAAGTGGCCTTCACGGTTCCGTTTTGTAAGCGGTGAACCTCAGGATCCTTTCCAACGTTGCCAATTAAAATCACTTTATTTACACTTCCTGCCATAAGATTTGCTTTGAATCACAAATATACATTAATCACTGAGAGTTTTTTGGCGTATCATGAATAATTCAACACACAGATTTGTTGGTGATCACAGCGGATGTGCTTCGAGGTATTTGTCGATGAGACGAGGAATTGGAAAATCTTGAATGGCAGAATTTTGAATCAATATCCAGTCGGTTTCGGGTTTGACTTCGGAAGGAACGATGTGGTAAAACCGGGCAGTAATGCGTTGGTGTGAGAGCAAGTGGGTGAGGGGGGATGAAATCTCAACAATATGGTCGAGGTGCGCACTGTGCGAAACGTCTAAAGGGCCGTCGCTTTCCGTTTCAACCAATGGAAATTGATAAAGTTCCTCCCAGATATCGCGTCCTTTGCGTTGCTGAAGGTATGTATTTCCTTCTATGTTGAAAATTAGGTAGTGAAAAAAGCGATTTCTTACGGCTTGTTTCTTTGTTTTCACTGGACGTTCGTTGATGGTTTTGTTGGCAAAGGTGAGGCAGCTTCCTTGCAATACGCACGTGGAGCATTTTGGTTTTTTCGGGGTGCAATGGAGTGCACCAAACTCCATAATGGCTTGGTTGTGCAGTGCAGGCCGCTTTGGGTCAATCAAGGTTTCCGCCAATGATTTAAACAGTTTTACGCCTGTTGTAGAATTTATAGCTGCCTCAATGTCAAAATGTCTAGAAAGGACGCGGTACACATTGCCATCGACAACAGGCACATTTTCATTAAAGGCAAATGAGGCAACCGCTGCTGCTGTATACGGACCTATTCCTTTAAGCTTGATGAGTTCGGCGTAAGATTCCGGGAAAACACCATTGAGTTCGGAGGAAATAAATTTTGCCGTTTGATGCAAGTTTCGCGCTCTACTGTAATAGCCCAAGCCTTGCCAATGATTCAGAATGGTTTGTAAATCCGCATCTGCCAAATCTTTTAAGGTGGGAAAGCGTTCAATGAAGCGGTAGTAATAGGAAATACCTTGATCAACACGTGTTTGCTGTAAAATAACCTCCGATAACCAGATGAAATAGGGGTCATTTGTCTCTCTCCAAGGCAAGTCTCGTTTTGTTTGTCTATACCAATCGGCTATTAGTAGATGAAAATCAGTCATTAGGGGAAAAATCTAAATTTAAACGAGTCATAACAAAGGTATAATCTTTAAGTAAGTTACATTTGTAGCATAACTGCAATAAACAAAAAAATAAAAACTAAAATTAAAACAACATGACTAAAGCAGACATCGTAGCGGATATTGCTGACACTACTGGGCTTGAAAGAGCAGAGGCCTTAAAGGCTGTGGAAGCGTTTATGACATCCATCAAATCATCTTTAGCAGATGGTCAAAATGTGTACTTGAGAGGTTTCGGTAGTTTTATCGTGAAAGAGCGTGCTGAAAAAACTGGCCGTAACATTTCGAAAAACACGACCATCATTATTCCCGCACACAACATCCCATCATTCAAGCCAGCAAAAACTTTTGTTGAGGAAGTGAAAAGTAAAGTTGTTGTGAAATAAAAATGTTCTTTGTTCGAGTTGTTTGAAATTCGGATGAAATCCTTATCTTTGCACTCCCGTTTTAACTAGCGGGAGTGTTTTTTTTAAGTGAAAAGCACCGAATACATTCGAATATAATAACTTAAATATAAGATTATGCCAAGCGGTAAAAAGAGAAAAAGACATAAGATGGCGACGCACAAACGCAAGAAAAGATTGCGGAAGAATCGTCACAAGAAGAAGTAACACCTGTTACGACATTCATATTTTTTTAGGAGCTTAGCGGGAGGTGCCCGCTAAGTTTTTCCTATTTCATTAACTTAAAACAGCTTTCGTGAGTTTAGAACTGGTAGTCGATGCCCGACCTGGAGGTATTTGGCTTGCTTTGTTACGGGACGGTAAGCTTATTGAATTACACGAAGAACAGGGAAATACCGATTTCGCCGTTGGCGATATATACCTAGGTAAGGTAAGAAAGGTTGTTCCCAGTCTCAACGCGGCGTTTGTTGATGTCGGATACGAAAAGGATGCATTCTTGCATTACCTCGATTTAGGTCCTCAATTCAGCTCGCTCAATAAATTTACAAAAGACACCTTGCATGGCAAGCAGAATGTCTCTGATCTCCTTTATTTTAAAGGTGAAAAGGACATTCCTAAAGATGGAAAAATTGATCAAATTATTTCATCTTCACAACCTATTCTTGTACAAATCGCTAAGGAGCCTATCTCCAGCAAAGGCCCGCGCCTCTGTGCGGAAATAACTCTTGCAGGAAGGTACCTTGTACTTGTGCCATTTTCGGATAAAATTTCTGTGTCACAGAAAATCAAAGAAGCAGATGAAAAAGATCGCTTAAAAGATTTGATGGAATCGATCAAACCAAAAAACTTTGGGGTGATTATTCGCACGGTGGCAGAGAATAAAAAGGTTGAACAACTCGATCAAGATTTAAAAAACTTGCTCGAGAAGTGGAAAACCATGCATGCAACGCTAAAAGATGCGACTCCTCCTCGCAGAGTATTGGGCGAAATCAATAAAACGTCATCTATCCTTAGGGACTTGTTGAATGCCGATTTCTCCAACATTCATGTCAACGATGAGAAGCTGTTTGCCGACTTAAAGGATTATGTGGCTGGAATTGCTCCGGGAAGGGAGAATATTATTCGCTTTTACGACAGCAAAATAAAGATTTTTGAGCGTTTCGGAATCAACAAGCAAATCAAAGCCTTGTTCGGCAAGAAGGTGCCACTTCCAAGTGGAGGTTACCTCATTATTGAGCACACGGAGGCAATGCATGTAATCGATGTCAATAGTGGGAACAGAAAAGGTGCTGAAGGTCAGGAAAACAATGCCGTACTAACGAATTTGGAAGCTGCGGAAGAAATCGCTCGCGTACTGCAATTGCGGGATATGGGCGGCATCATCTGCATCGACTTTATCGATATGCACGACCGTGAAAACAACAAGGCCTTGTTTGACAAACTTAAGTCATTGATGCTTTCTGATCGAGCGAAACACAACATCCTTCCTCCATCAAAATTCGGGGTGATTGAAATTACGCGTCAACGTGTTCGTCCAGAAACTGACATCAAAACGTCTGAAAAATGTCCAACATGCAACGGAACGGGTGAGGTTCAAGCAAGTATTTTGTTCGCCGAAGAAATTGAGTCGAACTTGAAGTACTTGATTTCAGACCGAAAAGTACCTCATTTGACCCTTCATGTGCACCCCTACTTGGAAGCATATTTCAAAAAGGGATTGTTCTCACGTCAATTGAAATGGTTCTTTGCCTACAAGAAGTGGATTCCTGTGCGCGGAGTAACCAACAATCACTTGCTCCAATACACTTTTGTGGATAAGCAGAATGAGGAAATCTCGATCTGAACCAAAGGATAAATCAACTTTTACTGTCCCGGAAATCAAGGTCCGAATGGAAGTGTATTGCGCCTACAGAGATCGTTGTACCTCCGAGGTCGAAGCCAAACTCCGTGAATATGTACTTACGGATGTTCAGTCGTCGGAAATTATTGAGGAGTTGCGCAGCAGCCAATTCTTGGATGATGTTCGCTTCGCACATTCCTTTGTATCGGGTAAATTTCGTTTCAATCAGTGGGGACGCATCCGCATACGAATGGAGCTGCGTCTGCGAAGAATCAATGATGAGTTAATCAAAGATGCCATTCAATCGATTGATTTGGATGTTTATGGACAGACCATCATTGCCTTGGCCGAGAGAAAATTTCGAGAAACAGAACGTGAAAACGATGTGTGGAAACGCAAAGCAAAGATTATTCGCTTTTTGAGCTCACGTGGATTTGAGCAGGATTTAATCATGGATGCTGTTAACTCCGCATTTAATTCGTTACGGTAAGCCATCGAACGGCACAATCAGCTTCTCCTAGGTAATTGGTGTAGGCAATTTTAATGCAATAAATCCCCGCTGTAGCTGGAGCATCGAAGGCTAAAAAACTGGCCTTGCTCACCGCTTGTTCCGCAAGAATCTGCCCCAATTGATCATATACCTGAACACTAAATTCTGACAGTTGGTCTCCCGGCGTTCGCACGGTAAAACTCTCTCCTGTTCGAATTGGATTGGGGTAGAGGATGAATGTGGTGTCAGAGGGTACTTCAAAGAGTGCACGATTGAATTGAAATAGAAACAATCCATTTTGACGGTCTGATACCACAATACGTTGAGATGGATAGTCCGAGTAAACACCCCAAGCGCCATTCATTTTGAATGTTGACTCCGTCGTATAGGTGTCGTAAGAACCTATTTCACGCGGAAACGTAGCGCGAATGTCGTAAATACGAAGCCCTTCATTGTAGTGAGCAACAAAGGCAAATTCATTTGTAATCATTAAGTTGTGAGGCACGCTTCCTTCTTGCCATTTTGTTCCGAAATAGCCATTGACTTCTATGTCAAAGTTAGCAGATACGCTACATTTCTTTATGCGTTTGCCATTGGTTTCATCGGCAAAAACATACGTTAAACCATCAGGACTTAAGCACCCTTGGTGATTGTAACCTTGGTCTTGATAGAAGGTGAGATTGCTTTTGTAGATGGGTGCACTAGGATTGGCAAAATCATATACGCGAAGCCCATCCATTCCGCAATTCAATATGGCCATATTATTGCGCACGTAACAGTCGTGCACTTCTGGGATGTCTCCAGGACCTTCCCATAGTAAAACCGGATTCAAAGGGTCTTGAAGAGAAAATACGCGCAAGGGAACCAGTGATAAATTTATTCCGCTGCTGATCGGCGTAACAAGACAGGCATAAAGAAGCGCATTTGCGGTATCCATAGTGAGGTTGTGTGTTTTTCCAAAACGAGCATCTTGCAGGTCAGCAACCTTCACAACAGAATCAGGTAAATAATTCAAGTCGATGATTTGCAGAGAGCTATTGCCTTCATCACAAACGGAATAGGCATAGTTGCCATAGGTTTTAAATTCGCGGTGGATAACTTGTGGCGAAGAAAATCTCCCTTCGATAAAACCACAAGGAACCAAGGTGTTTGAGGAACTTAATCGAAAGAAATGAGTACCTTCCGTAGAACCAATTATGGCATATTCGATCCCATTTCGTGTGAACCCCCAACAGCCACTATACCTAACGGAAGTGGATGAGGTGACCAGGGTATCCGTGAACCAATGATCCAGTAATTCAATGTTCTTTTGCTCCTGCGTGATGGCAACGAGGGTATAAAAAGAAAGTAGGACCGTCAGGATAGATTTCATGTGGTTTGCCGTTCTTGTAAAAGTACAAATCTCACGGCATTTGACATAAATTAACATTGATTCAGTCAATAATCCGTATTTTAGTTGCGCATTTAATTTACCATGTCTGACGCACTCGTTATAATTCCAACATACAACGAAATCGATAATGTCGAACGAATGACACGTGTAGTTATGGCTTTTGAAAAAGACTTCCATATTTTATACGTAGATGACAATTCACCGGATGGTACGGCTCAAAAAATTAAATCGCTCCAAGAAGAATTTCCAGGTCGTGTGTTCATCGAGGAACGTCAAGGAAAACTAGGTCTTGGGACAGCGTATATTCATGGATTCAAATGGGGCATCTCCAAGGGATACGATTTCTTGTTTGAGATGGATTGTGATTTTTCGCACAACCCCGAAGATTTGATTCGCTTATATCAGGCCTGTGTGGATGGTGCAGATGTGAGTATCGGATCGCGTTACTGTAAGGGTGGAAAAGTGTCGAATTGGCCTTTAAAGCGCATCTTGATGTCTTACTTCGCCAGTGTTTACGTCCGATTGATCTTGTGGATTGGTATTCGTGATACCACTGCCGGATTTAAATGCTACAGAAGAAAAGTATTGGAAACGATTCACCTTGACTCCATTCCATTTGTAGGTTATGCATTTCAAATTTGCATGAAATACGCTGCGGTAAAACATGGATTCAAAGTCAAAGAGGTTCCAATTACCTTTATCGATCGCCAATACGGTGAATCGAAAATGAGTTCAGGGATCTTTAAAGAAGCATTTTTTGGTGTCTGGAAAATGCGCAAAATGAAAATATGAGCACTACAACCATTCTACGAAACGCACGCATAATTAACGAAGGTACAGATACAATTGCTGATGTATTGGTCAAAAATGGTCGGATAGAGCGTATCTCTCCCCAAATTTCTTACGATGGCAGAGCTATCGATATTGAGTTAAATGGAAACTACTTATTGCCAGGATGTATCGATGATCAGGTGCATTTCCGTGAGCCTGGCTTAACCCACAAAGCAACAATTGCTTCTGAAGCTCGCGCTGCAGTTGCAGGCGGAATCACTTCCTTTATGGAGATGCCGAATACTGTTCCGAATGCCTTGACACAGGGATTGCTTGAAGATAAATATCAAATTGCAGCACGATCGTCCATTGCGAATTTTTCGTTCTTCATGGGTGCGTCCAACGACAACCTGGAGGAAGTACTTAAAACGGATGGAACAAAAGTATGCGGGGTAAAGGTGTTTATGGGGTCATCAACTGGAAACATGCTCGTCGACAATGAAGACACTTTGCGCGGTTTGTTCGAACGCGTTCCGCCCATTTTGATTGCAACGCATTGCGAAGACGAAGCGACAGTGCGTGCAAATTTGGCAGCCTCTAAAGAAAAATACGGTGAAGATATTCCTATAGAAATGCATCCCTTGATTCGCAGTGAAGAGGCGTGTTACCGTTCGTCGGAATTGGCGGTGCGCTTGGCGAAAAAACACGGTGCACGCTTGCATGTCCTACACATTTCTACAGCGAAGGAATTGTCGCTTTTTGATAACACGATCCCACTTGCTCAAAAGAAAATTACAGCGGAAGCATGTATTCACCACTTGTGGTTTTCCGATGCAGACTATGCTGAAAAAGGAAACTCCATAAAGTGGAATCCAGCGGTAAAAACAGCAATTGACCGAGAGGCCATTTTTCAAGCGGTATTGGACAACCGAATTGACGTCATTGCTACAGACCATGCACCGCATACGCTCGAAGAAAAATCGCGTAAATACCTTGATGCTCCATCCGGCGGGCCTTTGGTTCAGCATGCACTGATGGCCATGCTCGATAAAATGGAGCAAGGAAAGATTTCGATCGAGAAAATAGTAGAGAAAATGGCCCATTCGCCAGCCGAATTATTCCGAATCAAAGAGCGTGGCTATATTCGTGAAGGATATTTCGCGGATTTAGTGGTTGTCGAGAACAGTGCTTTCACAGTTACCAAAGAAAATATTTTGTACCAATGTGGCTGGTCACCATTTGAAGGACATACTTTTCCTTATCGAATAAGTAAAACCTTTGTCAATGGAAACTTGGTCTACAGCAATGGAAAGCTCATTGAACACTCATTGGGTGATCGACTTATGTTTGAGTATCCAGGATGAAAAAGTACCTAGGGATATTTTTGTGGGTTGTGCTATTTTCTTGCACGGATCAAATCGGTTCAAAACCTGTACCGAATAATCTGATTGAAAAAGACAAATTTGTAAACATCATCAAAGAGTTGAGCTTGGTCGAATCGCATGTTCAGCTCAAGTATGGTCATGTTTCACGTTTTCAAGAAACAATGATCCTGTCTGGGAAGGCGATTTTCAAGAAGTACAAGGTAACGCCAAAGCAATTTGAAATGAGCATGGATTACTATGCCTCTCATCAAACGCAAATGCAAGAAATCTATGCGGAGGTACTCGAGCTACTCAATCAGGAATCAGGCAAACTCGACGGTAGTGCAGCTGTCGTACAACAAGATACAGCTCTGCCTGTTGTGTTGAATGTAAGGTAACACCATGTCCTTCGTGGATCTGTGGTTAATTGTTGAAATTGGCACCCCTCTTTTTTTGCAGCAGAGCAGCAGAATGGTAAAGAATAAACCCCCTTCATTCAATATTCTACCCGACAATAATAGGAACGAATAAGTTTTTTGTCCTCTGTGGCTCTGAGGTTAAATGACTTAAACGGTGCAATGCTCAACCCTTTTTACTGCAAAGACTCAGAGAAGAATAGTATAATTTCCCTAGATTCAATAGTCTACCAAAGCTAATGTTTGTCAAATTCGATCAATCAACTTGAACGTAACCCAACATTGGCTTATATTTCTTTTCAAAGTCTTTAAATTCCTCAACATCTTTCTCAATAATGAGACGTTTCATGTCTTCGGAACGTTCTGATTTTTCCACATCAGCAAGTCGCAGTTTCTGATTTTTCAAGGTTTCAGCGATGACCTTTCGGATTTCACGCGCATTACCAAATCCTTCATATCTATTTTCAGAAATGTTTTTAATATAAGATTCAAGGATGTCTTTCGCTTTTGGCGCGAGTTCTTTCTTGTTTTGATCGATTAGATTGTTGAAAATAGTCCAAAGTTCTTTGGCGTTGTAATCTTCAAAGGTGAAAAACTTATCAAAGCGCGATTTTAAACCAATATTGGATTTTAAAAATTGTTGCATTGGTTTTTCATATCCCGCGACGATGACAATAAATTTTCCGCGTTGATTTTCCATTTCGGTGAGTAAGGCTTCAATAGCTTCATTTCCAAAATCTTGAGATCCTCTTCCTGCCAATGAATACGCTTCATCAATAAATAGGACGCCTCCCATTGCCTCATTCACTTTACTTTTTGTTTTATCTGCGGTTTGTCCAATATAACCCGCAACGAGCGCAGTGCGGTCAACTTCTACAAGATGACCACTACCTAGTAGGCCAAGCCCTTTCAATATGTCTGCTAGTAAACGAGCAACAGTGGTTTTTCCAGTACCGGGGTTTCCTAGAAAAACCATGTGAAATGCATTGGTTTTATGGTCAAATTCACCTTCTTCCATTTCGTATTTGACCAATTTGACCAATTCATTCACTTCATTTTTGAGAATAACAAGTCCTTCTAGAGCATTCAATTTTGAAAGGGCTTCGTCTAGGATTTCTTGATTAAAGCGATTCGTATCTAAATTTAGCTGATTATTTGGATTGTCTTGATCATCTGATTCTATTCCATTTAAATTGGCTTTTTTACTTTTCGACTGTTTGTTTAGCACAATTCCAATTGTAGCCAGTGCGATGACAATTAAAAAGATTATTCCCAACCACGCCAAAACATTCCATAAAAACATCATACTGTTCAGTTTAGTTGGATAAATGTAATCATAGGAAATAAATATATGCTCATGAAGATTTATATTTACAACTATTTACGCTTTAATTTCAAGTACTTAAAGACTCTTAAAATTTCTGAAGAAGCATGGGGAGAGTAATCATTATTGGTGATGTGCATGGATGCATTGAGGAACTCGATTTGTTACTCGAAAAGCTCATTCTTCGATCTGATGATCACATTTGTTTTATTGGAGATCTCATTGACAAGGGACCTCATTCCGTTGATGTTGTAAGGCGATACGTGCAATTGACAAAGGAATACATCGTTACCTTAATTCTTGGCAATCATGAAGAAAAGTTTTTTCGTTATCTGCACCACGTTTCAGCGGGAACTGGCATAGAACGACAAATGAAAGGCATAGAGGAATTTCCAACATTCATGACGGAATTAACGAAAGAGGAAATTGATAAATTAAAGGAAGCCTTTTATACGTTCAAGGTTGAAAATTTGGGGATTGTACTTTTGCATGGTGGAATTTCAAATGTGGTTAAATTTCCTTTCCCAGAAAATTATCCGTACAATGAAAAAGCGGCCAAACAATTTAAAGGATTGGAATTGATCACCAAAATCAGGTTTTTGAACCCCAATGATAAATTTGTTGGGCTAGGAGAGGAGGGCCCCGAGGACACCTATTGGGCAGAGCGCTACACTGGAAAATTTGGACATGTGTATTTTGGTCACCAACCGTTTATACAGCCAGAGCCGAAAAGATTCCCATTTGCCACAGGACTCGATACAGGCTGTGTTTTCGGTGGATGGTTAACAGCAGTCGTTTTGGAAAATGGAAAAGACTCTTTTTGCAGCATCAAAGCATTGAAAACATATGCCTCTGTGCATTAAATACAAAGATTTATGAGTTATACGATTTTGACGATTCCCTTTAATCTTGAGGAAACAAATGGGAAATTTGCAATAGATGAGTTTTTTGATTTTGAGAAGAGCCAGAAGTCCAAAAGCAGCGCTTTTCTTCATCATGGGGAATTTGATACAACGGAAATAGCTAGGGCTTTAGTGTGTGTTTTTTTAAAAAATATTGCAAAACCGAATGCACTTGACCTTACGCAAACACCTGATTTTATAAACGATAACCATAAGGTTGTTTTTAAAGATAGCTCTTTTAGGGATCAAAAGTATTTGGACCATATTATTGATTTTACGGATAGTCTTGTTCTGAAAGATCAGAAAACCCAACCCGACAAGACGGATAGTGTTGGGTCTATTGCCGGCAGGTTATTGAGTAGAAAAATTAAGTTTTCGTTTGATAGACCTGACGATGAGGCTGTCGCGGATATGTTTAAAATTGATTCAATTAAACTTTTTTTCAATCGCTCAGCGTTCAATCCTCAGGTGGGCTTTGGTTTCGCGTCTATTGTTTTAGAATGGGATGCGGACAATGCCTATGACATGCTCAAGACTTTATCAAAAGTCAAAAATAATTTAAGATATTTTGCCAACAAAAAAGAGTCGAGTTTTAATTTTTACTTAAGCACCAATGATTTGTTTAATGATCATTTGAAACGATACGCTTTCTCTTTGGTCGATACGCCCATTGAAATGGAGGATAAGTGCGAGTCATTCAACTGCACGATTTCTAAGAAAAATGTCACTATTAAGAATCAATTAAAAGGAAGTACATTTGAATTTTACAGATCGAACGAAAACAAACTTCAATTAAATTCAGAGCTTTTAACAACTAGTCCTTTTTATCCCGGTGACGAAGAGAAGTATTTTAAACTTTCCGAAAGTGATAAATTATTAAGGGTTGAATCAATGGGAAATTTAAAGCTGGATTTCAAACCGTTGCGGACGGATAAGGGATTAGAAGGGCATGATGATTTGACGAATTCCACAAAATCTATAAAGGAAATTTTTGGACTGAGGTTTAATACACTCATCGAAGAGCTTTTGCGAACACTCTTTAAACAAAAAGATCCGAAATCATTTTTGAATTTTTCTCATGATGCTGGATATGTAAAACCGCATTTTCTTCATCTTTCAATTCAACAGAAAAATTCATTAGAAAATAAGTTGGATAAACAACTTATTTTTGATGTTTTGCGCATTCCAGACTTAAAAAATGAAGTCATCAATAATTGGGAATTTATACCTGATACCCCGGATGCTTACGTTTCTATGTATACTTTGAACGAAGGTGCTTTTATTTTAGAAGGCAAGAACGACGAAAACCCAAAAAGTCGAAGTAAAGAGTTAATTAATAAATATTATCCAGCGGTATTGTTCGCGCTAAATCAAAAATACTTATTTCATCATTTTCAAGGAAAAATCGGAGATCTAAAGGTGAACGGAGAAGATTTTGAAGCAGAATCGCTAAAATCAATGAAAGCAATGATGATCAAAGGTGAATTTTATCAAGTGTTTACACTAATAAGTAATTACAATGAAATCGATTCTTTCTTTCAAAATTTAAGAGCAAAATTCAATATCAAAGAATTGAAAGAAGAATACTTGGACAGCATCAATGGCTTGGAAAAATTGGCGTCCTTGGAGGCTGAGAAAAAAGAAAAAAAGGAAAAATTAGAGTCAGAGGACAGGGAAAAACTGCGCAGCGAGAGAATTGATAATGCTGTTATTCTCCTGACTTTTGCTCAGGTGATCGCGATATATTTTGCAATTGTTGATGACTTTAAAATCGTGTTCTTGAGTTTAGTGACACTCGTTTTGATTCTTTCGCTAGATGCTTTGTTTAATGAAAAGAGCCTTTTACAGAAAATATTGAATTATCTTAAGAAAAAAACAGATATTTGATTAGGTCAGAACTTTAATTTACTGTTGTCCGATAAAAATTAACTACACTTCTTGAAGCCATTGAAATCATTGGTTTTAAGAAGTGATTTTAAAGTAAGGGGGTGGTTTTTATTTTATGTGATTTAGTCATTTAGTATTTAAACTGTTTGACCCCGATGGGGTCATTGGTCTTTCGGGAGGGCTTATGGTTACAGAGGTTTGACCCCGATGGGGTACATAAACCAGACTAGTAGCGATTAGATAAAACATGAAGGTGGATGTAGTCGGACAACAATGATTTCAATTAACAAATGACAGTGATTCAAGTAATAATGAATACGAATTAAACAACTACAATTCAATCAATTTACCCGTTAAAATAATTTGGTTTTTTAGCTCGTCCCAATTTTTAATTTTATTCGACATTACAGGGGTACTATTGTTCGTTTGATTGACGAGAAGTGTAACATGGGGAATTTCATTAAAGGAATAAAACCCATTTACTTTGAGCGCCACACAATTTTCACTTTTGCCTAAATGTGTCCCAGTAAGTTGTACTTCATCTCCTAATTGGTAATCAAGATTTAACGTATTATATTGTCTACCATAAACAACTGTCATGTGTTCACCATAGAACTTCCATTCTTCCAAATCAAATTCTGTTATGAGCGAATAAACTGCTTTTTTTGATTGCTCGTCTAAAAGAACATAAGTGCGACATATTTTTTTTGTATACATGGAATTAATTAAATTTGAACATGGAAAATTCTAAACAATCTGTAGGTGTTTATATAAAGTTAGTTACATTAACTGGATGTTTCGGACTTATTTGGTTCAAGAATTTTGATTTGACTTTTTTAGATGGTTTGGACAATGAATTGAAGTTTACCGGAATAACCTCTGGTTTACTTTTGTTGTTAGATTTTGTTATTTTCTTCATTGATAATCGAAAACGTTTCATTACGATTGTTGTTTCTTACCTTCCTCATAAGAGACGTCAAAAATTGAGGCTGTCATTTTCATATTTACTTAAAATTCATGATGAAAACTATTTATTAATTTATAATAGTCTGCGAAACCAATATCAACCAGTGGGTGGTGTTTTTAAGTATGACCAGCAAAAAATGTCTGATCGGTTTGCAACTTGGTCAATTGAGCGAGATACAAATACAAAAGTAGAAAATGGTTTGTATGACCTTAGACTTTTTATTTATGATCGATTTAAGTTACGAAAGTTTTTGTCTTGGTTTGATATGGATGAAGATAGAGAGTCTGATCCATGGAGAGAATTTCATGAAGAATTAGTATCTTCAGGAATATTGGATGGAAATCAATTCTATTATATAGACTATTCAAAAAAGTGGATTTGTAATACGGGTATTTATAAAGATCAATATAGAGATGGTCAAGAATCATTAAAAGTTTTTCATGTTTATGAGATGAATTGGTCAAACAAAATCCATTTAGAAGCGATTCAAATTTTAAAAACAACAAATGATGAGCGAATAATATGGGTTTCAGCCGATGAAATAAAACAAGGATTTGCACTTCGAAATGACAAAAAAACAGTGATTTCTAAAACATCAAAATTATTATTGAACAAGAATGAAGACCCTAGGGATGTGTAGTGACAACATTCAATTTATCATTTTGTTAAAATGCTAACAAAAGATTAAACTGAAATATTCAAATTGTGATTTTACTTGATTTTGAATGTAGAGATTAGTAAGGCACTACGTGCAATTGAAAAAGGAATACATAGTTACCTTAATTCTTGGCAATCATGAAGAAAAGTTTTTTCGTTGTTTGCACCACCTTTCAGTGGGAACTGGCATAGAACGACAAATGAAAGGCATAGAGGAATTTCCAACATTCATGACGGAATTAACGAAAGTCATTGTCTTTTTAATTGGATTGTATTTTTGTGGTTACCCAATGATCTAAAAGGTTGAGCCGAAATCTTGTATGTGGATTAGTCGATGATCTTCCTGTTTTAATGCTATTTTGCCGTCGATAAAAACTTAGCTATCCACTAAGTTATTATTGAAATAAGTAATGTGCAATTGACAAATAAACCATGCCCCACCTCGATCTCACCTACCTGCGTTACATCTACGATTGACTTATTCAAGGGAAGCAAACAGCCCGAAAATATATCAGAACTTCCTCAAGGTTTAATTGGATTGTACGAAGATGCTTTCTATGACCGCAGCTCAGCAGTAGATAGACAAAAGCTCTTACGCCGCTTTGCCATTTGGGCCTTGCTGAAAACAGAAGTGAGTGCGCAGTTCGTGACTGAAGTGCTAGATTGATTTAATGTGCTTATTTTTAAAGGAATTTTCAAAATACCTTTCAATTTACAATACATGTCTAGACTCCCTCAATCATTCATCAAATCCTTGGATGACATTGCCAAAGCAAAGTTTTACGAAGCACGTCAGCGTTACCTTTTGCATCTAGGTGAGAGTTTAATCATGCATGTGTGCTCCTTCGTCTTGGCGGAATATAAAGAGACAGGTACGCATCTTATGTCGCTTGAAAAAGAGATCATCAACAGCAAAAAGTCGCTTTCCGTCGGAACCTATGTGGGTTGGGTCAGAAATACCAGTCAATACCTCGCGGATAGTCAAAAGCCTTCTTTGCTGGATGATTTAATTCGCAAAGAGCAACAAAATGAGGTCTTGGCCAACTTCATCGCCTGCATGGATATCCTGAAGAAGGTTGTTGAGTCTGATGACAAAGACAATCTTTATGACAGATGTATTCAGGCAAGGAAGGGCGTAAGCTTAAAGAAGTGTAATTTAAATCAGTTTTTTAGCAAGTTCGTGGAACTTCGAAATAAAATTGCTCATCCCATTTATGAAGTCAAAGGAAAAACCATCAATTGGCCATTTACTGACGATTGTTACCGTTTCATTTTGGAGCCATTAGAGTTGGCTATACAGGGCGTTCTCGATCAATTAAATCCACTCTGGGATTACGATCAGTACATCGTTTCTGAGAACGAAATGAATGTCATTGTGCTCAACATTGAAGATGGTGACCAATTAAAGCGGATCAATATAAATCTTGAACTGCCCGAAGGTGTGCGTGTTTTATTGAATTCCAACGAGCATTTATTGCCTGCTGATTGGAAGGTCTTGCTTCAACCCGACCCAATGGCTGTTGAACGCATCAAGTTGGAGCAAGAGGAACTGAGAAAAATGACGTCACTATCTGAATTTAAAGAGCATGTCATTGTTGCTTTGGAGGATAAGCAGATCAGTATGGAGGAATTTCGTTTTTTGGAGTCTGTCTCTAGGACAAAGTTGGGATTGAACTCAGCGCAGGTGAAAGAAATTATTCTCGAAACTGCTAATGAACTAGGGATAGAAGATCCTTTTCCTGAGATAGATACACGGTTTGTTGAGGCAATCGATAGTGCAATTCGAAACAAGACATTCAATGAGTTGGTGCTAAAATTAATGGGAGAACAATACGGCGTTCATCCAAATGAATTCGATAAAATAGTGGATTCAAGGGCTTATGCTCTAGGAGTGGATTCTATGGAAGCCAGAAAATCTGAAACGGTCTCCTTTTCGAAAGAAGAATTATCAGCCTTTCATTCTTTAACGATTGCACGTACTTGGATCATGAGTATGGAGCGCTTGAACAGTGGAGGAGGAACGAGCAATTACAAAATTGTTGGTGATTCATCGAATGCGGGGTCGAAAGAATATTGGCACAAATTCGCCTTTACCAGTTTGGAACAATTTGTAAAGTTGCGACTTCAAACACTTCAAACAGAAGGTGGCTTAGAGTGGGGAACAAAGCAAAATCAATGGCAAATTGGAAACATGGCAAGCTATGCATGGTGCAGTATTTTTCCGAAAAATGCAGTTACAAAAGCAGCGCTGTCATTGCATCTTTCCTTGTATGGCTCAGGATCGATGGCAGTAGGCTTTTTACCTGATTGGAAGGACCAAAAATCGATTGAACACTTCGGTTTATTGCTCGCGATCACCCGAAGAAATCTATTTCAGTTCTTGTTGAAATATGAAAAAGAGTTCAAAAAATATAAAAATCTTGTGCTTTGGAATAGCAATGGAAACGCCAGTTACGGGACAATAAGTGAGGTGATGGAAAAATACCCATGGACCTTTCATTTTGACTATGAATTTGAGCAAATTCAGTTCATTTTTGACGTGCAACAAACCATTCATAATCCAGAATTAATCGTTGAATCCTTCGATATTACGTTCAATTTATTCAACGTGCTAATCCCTGAAATTATTCAGGATTATGAAAATAGCTTAATTGACATCATTGATCCGCTTGCAAACAACGAGGAGGCAATTCGTTCATGTCTCAAGGAAATTGAAACAGGTGTAGAGCGCTATTTTAAACAATCCGGTAAGGTAACGAAAGATATTGCAGGTACCCCTCAAGGTGGAAAAATGTGTTACAGGATAGTTTCTACTGTGGATGGTTACATTGTTCGGCTTTCTTTTGATTTTATTTCGGATTACATCACCAATGAGGTCTATTTGCACTTGACTTTAAGCAGTGCTGGACGAACGAATGACTATCACTCGTCTATTGATGATGTCCTCCAACAATTTCATTTTTCCAATACCGATTTTGAACGAAACCATCGTCCAGGACATCTGGTGTTTAGAAAAGCAGTCAGTTCGGAAGAAATAGAAACAAATTTGGCGCAAATCGCTCAGCTTTTCATCGCTGAATTTTCAATAGTCACTTCAAGGAATTATCTCGATTATTTAGGTTTATCGCCTGTTTTGGATAACTTCAATAACATTCAGGCTAGGGTGGATGAGGTCATGGATAACGTGTTAAATTCTGAATTGAAAAATACGTTTTCTAACGCCATAAAAGTAGAACGGGAGAATGCAAAAGGACTTTATTACCTCGATTATGTTGCCGCTTCGAATAAAAAACAAGGATATCATTGGATAGGTTGGGGGGTAAATGCAACCGAACCAACTGCCCTTTCACTAGGCTTAATCATGAAAATGGTAAGTGTAAAAAAGGGACCTGAATTGGCCAACGATTTTCAACGGTTTGTATCCGAGTACGAGGGTTGGGAGTTGACTGAAAACGGAAATAAACCTGAGCTCGCTGATGCACAATGGGGAAGAGGAGTGTTGAGTGATGATGCTTTTTCAGCTTCTAGTGAGTTCAATAAAAATCATTCCGCGAAATTAGCGCGTTTGAACAGTGAGCCGAAGTACGCAAATTGGTCAAGTAAGAAATGTGATGAAAATCAATGGGTTCAAATTGATTTAGGTGAAGTTAAAACAATTTGGGGCGTTTGTACGCAAGGCAGTTACAATAGTGATCAATGGGTGAAGTCATACGGTCTTTTGATTTCGAGTGATGGTAAAAACTGGGATTGTGTCGGAGAAAATATAGTTGCCAATTTTGACCGAGATGGCTTGTCAGAATTCCTTTTCGACGCACCTCAATTAACGCGTTTCGTTCGTTTTCAACCGACATCTTGGCACCAGTGGATTAGCATGCGCGCAGATGTGCTTTATGGTGATGCACCCGACTATTCAATAAGTGCATCGAAATGGCTACCTTTAAATGATCAAGTGCTTCTCGACTTTCCTGAATGGATCGAAAAGGAAGTGTTGGAAGTGAAAAACAATGTCAAATCAGCTTTTTCCTTTAAATAAAAAGGTTGTTTTGGCTTGAAAAATCAAATGCATTTCCTCTAATTTTCTACTGTTGCATCTTCATCATCTACGTGCATCAAATGCAGCAGTCGATGCGCAATTGGCGAAATGAAAATAGCTGCCGTCGTTAAGAAAACAATACCACTGAATAGGGCATAGAGGGATGAAAACACTTTGCCCCCTGTCGTCGTTAGCACATTCCCAGGCCCCATACCCGTAAGGATCATTGATGCATTGTAGAAACTGTCAATCCATGAAAGATTGGCATAATGCCGGTAGCCAATAACTCCAATGAATAAAGAAATACCCATGAAAATCATGGAAATCAAAAAGAATTTGATCAGTCTTATTGTAAAGTCTTTCGGAGAAAGAATATTCTTGTTGGGTTTGCGCTTTTTTATCATGGCTTTTGCAAATAGGGGTGTTTTTTGAATTGTAAAATGACAAGGACGATCCAAATTAAAGTAATTCCGAAGGTGATTTTTTGAAGAATTGGTAGGTAGTCAATGCCGAAATTACTCACATAGATGATGCAATTCGCGAAAATAAAGGCCAAGCAAACAATACCAAAGTAGGAGAGGAAGTCGCGCTTGTTGCGGAATAGTTCATAGAATAAAAGTGTGAAAGAAACAGCGCCTGTAATGACTGCGACGTAGATGATTCCATCATGCCAATCTGTAAAAATTAATGCAGAGAAAAGCATAGATAATAGGCCACAATAACGCGTCATACCGCGGATATTTTGGCTTTTTTCATAGACCATTGCAGGAATGTTCCACCAAAAGATGGAAACCGAAAGAGATAGTATGATCATACCGGCCATAGCGTATGGACGCGCAAGATTTTTAAGGCCATTTTTCGCGTTTTCACCCAATAATTCGCACCAATAATTGTTAGCCCAACTGAATCCAACTTCTTGCACGTGTGCATTTGAACCACCTGGATAATGAAATGCTGCCAATAGAAAGAACACCACAAATAAAAAGATCCCTCCGATTGAGAAAAGGGACCAAAGCATAAATTTGGATTGCTGTTCCCCGCTCATGCTATTCCTTTTTACGGTCGGGATTTTGGCGAATGAATGAATCCCATCCACCACCCTTCGACTTATTGTGTTCACCAATGCCTTTCGAGAAATGGTGACATACAGCTACGGCCAATCCGTCCGTTGCATCGAGGTACTTGGGCATCTCTTCAAATTTGAGCAACTTTTGCAACATGGCCGCTACTTGTTCCTTTGAAGCGCTACCGCTGCCTGTAATGGCCTGCTTTACGCGCTTTGGCGAATACTCTTCGAAAGGAATGTTGTGACTCAGTCCTGCAGCGATTGCTACTCCTTGAGCCCGTCCAAGCTTTAACATGGATTGTACATTTTTCCCAAAGAATGGTGCTTCAATGGCCAATTCATCGGGATGATATTCTAGAATGATTTCCGACACTCGGTCGAAGATCCGTTTGAGCTTGTCGGGGTGCGTGGGCAACTTGTTGAGTCGCACAATGCCGAAGTTGAGCATGGTCAATTCATTTTTTTTTACATGAACAAGTCCATATCCCATAATCGTGGTTCCGGGGTCAATTCCGAGAATAATCTTATCTTCAACCATTCAAAATTTCTTCGTTGGCTAAAGCTATAAAAAATAGGCAGACAATCTTCAATTTCCTCAAATTGCTTGCGCTTGTCACGCTCCTTTTTTTCTTGATTCAACGCTTTAAAAATCAGGATTTGGATCATCAGATTTTGAATCTAAAGCATCCGGCATTTTTATTCCTTGGCTTACTATTGATGCCGCTTAATTGGTGGGCGGAATGGAGAAAATGGACCTTGTCTCTGCATTGTGCAGATGTTAAGAGTGAAAAATCAACCACCTTTCATAGTTTTTTGGCTGGAATGGTCACTGGTATGCTGACACCAAATATGCTCGGAAATTTTATCGGCAGAGTGCTTTATTTCGAGCGGAGATACCGAGTCCAACTCACCTTATTGACGTTCGTCGGAAGCATGTCGCAGTTTGTTATTACCATGCTTGTAGGTGCAATTGGAATTACACTACTCCAAAAAATGCCTTTCGCGAACGATCTTGGGCTTCTTACCTACATCATGATCTCTTTGATCTCTTTGCTGTCCTTGGTCTTTTATTTTCGTTTGGAATGGCTGCTCAAATTTCTTAAGAAACGCACTTTCGCGAATGGCTTGCTCGCAATTCTAATTGCCCATAAATTCATACGACTTCGGATGTTGACTTTGGCCTTTTTCAGGCATGTCGTGTTTACGCTTCAATTCGGCTGTGTACTTTATGCTTTTGGCAGTGAAATAAATGCAACGAGCATCTTGTGGATTTGGCAATTCTACTTCTGGATTACTTTGGCGCCATCTTTATTTTTAGGGAAATTGGGCGTTCGGGAATCTATTGCGGTATGGGTTTTTGCTGCTGCAGGAATGGCTGAAATCAGCGTCGTTCTCGCTGCATTTTCAATTTGGGTGATGAATTTGTTTCTTCCAACACTTGTTTCTTTGTTCATTTTAAAACGGGCGAAAGCATGATGGAGTGCCTATTTTTCATCGTTTATGGCGCCATCATGGCCGGTATTGTAGGAATAGGATACTTCAAGCAGCGCAAAAAGGAAAGGTCGTACACGAGCGGAAAGCAACTGGTTTCGAGCGAAGAACTCTCAGTTATTATTCCATTTCGAAATGAAGCGCAGCGCCTATTTCAATTGTTAGATTCCATTCGTGGAGCTAAAATCCAAGCGAAGAGTTATGTTTTTGTGGATGATCATTCCGAAGACGATTCGATGGCTATTCTTCGAAAAAATCTTTCAGGCTCAAATTGGAAGGCAATTGTATTGGAGGCGAATGAACAAGGGAAGAAGGTGGCCATCCGTCGCGGCATTCAAGAAAGTGAAGGCCAATGGATTTTGTCGATGGATGCCGATGTGTCTTTTTCCAATGACTATTTCTCGACACTTTCAACCTTGGAACACACAGATATGTACATTCTTCCAGCCGTTATGGTTGCCCAACGTTGGTACGAGCATCTGTATGAAGTGGATTTGATTTTGGTCAACGCCGCAAATTGTGGATTGGCAGGGTGGAAACGTCCAATCATGGCGAGTGGTGCGAATCTCTTATACAGCAGAGAGACATTTGTACGTCTTGATCGCATTGAACGTCACAAGCACATGCCAAGTGGGGATGATATTTATCTGTTAAGGGACTTTCGGGAAGGTGCGGCAGACGTGCGATTAATGACGGATCCAGCGCTGGCCATTCACACTGAAACGCCTCAGTCATTTTCGGAATTCATTCATCAACGCTTAAGATGGTTGGCAAAGACAGGTGATGTAAAAGATCATTTGAGCACTTCCTTGGCCATCATTCAAGCAGTATTGACTTTCGCATTTGTGGCACTCCTCGTTTCAAAAGGAATGGCCAGAGAATGGCGATCTTTTTGTTCAATTTTCGCAGTCAAGACGGCCATTGATATGCTCCTCTTCTATCCCTATTTCCATCGCATTAAACGATTGACTTCCTGGTGTTTTATTCCTATTTATGAGTTTCTGTTTCCGTTTTACACCCTGCTTATTTTGAGTATGATGTACTGGTTTAAACCGAAATGGAAGGGTAGAAAATTGAACCGAAATTTCTAAGAGGCCTTACTTTTCAATTTCTCGAAGCGACTCCATCTTTTTCTTTTCCAAGAATCCTTTGATGTCTTCGAAATGCTCTTTCACGCGCTTTTGACCAAATTCAAACACTTTCGTGACTAAACCATCCAAGAAATCGCGGTCGTGTGAAACGATGATCAGTGTACCATCGAAATTGCGCAAAGCATCTTTGATGATGTCTTTGGTTTTCATGTCGAGGTGATTGGTGGGCTCATCGAGAATCAACAGGTTCACTGGCTCTAAAAGGAGTTTGATCATCGCCAACCGTGTGCGTTCTCCACCAGAAAGAACCTTTACTTTCTTTGCGCTCGTTTCTCCACCGAACATAAATGCACCCAAGATATCCTTGATTTTGGTGCGAATATCGCCAACGGCAATGTAGTCTATGGTTTCAAAAATAGACAGTTCCTCATCAAGCAGTGCGGCCTGGTTTTGAGCGAAATATCCAATTTTAATGTTGTGTCCAAGTTGAAGTGTTCCCGTGAAGTCGATTTCGTTCATGATGGCTTTGATCATGGTCGATTTTCCTTCACCGTTCTTGCCAACAAACGCCAATTTCTGACCACGTTCGATGCTCATTGAGGCATTGTTGAAGACCACATGATTGCCGTATTTTTTACCTAAATCTTCAACAATTACGGGATAATTCCCCGAACGTGGGGCAGGGGGAAAGCGAAGACGTAATGCAGATGTATCGACCTCGTCGACTTCAATGATGTCGAGTTTCTCAATCATTTTTACGCGCGATTGCACTTGCAATGTTTTTGAATAGGTACCCTTGAAACGTTCAATAAATTCTGTTGTCTCAGCGATGAATTTTTGCTGCTCGTCGTATTGCTTTTGTTGTTGCTCGCGCCGTTCTTTGCGCAATTCGAGGTAATGGGAGTATTTTGCTTTGTAGTCGTAAATTCGCCCCATTGTCACTTCAATCGTACGGGTCGTAATGTTGTCCACAAAGGCGCGGTCGTGGGAAATCACAACCACTGCTTTGGCTTGTTCGGTGAGGAAGTTTTCCAACCACTGAATGGATTCAATATCTAGGTGATTGGTTGGCTCATCCAACAGGATGAGGTCGGGTTGGCGCAGTAGGATTTTCGCCAATTCTATACGCATTCTCCATCCGCCACTAAATTCTGAGGTCGAGCGGTCAAAATCTTCACGTTCAAATCCAAGGCCTTTGAGTGTTTTTTCGACTTCACCGTCGTAATTGATTTCTTCTATTGAATAGTATTTTTCGCTGAGTTCTGAAACCTGCTCTATCAACTTCATGTAATCATCAGAATCGTAGTCAGTGCGAACAGTTAGCTGATGATTAATTTCATCCATTTCTGCTTTCATGGCAAAAATTTCTTGAAAAGCCTTTGAGGTTTCTTCGAATACGGTACAATCGTCTGCGGTAAGCAAATGCTGCGGTAAGTATGCGATGACGGTACCTTTTGGTGAAGAAACTCCTCCTTTTGTTGGCTTGCTTTGACCTGCAAGAATTTTCAGTAGGGTAGATTTTCCTGCACCATTTTTTCCCATTAGTGCAATCTTATCATTGTCATTGATGACAAAGTTTACATCACTAAACAGGATTTTTCCACTGAACTCTACGGAAAGACCATCAACTGAAACCATAACTTATTATTTAAGGGCGCAAAGATAGTCCCTTGGTGCGTGTGAAGTTGGTTTATAGTTATTTTTGAGAAAAAAAAGATGAGACTTTTTCTTTTCGCTTGCTTGTTCTTCCTTGGATTTTCTGCTTCTGCGCAGCAAAAGGACACTTGCATGACACTGCCCTCATCCCTTTCAAAAGTGAATGCGGACAAATTGGTAATTGCTTGTTCGTGTGATTTGGCTGAATTTTCAATTCAAATCTACTCCCGTTGGGGACAGTTGGTCTACGAAGCAAAAACATTCATAACACCCTTTGATTTGGATTTGAATGCACGAACGGGAAAGAAAAACCAGGAAGTTCAGGTGTTTGGTGAAGGTACTTATGTGTACAAAATTCGCTACCGCAAATACAATTCACAGGAATACATCGACGTGACAGGGTATATCACTATTCTTTAGGCCCGTATAATACAATCATTTTTAAGCACAAAAAAAAGCCGGGAGCACCGGCTTTTAAATTATCTATTTACTATTCCTTAGAAAGGAAGATCATCATCTGCAACGCTTTCAGAAATTGCGGCAGGGGCTGATGCTGCTGGAGCGGCAATAGGATTCAAATTTACTGGTGCCATTCCACCCATTTGTCCACCCATTTGACCAGCAGTAGCTCCTTGGTTGGAACGTTCAATTCGCCATGCCTCAAGTGTGTTGAAATATTTCACTTCACCTGTTGGGCTCGTCCATTCGCGTCCACGCAAGTTAAACGAAACATCTACTTGATCGCCGGCTTGAAACCCTTCTAGCAAAACACATTTATCTTGTGTTGCTTGAAACATAATGTCCTGCGGATACATGCCAGAAGCATCTGTTACCACAAATTCGCGCTTTGAAAATTTTTCCGATACTTGAACGGTATTGCCCACCATTTTTACGGATCCCGTGAGTTTAAACATGTTGATTTATTTTAATTGTTATTGTTTCATCCATTATTAAAAGCCAAAAGCGTCATCCACGCTTCATTCAATTTATTTTCCTTAAGCAAACCTTTCGCACGCTCATGAAGGGCGTTTTCCAAGGCCGTTGCGTCGTCTTCTAAAGATACGAACAATTCGCTTAGTTCTAACAATTTGTATTCATTTACATCGGTCTCATCTGGAAGTGCTTCGATGCCGGCAAGCTGACCAAGGTCATTTCGGCTTAAAACACTACTTGCGAGAAGATCTGAAGGCAAATGGTCGAATCCAATCCCACATGTTGTTATCGGCTTTGTGATTTCAAACATGGATTGTTCATCGGCGCGACAATACCAATTGCCGCCCATGCGGGCCACCAAATCTATTTTTTTCTGGTCAATCATGCCGTTTTCATCCAACACTTCTTCACGAATGTGTATGCGCGTTACTTCGCAAATAATCAAATTTCCAGCGCCACCTTCTGTACCAAGCTCAATCACTTGATTGACCTTGCATTCAAATTGAACAGGTGCTTCTGCTACGCGCATTGGTTTAATCGTCTCGGAGGCTAAAGCTGTAAATCCTGCCTTCGTAAATTCACTTGTTCCGGATGGATAAGGTGAACTGGCCAAACTCATCTGATGCACCATGTCAAAATTTACCACATTGATGACCACTTCAGAAACAACTTTCACATTGTTGTAGGTGTCTTTGGTGGTATTACTTCGTCCCGCCCGTGCAGGAGAGAAAATCAGTATAGGTGGATTGGCACTAAACACATTGAAAAAGCTGAATGGCGCAAGGTTCTGATTCCCTTCTGCATCTACAGTAGAGGCAAACGCAATTGGTCGTGGTCCAATAGCACCTAATAGATACTGGTGGAATTTGGGTACAGGAAGCGTTTTAGGGTCTAATGTAATCATTGATAAAATTGAATTCTACAAATTTACATCGAACACCGATGCGCTGTGAATTCAGTTATCACGACTTTTCCACAAAAAAACAAAGAAGTGTTCACGGCAAAATTCATTTTTTCCAGCGTTGATTTTTCATTCTCTAAATAAAACCATTATCTTTGCAATCCCGAAAGGGTAGGTAGCGTCAGTCGGACCTCCTAATTTGAAATAAATTTGCGGATGTGGTGAAATTGGTAGACACGCCAGACTTAGGATCTGGTGCCGAGAGGTATGCGGGTTCGAGTCCCTCCATCCGCACTGAAAATGGTCTCGTTGAAAAGCGAGACCATTTTTGTTTAAGCTATAAATGAGATTAAAATGAATGTAACTCGTCAAGATGTCGATGCATTGAATGCATTGTTGAAAGTTGAAATCGTGCCTGGAGATTATCAGGACAAGGTGAAATCAACATTGGAAAAACACCGAAAAACGGCAAAGATTCCTGGTTTCCGTCCGGGTCATGTGCCTTTCGGAATTGTGCAAAAGCAATACGGAAAAGGCGTCCTTGCAGATGAGTTGAATAAAATTGTCAACGATGGTCTATACAAGTTTATCGCAGAGAACAAAATCGATATTCTTGGTAATCCTATTCCAAAAGCTGGAGCTGATGTGGATGGTAATTTTGAAAAACCAGAAAATTTCACTTTTCAGTTTGAAATTGGCTTGAGCCCGAAATTTGAACTTCCCTTGTCTTCGAAAAGCAAATTCGACCATGTGAAAGTGAAAATTGATGATGCGCTCATTTCAAAACAAATCGAAGATCTTTCGCGTCGCTATGGTAAGCTAATCTCATCAGATACTGTTGGGGAAAAAGACATGATCTTGGCACAATTCGTTGAACTAAATGCAGAGGGAGAAATTAAAGAAGGAGGAATTCTTCATTCTTCAACCATCTCCATGGAATTTGTGAAGGATGCTGAGACGAAAAAAGGATTAGAGGGCAAAGCAATTGGAGACAAAGTTCGTGTAAATCCAGCGCATGTTTCTCGCGGTGGAAGCGATACGGCATCAATGCTTGGTATCCAAGAATCTGCATTGGATACTATCTCTGATCAATTCCAAATGACCATCAATGAGATCAAACACATGGAAGCGGCTGAACTCAATCAAGAACTTTTTGACCGTTTGTTTGGTGAAGGTGCTATTTCGTCTGAAAAAGAATTGAAAGAACGCATTGCTGCTGATCTTCGGAATATGTTTGCAAATGATTCAGATCGCTTGTTGACACGCACGATTTATGATGAGTTGTTGGAGAAAACGGCCATTCAATTGCCGGATGCATTCTTGAAGCGCTGGATTAAATTGTCCAATGATAAACCAATTTCTGACGAACAATTGACTGCAGAATACGAGGGCTATGCGAAAAGCTTAAAATGGCAATTGATACAAACAAGTATCTTCAAAAACAACGAAATCAAGTTGGATAATCAAGAGGTAATCCAGTTCACAAAAGGATTGTTGGTGAGCAATTATGCGCAGTACGGAATTCCTGCGCCTGACGATAACGAATTGACGCAATCAGCTCTTCAAGTTCTTGGAAACAAAGAGGAAGCAACTCGAATTTACGACATGCTCGCAGAGCAAAAATTAACAGATTATTTTAAAAGCACCGTGAAATTGTCGGAGAAAGAAATTTCTTACGATGACTTCGTTGAGCTCGCTTCGAAATAATTAAAATATGTAGTGCAAGCCCTCGAATTTTCGGGGGCTTCTTTTTTTCATGGACTTCCTTACCTTTGCAATCATTAAATCATCGAGAACAAGAATTTATGTCGAGATTGAACACAAGAAAATTTGCTTTCCTTCTTGTCACACTTTGTCTGTGTGGGTGGATGGCTCCTGCAAATGCTCAATCGCAATATCTTCGTCGAAAAAATGATCCATATCGATGGATGATTGGCCTTGGATGGAACGTCGTCGATGATGATGGACTGGCATTTTCTAAACTGCTCGATTATAAAAACTCGTGGAATTATCTTTATTATCCAACGACCTTGTCAATGGATAAGTACTTAAAGAAAGGGTGGAGTTTTGATGGAGCTCTTTCCTACAACCGCTACTCGACTTCAAAGTTGATCAATGACTCAACTGGGGTAAAAGGAGTTTTTGCCGCTGCAGATGCTTCGTTTAAATACAGTTTTTTGCCGCGTATGGCTTATTATGCCCAATGGTTGGATCTGTATTTTGCTTTTGGAGCTGGAATGACCTACCGACAAACAATGTCAGCACCACTGACACCAATGGTCAGTCTAAGCTTGGGTGTAAATTTATGGTTTTCCAAAAGTTGGGGCTTGCGCTTTCAAACAGCAGGGAAACTTGGTTTGGTAAGTAACATTTGGACATCCAAAACGGATTATGTACAACATACGGTAGGATTGGTTTATCGAATAAAACCCGTTTACAAGAGTAATTTTAGCAAAAAACGTCAGTACAATTGGACCAGTAAAAAACGGAATTATCGCCGTAGAAACAATGGTTAATGGATAGTAATTTCGTAAGGTAAACGCATTTGAATTCCAAATCGATTGCTCATACGCAACAATGATTCGTACGAAGAGCTAAGAACCTCCGGTAGCTTGCTTCGTGTCATCACCAGATTTCCATTGTCTTCTTCATAGTCCTCAAGTAATTCTTGCCACATGTCTTCTTCTTTCAAGGGATAATACAATACTTTTTTGTCTTTGATACCCGCTTTTTTAGAGGCAAATTGAATCGCATCATAAAGACCTCCTAAGCGGTCGACAAGGCCTATTTCAAGTGCATCTCTGCCTGTCCACACACGTCCTCGCGCAATCATGTTCACTTGTTCAACAGATAAATTTCGCCCGACAGAAACACGATTTAGGAATTCCATATAGGTGTAGTCAACTTCTTTTTGAATCATTTTCAACTCTTCAGGTGTCAGTTTCTTCATGAGTGACATGATCGAATGGGCGTTTGTTCCAGCTCGATCGAAGGTGATGCCCAATTTGTTTTCAAGCATTTTCCCAACGTAGGGAATCATTCCAAAAACACCGATGGATCCCGTGATTGTCGTCGGTTCAGCAAAGATCAATGTTCCTGGAGCCGAAACGTAATACCCGCCAGAAGCAGCGACATCACCCATGGATACAATGACTTTCTTTGTTTTATTTGTCAAGACCACTTCCCGCCAAATTTCATCACTTGCCAATGCGCTTCCACCTGGACTATTGACACGGAAAACAACGGTTTTAATTGAACTGTTTTTACGTACCGCTTGAAATAACTTACAGATTTCTTTGGAGCTTAAGCCATCACCATCGGTAGAGATTTCACCTTCTGCTAAAATGACAGCAATATTGGGGTCATCTTTTTTGGTCAATGTTTGCTCCGAATAGAATTTTTTGCGCGCATACTTTTCAAATGCTTGAAATTCTGGTTCCTCACCTTGGTCTAAGCCAATTTTCTTCGATATCAAATCGATGACCTCATCTCTGTACATTACACCATCAATGAGCTTGAGTTTAACAGCATCGTTGGCTCTTCTTATGCTAGCATTTTCTGCAATATCGTTCAACTTTAGAATGGATACTTGTCGCTCCGTTGAAATGTCCTGTCGAATATCTTCCCACATAGATGTCAGATAACGCTCAATTTGAACACGACTAGAATCACTCATGTCCGTGCGAAAAAACGGCTCCACTGCACTTTTAAAATCATTGTTGCTTCCGCGGATAATTTCCACTTCAACATCCAATTTATCCAAGGTGTTTTTGAAATACATGAGCTCAGCACCGAGTCCAAAAAACTCCATTGCTGAGGATGGAAACGCATACACTTCGTTGGCAACAGAACTTAAATAATACTCTTTTTGCGTAATGACCTCCCCCGCATTATAGGCAACGATAAATTTTCCAGATGATTTAAAATCAATGAGTGCTTGACGAATCTCGCGCGTGCTGGAATACCCGCAATTTAAATCACCTACTTCAAGGAAAATTCCCTTTACCTTCTCGTCGTTTTTTGCTGTTTCAATGCCAAAAAGCAGGTCGCTCAAGCCAATCGTACGGTTCAAGTTAAATGAAGTTGGATCAAACGTACTACTTGACTTTTCTGCAATCTCACCGTTTAAGGTCATGTGCAATACGGTGTTGTTTTTAATGGACAATGGTTTTGGACCGAATTCACCAAAACTCCCAATGATTCCGCCGATGATCAATACAAAAATGAACAACCCAATGATGGACATGATGAATATGGCCAATAAACTCGGCCAAAAGATTTTTCCGAAGGTGATTTTATTTTCAGTCATAGCTTAGAATTTTTATCAAAAATAGACTTTTATGTTGACATAATCTTGTCTTCTCAGTCATTGTGAAATGTATCATTGAAAAGTAATTTATTGATCATGTCGGCATCAATTTAAGTGTTTTAATTCCTGTTTATTAGGTGTTTAGTTTAAAGGCTTTTAAATGGCTTGGTAAGTAAATAAAAAACTAGTGCTGTATGGATAAAAAAAGCAGTAAATTGGCTGCAAACTTTGCCAGAAATGAAAAAACTAATAACTCTCCTTTTTACTGTTTTAAGTACAATCAGCTTTTCTCAATCTTCTTATTCACGCATCAAAGTTTTTGCCGATGCGCTAGAATTGAAGCGCTTGGGTGATCTTGGTGTTACAGTAGACCATGGCACCTACAAGGAAGGTGTATTCTTTATTTCCGATTTCTCCAATCTGGAAATAGCAATTATGAATGAAAACAACTTCGATTATGAAGTGTTGATTGAGGATGTTCAAGCCTATTACATTGAACACATGTCAGACCCAAGTGGGTATGTACCCAAAAATGCAACTTGTGCAGGAGGAAATGGTGGAAGCACTGGATTTAATCCTGCGACCCCAACAAACTTCAACCAAGGAACAATGGGAGGCTATCTCAAATACAACGAGATGCTTGCCGAATTGGATCAAATGGCAACGCTTTATCCAAATTTAATTACCACAAAAGCGCCTATCTCAACGTTTCTCTCCCGTGAGAATCGCCCAATTTATTATGTGCGAATTTCTGACAATCCAAACACTGACGAAAGTACAGAGACCAAGGTGCTTTACACGGCAATTCACCATGCACGTGAACCAATGAGTTTGATGGAAACGGTTTTCTTCATGTGGTACATGCTCGAAAACTACAACACCAATGATGAGGTGAAATACATCGTTGACAACATGCAGTTGTACTTTGTGCCATGCATAAACGTGGATGGATACCTCTACAATGAATCAACCAATGCGAACGGAGGAGGTATGTGGCGAAAGAATCGCCGCAACAATGGTGGTGGAGTTTATGGAGTTGACTTAAATCGTAATTACGGCTATGGCTGGGGGACAACAGGGACGAGCACAACCACAAGCAATGATACCTATTGCGGAACTGCGGCTTATTCTGAGCCTGAAGTACAAGCAATCAGATGGTTGGTACAAAACAACCACTTTATTTCTGCCTTCAATGCTCACACTTATGCCAAAGACATCTTGTTCCCAATCGGAACAACAACTGCCGAATTTGCACCACACCACAACTATTTCCAAGCGGAAACAAACCACATGGTGCAGTACAACGGATATACGGCAATGAAAAGTTCAGCGCTCTACCCAGCATCGGGTGATTCAGACGATTACATGTACAAATTGGACATTGGTGTCGGTGTAAAAGACACCATGTTTGTGCATACCCCAGAGGTGGGAACTGCGTTTTGGCAACCTTCATCTGAAATCGATGCTACCTGCAAAGACATGATGTTCCCGAATTTAGTGCTTGCACACATCAGCCGAAAGTACTTGGTTGTGAAAGATGCCGATCCTTCAACGGTGGCAACATTAACAGGTAATTTTTCTCACACTGCACAACGCTTAGGGCGTGAAAATGGTGCAATTACGGTATCCATTCAACCCTTGTTGAACGTCCAGTCTGTCGGTGCGCCAATGGTGTACAATGTTCCTTTGATGACGAATACTTCAGGTGCAATATCTTACGTGTTGAATCCGGCAATACAATATGGCGATCAAATCAAGTACATTTTGAAAACCGACAATGGAATGTGGGTAAAGAAAGATACCATTGTTAAAACCTATGGTGCACTTACTGTTCAGGTGATTGAAGACGGTTCGAATGCCAACTGGACGGGAACATGGGGAACAACGACTTCCACCTTCGTTTCTGCCTCAACATCTTACACAGACAGCCCAACAGGTAACTATGCGAATAACGTCGCATCAAAAACATATTCGTATGTTCCCAATATCGATTTGACCAATGCCATTTCTGCAGGGATTTCGTATTTCGCAAAATGGAACATTGAAGCAGATTACGATTACGTGCAATTTCAAGTATCGACAGACGGTGGAACAACATGGATTGGTCAATGTGGAAACTATACAGTGCCTGGCACAAACGCAAACGGAAGCGTTCAACCCAACAATCAACCTGTCTACGAAGGTGTGCAGTCGAATTGGGTGCTTGAGGAGATTAGCTTAAGCGATTACATCGGACAGGTGATTAAAGTGCGATTCAAATTGGGGTCTGACAATGGTACAACTGGGGATGGCTTCTATTTCGACGACTTCAAAATTATGTTTAATGATGCGGGACAAGTCGTAGCACCAACGGCATCGTTCAATACGTCGTCTGCTTCTGTTTGTATCAATAGCACAGTATTATTCAATGACCTTTCAGCGAATCAACCAACAACATGGGCTTGGGATTTTGGTGACGGTACTACTGCTACCAATCAGTCACCCTCGCATGTTTACGCCACTCCAGGTACATATACTGTAACATTGACTGTAACGAATGCTGCAGGATCAAACACGTCAACATTGACGAACTACATCACAGTGAATGCCTTACCTGTTGTGACAATTGTAAGTTCTGCAGCAAACAACATTGTTTGTATCAATGATGGAACAATTCAATTGACAGTATCGCCTGCGAACACGATCGTTACTGGGGTAGGTGTTTCAGGTGCATCATTTGATCCAATAATTTCGGGATTGGGCAATCAAACATTAACAGCGACATTCACTGATGCTAACGGTTGTGTCGGAACATCTACATTGGTGCTTTCTGTTCAAGATTGTGCGTCGATCGACAATTTGATTTACAATGGAGTGAAAATGATGCCTAACCCGAACAATGGTCAGTTTATTGTTTCAGGTTTAGAAATTGGACAAGAATTAAAAGTATACGATATGAATGGGAAGGTTGTTTTGTCGCAGAATATTGTGACAAGCACTCATTTGATTGAACTCGAGCATGTAAGTAGCGGAGTATTCTACCTTCAAACGGTGAAAAACGGAAAAGTAGGACAACTCAAATTTGCAGTGCTCTAAGGAAATACAACAAATAATATTGGAAGGGCGGATATACATTCGCCCTTTTTTTATCCGTGCATCGTTTCATTTTTACCATACTTCTCCATCAGAGAAGATTCAAATTCTAAGAAGTCGTTCCAACGCTCTTCCACAGGAATTCCTTCGCCATATTTTCGTGCAAACCCCAAGAAGGTTGTATAATGCCTTGCTTCACTTTCCATCAGTGATCGATAGAATGCTCGCAAGTCCTCATCGTTTATTTCTTCTGAGAGTATTTTAAACCGCTCGCAGCTGCGCGCCTCAATCATTGCAGCAAACAACATCTGATTGACAAAATGGCTGGCGCGTGACCCCGTATTTTTGGACTTTTTTAAATAATCAGATAAATCATGTACATAGGGGTCTTTGCGCTCAAACCCTAGGGTGAATCCTCGTTCTTGAAGTTTTTGATGTACCATGTGGAAATGCTCCATCTCTTCTTGGCAAATGGCCGTCATGGCATCTACTAAATCTGGGTATTGCGGGTATTGCACAATCATCGAAATAGCATTGCTTGCAGCCTTTTGCTCACAAAACGCATGGTCAATGAGAATTTCTTGAATGTTCTTTTCGACGAGATTTACCCATCGAGGATCAGTTGCCATTTTCAATCCGAGCATCTTTTTTTATTGCAAAGTTAATGGTGAATTGAACGCGAATGTATTGCTTTGACTAATTTTAAACATCAAATTTTATCGCATGAAAAATCTGCTCGTTTATATAGCACTTAGTTTACCACTTTTTGCCTTCAATCAAAAATCAGAACAACCCAAACTTGTTGTTGGAATCGTAGTGGACCAAATGTGTTACGAATACCTCTATCGCTATCAAGAGCGCTTTGGAGAAAATGGGTTCAGGAAAATTATGAAAAATGGCACCAACTGCCGCACAACGCTATACAATTATGTTCCAACATTTACTGGACCTGGGCATGCCAGTATTTACACAGGTACTACACCAGCGAATCATGGGATTGTTGGGAATGAATGGTATGACCGCAACTCAGGAAAAGTATTGAATTGTGTCTATGACTCAACAGAGAAGTCTGTAGGAACAAGTGCTTCTGGCGGCATGTGTTCACCAAAAAATTTAAAAACTTACACCATAACGGATCAACTCAAAATGACGTATCCAAGTGCAAAAGTGGTTTCCATTTCCATCAAGGACCGCAGTGCCATTTTGCCAGGTGGACATTTGAGCGATGGCTCGTATTGGTTTGATTATGCGACAGGGAAATTCATCACAAGTACGTTTTTTAAAAGTGAATTGCCCAAATGGGTGCAGGACTTTAATGCCAGTGACAACGCGGAAAAGTACATGAAACAGTCGTGGAATACACTCTACGATATCTCAAGTTACACGGCGTCAGGGCCCGATGATTCTCCCTACGAACAAGTTCTTTCAGGGAAGACAACCCCTACATTTCCCTATGATTTAGGGCAAATGAATGCTTCTTCACTCGCTGCTGGAAAAAACAACTTCTCCCTTTTTACGGCAACACCTTTTGCCAATACTTACCTAACAAATTTCGCCTTACAAGCCATGTCTTCAGAGAATCTTGGTGCGGATAACCAAACCGACATGCTCTGTATTTCCTATTCTACCCCCGACATTGCCGGACATTCGTTTGGTTTGCGCTCAGTTGAATTGGAAGATATGTACTTGCGATTGGACATTGAGATTGCACGATTGATTTGTAGCTTAGAAAAACAATATGGCAAAGATGGATTTGTATTGTTCTTAACGGCTGACCATGCGGTGGTTCCTGTGCCTCAATATTTGGTCGATAAAAAGTTGCCTGGCGGTTACATGTTCGTCAAAGAGCCACTTGAATTGTTGAAAAAGGCGAGTGCTGAAAAATTTGGTGCTCCATTGGTTTTGTGTGAAGAGAATCAAAACATTTATTTGGACCACAAAAAAATAGCAGAACTTCATTTGACCATTGATCAAGTGGCTGAATTCGTAGCGGATCAAATTCGCAGGTGGTCAGAGGTTAAAGCTGTTTACACACCAACAGATTTGAGCACTGCTGCAAGAGATGAATGGCAAGCAATGGTCTTGAAAGGGGTTCATCCGAAAGAAAGTGGTGATGTGGTGTTTATCCTTGAGCCTGGCTATTTAATGAAAGAAATTGATAATGCGGCAGCACATAAAGGGACTAGTCATGGTTCAGCCTTCAACTATGATACGCATGTCCCACTGCTTTGGTACGGCGCATCAATTCCCGCTCAGGATGTGTTTCGTACCATTGAAATTACAGATATCGCGGCGACATTGTCTCATATCCTTCAGCTTCAGCGCAGTGGCGCTATGACTGGCTCGCCCATCTTAGAGGTTTTAAGTGGGGATAAATGACTCTTTTTGCACTTAACAGGGGGACTTTGCGTTGCTGTCTTTTTGGCGAAATGGTAAGACAAGAATGGTTTTTTGACTGATACTTTCACGAAAAGTGGTGAAATCTGTTGAATAGTGTTGAAAACTTGGTTGAAAACCTTAAGGGACACAGCCGTCATGCCCTTCACTACATCGTTAAATTTGTAAGTAGTAAGTATTATCAACACAGGACATTATGCTGGGAACATTGATTAAGCGCAGACTTTCGGACAACCAAGTTGCAAACCTGTTCATAAACGCGATTTTTGATTCGGTGGATAATGGTTTTAAAGAGGTAGCATCTCTCATTAATGAAGATGCTGCTTTTATGAAATCTCCCGAAATGTCGAGTACAGAAAGCGGTGAGTTTGGAATGATCGTTATCGTGGGTAATTTATCTTTTTTGGAAAGCACTTTTGAAGCGGAACAAGCAGGTCGTGTTGAAAAGTTGATTTTTGAAAAATTAGCGCGTATTTATGACATGAAAGAAGCTGATTTTGAAAAGCTTGTTCGCGATTATCAGTCGTTTATCACACGTGTAAATCATCCTTCAAAAAACATGATTTATGGCATGTCTAAAGCAATGTTTCATAAATATGGCTTGAATGAATTTCAGGATGATTACTTCAAACGCATGCAGGCTCCAAACCCATTATTTTTAAAGCGACTGGATGAGGTAATGGCGAATTTTATCTGGGACTGGGATGTGTTCTTCAAAAAATATAAACTGTCCTAATTCTTTTGTCAGTTAGAGACTGACGTGAACGATCTTTTTTGTCTCGAAAAACTCTTCTGAGTAAATTTCACTCAAGTTGAAAATTTTCAATTTTTGTTGAACGGTTGAAAGTTCTTCGCTTAAGTCGCCACCTTTCAGGTACAAAATCCCATTTTTCAATGTGTTTCGGTTGTTTTTCGATATTTTACCCTTTGTCCATAGGATAAAATCTGGCATAGCTGTTACTGCTCGACTTACAATAAAGTCAAATTTGTCTACAATGTTTTCCGCTCGTTCATGTATAGCAACGACATTCATCAGTCCCAACTCATTTTTCACTTCGTTGACTACCCGAATCTTCTTTCCAATGGAATCTACCAAGGTGAATTGGCAATCAGGAAAGAGGATGGCCAGTGGGACTCCAGGAAATCCTCCACCAGTGCCTATATCAAGAATTTTAGATCCTTCTGAAAATTCGATCACCTTGGCAATGCCGAGTGAATGTAGCACATGCCGCTCATAAAAATTTTCAGTGTCTTTACGGGAAATCACATTGATCTGTTCGTTCCATTGCGCGTAAAGATTTCCCAATTGATCAAATTGATGCTTTTGAATTTCAGTAAGATTGGGGAAATAATGTTCAATTTGCTTCATGATGAAAAGGCACGGTTTGCCGATGAAATTGAGGTGATCGAATGCGCAGATTAAATCGTGTCTTTTGTTTTTTCCATCATTCCTGCCAAGAAGTCACGCGCGCGGAACAACTGTGCCTTAACTGTGCCTAAAGGAAGATTCAATTCATCCGCAATTTCCTCATAACTCAATTCTTCAAAATAGCGCTTTTCAACAAGCTCGCGATATCGCGGCTTTAATTTGCTCACAAGGACGCGCATGTGCGATACTTTTTGCCCATGAATGATCGTTTCCTCTGGATTCATAACCGAAGCTTTTGCTTCAATATAGACTACTTCACCATCGCTCGAGGTGAATCCGGTATCCATTGAAGTGAATCTGATGCGTTTCTTGCGAATAAAGTCAATGCAATTGTTGGAAGCTATTTTAAAAAGCCATGTGCTAAAGGCATAACTTGGAGAGTATTGTTCTAGGCGATTAAATGCTTTTCCAAATGCCTCAATCGTTAAATCGTCGGCATCATCTTGGTTTTTCACCATTTTCAGCATCATGTAATAAATCGATTCTCTATACCTGTCCATCAATTCAGCATATGCCGCTTGATTGCCTGCCTTCGCCGCTTCTACAAGAATGAGATCATGTCGTGCTTTGTCGGATAAGTGTTCGCCTTCTACCATTTGTTTGCTGCCTTTTTTTCAGATGAATAATAAATGATCGGCATCAAAATCGTATACATGATATCCCACAATGGCAGGTACTTTACTAAGCTGCCCTCGTTCAATTTATTGAAACAACGGCCTTGTATCCACCATTTAACACCTGTAACGAAAATGAAGACCGAGGCACTTAACCATCGAAAATCATTACTCAGCATCAAAATAACAAAGGATATAAGCAAGATCAACATGGTCAATGGATATATTCCTAACATCCATTTTTTAATAACCTCATAGCGATCTGTAGTCGTGTAGTGTCTTGTTTTTTGTCTAATCCATGAATCCCAGTCAGCGCAAGGGGCAGAATAGCAGAAGGTGTTTTTATCGACATTGATCCTAACATTCTTCTTAGTTGCTGCTTCCTGAACAAAAAGATCATCGTCCCCAGAGGCCAGCTCATAGTGTGATCGAAATCCCTTGACTGATTCAAATAGGTTTTTGGTATAGCCAATGTTTCTGCCAACCCCCATATACGTCAATCCGGATAGTGCCATCGAAAAATAGCTGATGCCTATAGAGGCGGTGTCGAAGCGAATAAGACTGTTTAAAAATCCCTCAGACTTTGTATAGGGCCCATAGCCGATTACCAATTCTTTCTCTTCGGAGAACGATGTTGCCATCAACTGAAGCCATAAGCGCGAAGCCGGACGACAATCTGCATCCGTCAATATGAAATGGTCATACTGCGCCCCTTTAATGCCTATGGTTATCGAGAGTTTCTTTCCAGGCCGAAGGTGTGGGTTGCGCTCAACTTCGATCACATGTAGGTTTGGATATTCATGCTGAAATGATCGCAACAGTTGACTCGAATCATCTACAGATTGGTTGTTAATGACAATGACCTCAAACAAGGGGTAGTCTTGGTCTAGTATAAAAGGAAGGTTTTCATACAGATTGTCCGACTCGTTTCGTGCGGCAATGATGAGCGAAATAGGGGGAAGAGTTGAGTCTGGACTCACTGATTTTTTTTGCGTGTAAAACGCGAATCTACCCTGAATAACAAGCACATATGTAAGATGAACGAGCGCAGTAATCCCAAACGTTAGGAAGACATAAAAAAATGCAGATGGCTCGAAAGATGGTATAAAATGCATGTCGTCGTAAAGCTTCATTGCAAAGATGGGGGGACTAATGAAATAGCTTTATCTTTGCGCCGTTTAGTTTTCAACATTTTATGCACTTTGACCTTCTTCATACCGATACAAAATCCCGCGCAAGGGTAGGATTATTGCACACCGATCACGGCACAATTGAAACTCCGATATTCATGCCTGTAGGAACAGTTGGCTCGGTAAAAGGTGTTCATCAGCAGGAATTGCGCGATGACATCAATGCGCAAATCATCCTTGGAAACACCTATCATTTGTTTTTACGACCAGGCATTGAGGTGTTGGAAGCAGCTGGTGGACTTCATCAATTTATGGGCTGGGAACGCCCTATGCTTACTGACAGTGGCGGATATCAGGTGTATTCGTTGTCCGGCTCAAGAAAAATAAATGAAGAGGGGGTAAAGTTCCAGTCGCACATCGATGGGAGTTATCATTTTTTCACCCCCGAACGAGCGATAGACATTCAACGTTCTATAGGTGCCGATATCATCATGGCTTTTGATGAATGTACACCTTATCCCTGCGATTATCAGTATGCCAAACGTTCGATGCACATGACCCACCGCTGGTTGAAACGCTGCATGGATCGAATGGAACAAACAGAACCAAAATACGGCTACAAGCAAGCACTTTTTCCAATCATACAAGGAAGCGTATACAAGGATTTAAGGACTGAATCGGCGGAGACTATCGCATCCTTTGATGCCGTAGGAAATGCCATCGGAGGACTTTCAGTTGGTGAACCAGATGAAGAGTTGTATGAAATGACAGATCATGTCTGCCAAATATTACCTAAGGAAAAACCAAGGTATTTAATGGGGGTAGGTACACCAGTAAATTTATTGGAATGCATTGCCTTGGGAATTGATATGTTTGATTGCGTGATGCCTTCGCGAAATGCACGACACGGTATGCTATTTACCTGGGAAGGAACAATCAACATTAAAAATAAGAAATGGGAAATGGATTTTTCTCCTATTGACGCTTCTGGAAAAGCATTTGTGGATCAAGTGTATACGAAGGCCTATTTGCGTCATTTGATAAAAACAGGTGAAAATCTAGGGATTCAAATTGCGACAATTCATAATTTGGCATTCTATCTTGATTTGATGAAAGAAGCACGCCAGAGAATCTTAAATGGTTCGTTTGTGGAATGGAAAAATGCGATTACGCCAAAACTAGGACAACGATTATAAGGTGCTGTCTATCCTCGATAAATATATCATTCGGAAGTTCCTAACGACCTTCTTCTTCATGCTGGGGATCATCATGCTTCTAGCGATGGTCTTTGATTTAGCGGAACGTTTGAGCGAATTTATCGACAATCAGGCGCCACTATCAGGAATCATTTTCGAGTATTACCTAAACTTCATTCTCTTCTATGGGAATATGTTTTCTTCGATGATTATTTTCGTTTCAGTGATTTGGTTTACCGCAAAAATGGCACAAGACTCTGAAATTATACCGATGCTCAACAGTGGTAGGCCCTTTCACCGGTTTTTGAGACCTTACATGATTTCCGCAACAATACTGATGATCATTTCCTTATTTATGAATCATTTCGTCTTGCCTAAAGCGAATAAAGTGCGCTTGGCATTTGAGGAGAAATATTACCGTGATGCCATGTATGTGGAAGATTACCACGCAGAATACCCTGGAAACCAAGTGGTATATTTCTCGAGTTTTTCCTCCGAACAAAATATGGTCAATGACTTTGTGCTCGAGCAATGGGGTGAAGACAAAAAGCTCAAGTATTTTATCAAGGCGCGTTCTGCACAAAATAAGCAAGGCACCGATACATGGGTGTTGACGGATTATTTTGAACGAAGAGTTGGCTATCCAAATGATGTGGTCCACGAAGGGCAGAAAAAAGACACAATTTTTAAGTTTAGAATAGAGGAAATGGCGCAACGAGATAATATTGCGGAAGCCATGACCTATTCAGAACTCAATGGATTCATCAAAAGGGAAAAGGAGAAGGGCTCAGGAAATGTGCCGATGTACGAAATTGAGCTCAACCAACGTACCTCATACCCATTTGCCTCCTATGTGTTGACAATCATTGGCGTTTCTGTTTCTTCGCGGAAAAAACGCGGAGGTATTGGGATTAGTATAGCGTTGGGATTGGGCATTATTTTCATTTACATCTTCGCCATGAAGGTGACAACAGTTGCCGCTATGAAGGTTGGTTTCCCTGCAGAATTAGCGGTATGGGTGCCGAATATCTTGTTTGGAGGTATCGCTTACATCTTGTACCGCTTCGCACAGAAGTAGTTTTTAAGCTTTGGAATCCCCGTTGGTTTAATCTAAAAAATCAGCAGCACCTTATTGTTTTACATTTCAATGATTTGTACCTAGTGTCTATCCCTACGCATGCGCACGATTGATTAGAGCGAACAAAAAAAAGCTTGCATTCGACATGCAAGCTTTTTTTTAAATGAGATTAAAACTCACCTATCATAATTTCTTTCGTGGATTTTCCTTCGTTCCAACTTTAGCGGGTGATACAGGCTCCTCTGACTGAACGTTGCGCACTGCTGAATTTTCTTCACTGATTTCTTGTGTTAATTTCTCTTGTGGTCCTGGAGCCGGAGCGAAACGCTCATTAGAGTACTTAGAAATCGTTCCATCAGGCAATATTTCATCAGCACGGTTGGCAACAATCGACCAAGAGAATGAGGTATTGGAAGATCCAGCATTCAACTCGATGACATCAAATCCATCCTTTGTCTTGTTTGTCACATAAACTCCCTTGCAATCGCCTTCCAGTTGCACAAATACGCGCAAAGGATGGTTTTCGTTTACCACAATATTTTTAGCGAAAATTGGATCAATCGTGATGTGTACTTTGCCATTGACCAACTGTCCTACACCATAATCTTGGAACAAGTTTTCAGGTGCTTCTGGACAAGAAAGTGCCACATATTTTTCATCAAGGTCTTTTACAATTGTGTTTACGGTTCCTGAACCGATGATTTTACGAAGCGTACCCGTATTGTCTCGTGCACCAACATAAGCCCATGTTTGCGCAATACCAGCAGTTAACACTTCGAAGTACCCACCAGCACTTGCTCCAGCTCCATTCGACACAGAGTTGTTCAATGGGTTTGTATTTACCGTCGTTGTTGCAAATCCCACAATTCCATATTGAGCTCCAACTCCCGTAACACCGCTACCCGAACCAGGAGTATAAATTGATCCTGTAAGGTTGTTCCCAATACCGACAACACCATTTCCACTTGCTGCAGTTCTTGCAATTGAAAAAGTTCCAATGCCTGAACCATTTATCGCTGCTCCTGAGCCACCTGTTAGATAGGTTCCGGCAGCATTATTTCCTATTGCGAACAAGCCAGTTCCAGATGCATTCGTATTAACTCCATCTACTCCAAACCCAGTAGCAGAGGCTGATTGGCCATAAACTCCATATGTGGATCCAGTTGCACCACTGCAATCACCGCGAACACCCATCACGAAACCAGTACCCGTTGGAGCCGCATTGGCACTACCTCTCACACCGAAACCGTTTTGTCCAGCACCAATCGCTGCCGCAGTATTGAATCCGCGTATTCCCGCGGCACTTCCAACGGCACCAGTTTGACCTTGAACACCATGTGCTGGGTTAGCACTCACGTCAAGATTAACTCCAAAAACTCCCATAGCAGCGGGTGAAGATGATTGTCCGTAAACACCATATGCTCCACCAGCAGTTGCTGTCGAAATCCCTAAGACACCCATTGTAAAGGCAGTACCTGCAGTCCCTGTAGCTTCTCCGCGTACTCCAACTGCAACGGCAGCCGTAGCTCCTGTTCCCGCAGGAGCAGTTGTATTCAATCCCCAGATTCCTTCACTCGTTGATGAAGCGGTAGTGGCTGTTCCATAAATAGTACCCCAAACAGCTGTTCCATTTGTGGAAGCTCCGCCGTTGGTTTCGCCATATACGCCCGTTCCGTTGCCGGCTGAATAGCCATTCACGGCAAATGTTCCCAGTGGGTTAATTGCACCTGTCGCTCCAGTGGAATACACAGAGAACACATCCCCAACAACTGGAGTAGTTGCGTTATATATTCCTGGTCCTGTTGCAAGAATACGCATGCGCTCGTTCGCTGCACCGTTCCCACCTGTTTTTGTTATAAAGGCTTGGGCATCGGTCGTTCCAATGAAATTTGTGCCTGCAACCGTCCCTGCATTACCAAGTATTTTCCAATCGTCGTCATTCTCATTGATGACATAAGGATCGGCAACCGTTCCTGTTCCTGTCAAAGTGACTCCAGTTCCTGAAATGGAAACTCCCCCTTGACCATTTGCTCCAGCCGGACCTTGAGGCCCTTGTGGTCCTGCTACGCCGGCCGGACCTTGAGGCCCAGTTGCACCCACAGCACCATCAACACCAGCTATCCCTTGCGGTCCTGCTACGCCGGCCGGACCTTGAAGGCCGGTAGCACCTGTCAAACCAATCGGACCCTGCGGTCCTGTCAAACCAGTAGGACCTTGAGGTCCCGTAGCACCTACAGCACCATCAACACCGGCTATCCCTTGCGGTCCAACAGCACCTGTTAAACCAATCGGACCTTGAGGACCTGTAGCACCAACGGCACCAGTAGCACCTGTTAATCCAATCGGACCTTGAGGACCCGTAGCACCAACGGCACCAGTAGCACCTGTTAATCCAATCGGACCTTGCGGTCCTGTAGCTCCAGTAGCACCAACAGCACCTGTTAATCCAATCGGACCTTGCGGTCCTGTAGCGCCTGTCAAACCAATAGGTCCCTGTGGTCCTGTGGCTCCAACAGCACCTGTTAATCCAATCGGACCTTGCGGTCCTGTTGCTCCTGTAGCTCCAACAGCACCCGTCAAACCAATCGGTCCCTGCGGTCCTATAGCGCCTGTCAAACCAATAGGTCCCTGTGGTCCTGTGGCTCCAACAGCACCTGTTAATCCAATTGGCCCTTGGATTCCTTGAGGTCCCTGTGCACCAGTCATTGCTCCACAGAGGTTTAACCAACCGGTGGAAAGTTTAAAATAGAAGTAGCATTCGACATCTGTATCGTACACCATCAAGGCTTCAGCAGGGCTAACAATTGCTGTTCGCTGGACACTTGTCATGCGAGGCACGAGCATCCCTTTGTCAGATGCTGACATGTCAACAATAGCACTTGGGTCTGGTGTGTTCGTGCCGATCCCTACATTGTTCTGTGCACTAGTTGATTGGGATACAACAAAACAAGTTGCAATAAATACGGTGTGGTAAAATGAATTCATTTTCATAGTTTTTGAGCTGTAGTTTTTATTGATTGACAATGGTCACTATTCCTTTGACAGACTTATTGTCTAAATTGTTGAAGTCGATGATGTAGTAATAAGAACCTACAGGCATTAAATCGCCTTTAACAGTACCGTCCCAAGGCTTTGTAGAATATAAACCATCGGTAGAGGAGTCATGTTCATACAATAAACTTCCCCAACGGTTGTAGATGCGCACGACATTTTTTGGATATTGTTTATCTAAGTTAGGAATTTCCCAAAGTTCATTTGTGCCATCTCCATCAGGCGTAAATGCTGTTGGAATAATAATGATATCAGCGGGATTCATAAGTACATAAGCATTCGACGCATCAGGAAAATTCCATCCACTGCGCAAAATCTCGCTGTAATTCCCGTTGATTAATTGCGGCAAGTCGCCAAGTGAGTTCCATTGTTGAATGGGCAGAAACCAATGTGCAAGCCCCTTCCAATCACCATCGGAAGTAGGAAGGTATTGAACGCTGACGTTGGCATTGGCATTTCCTGAAATGCGTTCGATCGAGTGATAGAAAAGTGAATTTCCATTGTCGATTAAGGTTTCGTGTTGGCTCAAAAAATACGAATCAAGGTCCGCGCTGTAGTTATTGAGACGGACAGCATAGGTTTGAGAAGTATTCGCTTCTGGTTGGATAGTTACTGCTCTAAAACGCTCAGTTCCATTGCTTGATCCAACAGGAAAAATATAGTTCTGTGTAGTATTTGTAGTACGCACGAGCGAACCAGAAAGAATGCTACTTACAAAACCTTCAGCCAAAAAAGTGTTGTCGAAGGCAATTGCAGAAAGAGAAGGATTCAAGACGCTAAAGGTGTTCCCTTCGGTCGCTAATTCACGATTGTTTAGTGTTAAATTACCTAGATTTCCGCACGAAGCATTGGTGTTTAAGAGGGTTTTTCTTTTATCTACCCCACTGCCTGAACCTGTGAGAATAAGGTTGTTAAAAATGGTCTCTGTTGAATTGTCGCTTGTAATGAATTGTTCTGTGTTGCCGTAAAGGTGAACTGTACTTGATCCTCCTGCGAATACCGAATTGTTTTTCCAATCTTGTTCGACGAAGTACTCGCCATTTCCATCACTTATAGATGTGCCGTTTATGGTAAAGTTTCCGTTCTGCGTAAAGGTTGAGTTTTTGGTGGTGTAAATTGTTCCTTGGTTTGTGAGTTGAGCTGCACCATTTAATTCAAAACCACCATTACAATGGATTAAACCACCTGAATTTACTTGAATCAAAACATTGTTGGAAGCAATAATTTGTGCTCTGCAATTGGAGAATGATAATACCGTGAGAAACGTTAAAAACCTTAAATCAAATAATTTAAGCATGGCAATTAGTTAAGTAATGTAGTTAAGCGCTCGAAAGATAAAAAATAATTTCAAAAACAAACAAATTTTACAGCATTCAAAAAAATAATTTCAGTTTTGACCACTTGCAACTAAGGGGATTCGCCCCAAAATTTTATTTATATTTGTACAACAAAAGATTTTATGGAAAGTACCCTTCAACAGGCAGCAACGATAGAACAGGCGATAGATCTTGGTTTACGCTCGGATGAATTTGAAATGATATGTGAAATTCTTGGTCGTACACCGAATTTTACTGAAACAGCCGTTTACTCGGTAATGTGGTCTGAGCATTGTTCGTACAAGAATTCAATTCTTTGGTTAAAAACATTGCCAAAGGATGGCCATCACATGCTTGTAAAGGCGGGTGAAGAAAATGCAGGTCTTGTTGATATCGGTGATGGATTGGGCTGCGTTTTTAAAATAGAATCCCACAACCATCCAAGTGCCCTAGAACCTTATCAAGGTGCAGCAACGGGTGTTGGTGGCATTAACCGCGACATTTTCACGATGGGTGCGCGCCCAATTGCTCAGTTGAATTCATTGCGTTTTGGAAATATTGAAAACGCGCGAACGAAATGGTTGGTAAAAGGGGTGACCAAGGGAATTGGTGATTATGGCAATGCTTTCGGTATTCCAATTGTCGGTGGTGAAGTGTTTTTTGATGATTCCTACAATACTAACCCATTGGTAAATGCATTCTCTGCGGGTATTATAGATACGAAACGCATCGTTTCAGCGAAAGCGACTGGCCCAGGAAATCCAGTTTTTATTGTTGGTTCTTCCACAGGTAAAGATGGTATTGCAGGAGCTGCTTTTGCGTCAAAAGATATCACAGAAGATTCGGCAAACGACCTACCCTCTGTTCAAGTGGGTGATCCTTTTATGGAAAAATTACTTCTTGAAGCGACGATGGAATTGGCGAAAACAGATGCGATTCGTGGCATGCAGGATATGGGCGCTGCAGGAATTACATGTTCTACTTGTGAAATGTCTGCAGGGGGTGGTGTAGGAATGGACATCCATCTCGATCGCGTTCCCACCCGTCAAGAAAATATGTTGCCCTACGAAATACTTCTTTCTGAATCCCAGGAGCGTATGCTCGTTGTTGTGGCTAAAGGCCAAGAGTCTTTGGTCAAACAAATCTTCGATAAGTGGGATTTGCATGCTGAAGAAATCGGTGTGGTAACTGAAGGTGGACGTGTTCGTTACTACATGCATGGTGAGCTGGTGGGCGATGTGCCTGCTGAGTCATTGGTGCTTGGCGGCGGCGCTCCTCAGTATAAAAGAGAATACAAAGAACCGGCATATTATGCTGAATACAAAAAGTTTTCAATCGATCAAGTGGAGAAGCCAGCGGATTTAAAAGCCGTGGCTTATGCGCTTTTAGGGCTGCCGAACATTGCGTCAAAGCGTTGGATTTATGAGCAGTATGATTCAATGGTAGGTACGCGCACCATGACAACGAATCGCCCATCGGATGCAGGTGTGGTAAACATCAAAGGCACAAACAAAGCGTTGGCGATGACAGTGGATTGCAACTCACGTTATGTAAATGCAGACCCTGAAATTGGGACCATGATTGCGGTTGCAGAAGCGGCGAGAAACATAACGTGCGCGGGTGGTGAGCCAAGTGCGATTACAAACTGCTTGAATTTTGGAAACCCATACAATCCTGAATCATACTGGCAATTTGTTGGTGCAATCAAAGGAATGTCTGCGGCTTGCCTCAAGTTTAACACACCGGTTACGGGAGGTAATGTGTCCTTTTATAATCAAACAGTGTCCAACGGAGTAGAGGTGCCTGTGTTTCCAACGCCAACAATCGGTATGATTGGAATCGTGGAAGACAAAGACCGCATCATGACCTTGGATTTTAAACAAAAAGGAGATTTGATTTTCTTGATTGGCGAGTACAATGCGGATATTGCATCCTCTGAGTATTTGGCCACTTACCATGGGGTAAAAGCTTCGCCAGCACCTTATTTCGACCTAGAAAAGGAATACGAGATGCATCAGGCCATCAAAGGTTTGATTCAGAGTGAATTGATTAATTCGGCGCATGATGTTTCCGACGGTGGATTGTTTGTGGCTTTGACAGAAATGGCCATGCCTCGTGAGTTGGGATTTGATGTTGTTACGGACTCTGAAGTGCGCGATGAGTCAGGTTCCCGAGAAGATGCGTTTTTGTTTGGTGAAGGTCAAGGTAGAGTAGTTGTTTCGGTGACAGAAGAACAAGAAGAGCAATTTATTGAGTTTATAATGGATTCTGGCGTAACTTGCACCTTGCTTGGCCATGTAACCAAAGGGAAGTTAATGGTCGATGATGAACATTTTGGATTTATCACCGAGGCCAAAGAGGTATATGACAATGCCCTCGCAAAACAGTTAGAAAACTAAAAAAAAATGAGCGACAAATTGCTTAGTGAAGAAGATAATTCAATGGAATACAATACAACACGTGGAAGGTTGATATTGCCAGAGTATGGACGCAATGTGCAAAACATGATTGCTCATGCCATGGAAATCGCTGACCGCACCGAACGAAATAGAGCCGCTCAAGCCATCATTGAGGTTATGGGCCAGCTCAACCCGCATTTGAGAGATGTCGATGATTTTCGCCATAAATTATGGACCCATCTTTTTGTGATGTCTGATTTTACACTCGATGTAGATTCTCCTTATGAGATCCCAAAACAAGAGGTGTTGAATGAAAAGCCAGCGATCATGGACTATCCGAAAGGTTCTATTCGATACGGGCATTACGGGAAGTACACGCAGCGTATCCTTGAGAAATCGGAAGAAATTACCGATGAAAAGGAAACAGAGTACTTGAAAAATACCATGGCGAATTTCATGAAAAAACAGTTTCTTGCCTACAACAACGATGCGGTGGAAAATCATGTTATCGCACAGCAATTGAAAGAACTTTCGAAAGGGAGATTGATTCTTGAAAATCCGGATGAATTGACAAATACAAATACAATTCTTCGCGAAATGGGCTTGAATCAAAAGCCACGACCAAAAGGGAATTTCAAGAAAAACAACAATGCCAACAATAACAACAACAAGAAGAAATTCATTAAAAAATAATTATCCATGGCATCTTTTGAGATCTACGGTGGAAAGCCCTTGAAAGGAGAGATTATCCCTCAAGGCGCAAAAAATGAGGCACTACAAGTGCTGTGTGCGCCGCTTTTGACAGCAGAGAAAGTGACTATTTCAAATGTCCCTGACATTGTCGATGTCAACAAACTCATCAACCTTTTGCAGACCATGGGTGTGCGTGTAGAAAAGGTAGAAAAGGGAACATTTATTTTTCAAGCGAAGGACATCGACTTAAAATACTTAGAGTCAGAAGATTTTAAAAAACGTGCAGGATCACTGCGTGGGTCAATCATGATTGTTGGGCCACTTCTCGCTCGCTTTGGCAAAGGATTTATTCCAAAACCAGGTGGGGACAAAATTGGTCGACGTCGCTTAGACACCCATTTTGAAGGTTTCGCCGTTTTAGGAGCAAAATTCAATTACGATGCGGGTGAGCATTTCTATTCGGTTGAAGCCAAAAAACTGAAAGGAGCATACATCCATCTCGATGAAGCATCCGTGACTGGTACAGCAAATATTCTGATGGCTGCCGTTATGGCGGAGGGAACAACAACATTCTACAATGCCGCATGCGAACCGTATTTACAGCAGCTGTGTAAAATGTTAAATGCCATGGGGGCGAAAATTTCTGGTATTGGATCGAATTTATTGACGATTGAAGGAGTGAAAGAACTCAATGGTTGTTTCCACAGGATCCTCCCAGATATGATTGAAATCGGAAGCTTCATCGGTTTGGCAGCAATGACAAAATCGGAGATTACGATCAAAGATGTGAGCTATGAAAACCTTGGAGTAATTCCAAATGTGTTTCGTCGCTTGGGGATAAAATTGGAGCGCCGTGGCGATGATATTTTTATTCCAGCTCAAGACCATTATGAAATTGATACATTTATTGATGGTTCAATTTTAACCATCGCGGATGCACCATGGCCAGGATTTACTCCAGATTTATTGTCGATCATTCTGGTTGTTGCAACCCAAGCAAAAGGTTCTGTACTCATTCATCAGAAAATGTTTGAATCACGTCTGTTCTTCGTGGATAAGTTGATTGATATGGGTGCGCAAATCATTTTATGTGACCCACATCGTGCTACGGTAATCGGTTTGGACCGCAATTACGATTTGAGAGGAATTCAAATGACATCACCGGATATTCGTGCGGGTGTTTCCTTACTAATTGCTGCTTTGTCCGCAGAAGGTAAAAGTGTAATTCACAACATTGAACAAATCGACCGAGGATACCAAGACATTGAGCTCCGATTGAATAACATCGGCGCTGACATTAGAAGAATAGGATAATGAAATATTTACTGATTTTTATTGCGATTGGTGCACTTTCACTTTCGCTTTTTTCTCCGTCAAAGGATGAAAAAAAAGCTTTGCCGACAGAAAAAGCTCCAGATATTGCCTTAGTTACTCCAGCCGGAAAAACTGTTCAATTGTCAAAGTTGAAGGGGAAAATGGTCTTGGTTGATTTTTGGGCTTCTTGGTGTGGACCCTGCCGCAAGGAAAATCCAAATGTGGTAGAAGCGTACGCCAAATACAAAACGGCAAAGTTTAAAAATGCCAAAGGATTTGAGGTGTTCAGCATTTCTTTAGACCGCAATGAAGACGCGTGGAAAGCAGCAATTGCTCAGGATAAGTTAACATGGAAATACCACGGTTGGGACAAAGACAATGTTGTCGCGACCTTGTACAAGGTATATTCCATTCCTTCGGCATTTTTAATCGATGGTGACGGAACCATCATCGCTCAAGGTCAAGAGCTTCGTGGACTTGGACTCCACATGGCTTTGGACAATCAATTGAAAAAATAAACATGGTAGAAGGACAATTGCGTTCGCGCAGCAAGGGGATTTGTGAATTGTGTGGAGGCGCTGATGGATTGACCGCATTTCTTGTTGAACCAGGAAACAGTACAAACCCAGATCAGCATGTAAACGCCTGTTCGATTTGTGTTGAACAGATGACAAAAAATACAATGGAATCGAACCATTGGCGCTGTTTAACAGATTCTATGTGGAGCGAAGTGCCAGCTGTTCAGGTGCTTTCGTGGCGAATGTTACACCGTCTCAAAGCGGAAGACTGGCCACAAGATTTAATTGACATGATGTATTTGAACGATGAAACATTGACTTGGGCAGAGGCATCTGGAGATCATCGCGAAGTTGAAGCGGCAGCTCTGCATGTGGATAGCAATGGAACTGTATTGGAGAATGGCGATACAATCGTACTGATTAAAGATCTTGAAGTGAAAGGTGCTGGCTTTACAGCAAAACGTGGGACGTCTGTGCGCAATATTCGCTTGGTGAAAGACAATACGGAGCAAATTGAAGGAAAAATCAATGGCCAAGGAATTGTGATCTTGACACAATATGTGAAAAAATAATTCGGTGATTCCTTAGACTGTTGAACGAGATGCCACAATAGAATTTCTAAAAGAATGGTGAAGCGGTAAAATTGATTTTATCGCTTTTTTTGTTTTTATCCACCATGCTAAGTAGTTCTAAGTAGTTCTATTACGCAGGATTACTGAAAGTGAGCTGCTTCGACGTCAAATCCTTGACATGTCGTCATTCCACACCCTATATTTGATACACAGAACAACGGGGTGGTTCCCGTTTTTCATAGCAGTAGTTTTAGTTAGGTTTAGGTTAGGTAACAAAAAGGGGTACATCAAGTGCTCCTTTTTTAGTTTTAAACTATTTTATTCAGCCTTGAGGACAATGGGTTCAAAATCAAATTCGTTGAAAGTAGTTTTTTCCTTCATGATTGAATTTTTTGAAATCATTAAAACATTGGAAAATTTAGTTGCGTAATTCGCAAGTGTCATTTTTGTGTTGGCGCAATTCAGTAATGCGGGGGACTATATTCTCTGTACTATTGATTACTTAAACCATTGAAATGAAATTAGTTCAGACACGGGATGATGCACAAAGGGCGATTGAGATCTTAGAAGATGCCTTCATCGATTCACTTGGCGTTTATTGGATGGTAAAGGATCCTACAAATCTAAAGCAACGAAAATGGATTATCCGTTTGTTGTTTTATGAATCTCAAGCCAAGAAAGGTGCATTTATTACAAGTGACCAAAATGGGGCAGTCTTATTTTTTCAAGTCAATCAAAAAGTTACTTCACTGCGATTAATCTTTCTTCGTCTCTATGTTCTTTTATTTATCACGGGCGTCAGAAATGGATTAAAGGCCATTCAATACCAGAAAATTATTGCATCTGTCCGACATAAAAATGGGTTGTTAGGTCTTTTGGTAGCAACGGATAAGGAACGTCGAACGTCAAAAACGGCTTTTGAAATCAAACACAAAATGTTTGCTTCAAGTGACGAGTCCGATTTGTGCATCTTTATTGAAACAACAGTTCCTCGTGTACGAAAGTTGTACCAGTCCAGTGGCTATGTCGAATATGCGGAAATGAAACATCCATTCACAGATTTAACGGTTTGGTTTTTTAAACGGGAACCGGCATCAAAAAGCACATTACTATGATAGAAAACATTTCATTCTCTCGCGAGAACTCGAATTTTCTGAATGAGCTAAAAGAAAGGATTGACGACTATTTCAAGTCAAACAATCTCACCCATTACGCCAACAATGCCATGAAAATGAAACTAGTGCTAATGACGCTATTATACATTTTAGGGTATTTATCCATTTTTTGGGTGGATGGAAATCATTTTTTCATTTATTTACTCTATGCCTTCCTTGGGGCATGGTCTGTCTTTTTAGGTCTTAACATAGGCCATGATGCCGCGCACAATGCCATCTTCAAACGAAGAAAAGACAATCAAACATTGTTAATGGTGTTTGATCTCCTTGGAACAAATTCATACAACTGGGTCAATAGGCATTTGGGTGCTCACCATGTGTATCCGAACATTATGAATTACGATTCTGATATTCAGCAGACCAGTGTTGTAAAAATTTTCCCCAAAGATAGGCATCGTATATACCATCGGTTTCAGCACCTATACATGCCAGTGGTGTATATGCTCTATATTTTCCGATGGGTATTATACCGGGATTTCAAAGATGCTTTTTCCAAAAGAATTGGCGTATTCGACAATAGCAATTATCCCAAAAAACAATTGGTACAAATGATCTTTTTTAAATTGTTCTATTTGTTTCAATTTATTGTTTTACCTGTCCTAGTATTAAAGTTGAGTTGGCTTTTTGCACTCTCTGCATTTTTTCTTTTAACCGTGCTTGGAAGTTTGGTCATCACTTTTGTACTCTTAAGCACACATGTTGGTGAAGATGCTCAGTTTCCAGAACCGAATGAAAACAATGAACTGCCGCACAGTTGGTCTTACCATCAGGTCTTGACTGCTTCAGATTTTGGTAAATCAAATCCTTTTATTTTGACTCTTTTTGGTGGGTTTAATTTTCATGTAATCCATCATTTGTGCCCACATATTTGCCATATCCATTATCCCGAGCTAACCAAGATCTTGGTTGAAACCTGTCAAAAATACAATTACCCATACCGAAGTAAAAAGTATTTAATCTCTGCTGTCATTTCGCATTTTCGATTGCTCAGCAAAAATTCAAAAACTGCAATTACTGTACAATGAAAACGAACGAAGACCTGTTGGCTATAACCGCAGCATACGCGCACGAAAATCGATTGAAAAGTTGGTGGCTAACGCTCTCCACCTTGTTGCTCTTGATTGCGAATTTAGTCGCATTAACCATGCATTTACATTGGAGTATTAAACTTCCACTAAGTATACTCTGTGGTTTACTGATCGTTCGCATGTTTGTCATTTACCACGATTATTTACATCTCGCAATTTTAAAAGAAAATAGAATCGCGACAGTTCTATTTTCTATTTTTGGGTACTATGTGTTGTGTCCGAAAGTTGTTTGGCGCAGGTCCCACAATTATCACCATGATCACAATTCAAAGTTGTTTAAATCAGGAATTGGATCCTATCCGATGTTTACCTTAGGTCGTTTCCAAGAACTCAATGCACAACAGCAGCGTCAGTATATGTTTATCCGACATCCTTTCGTGATTGTTAATGGGTTCATCTTTTCTTTTCTCGTCGGGATGTGCATTCACCCATTGATTGTAAGTTTTTCTAAAAACAAAGAAGCCATTTTTGCCTTGAGTTTCTATTTCACTCTTCATGTATTTATTTTCATTCATTTCGGGTGGTCTACAAGTATCTTTTTTACCTTGATTCCTCATTTTATCTCCGGTGGCTTGGGTGCATATCTTTTCTATGCCCAGCACAATTTTCCAACAGCAAGGTATATGTCCGATGAGCAATGGAGCTACATTGATGCAGCCATGGAATCGTCAAGTTTTATGAAGACAAATCGCATCATGCATTGGTTTACGGGGAATATCGGTTACCATCATATTCATCACATCAACGCGCGAATACCCTTCTATCGTTTACCTGAAGTGATGCGTGATGTTCCAATTCTTCAAAATCCCAAAACAACGTCGCTCCAATGGAAAGAAATCCGCCGATGTTTGTCGCTAAAACTTTGGGATGAAAAGTCTAAAAATCTTGTTTCCTACCATTAATCAATCCCAAGAAACCACTTAAGGTGACTTCTGATAAGTAGAACTACGTAGAAGAACTAAGCGCTTTTACTGAAACTGCTTCAGTCGCACAACTATTTCTTTCCCACACTCTAAACCTGACGATATCTTTGAATCATAAAACACCCGGGGTGGTTCCCGGAATTCATAGACAGCAGTAGTTTAGTTAGGTTTAGGTTAGGTAACGAGAAGGAGTACAATTGAGTGCTCCTTTTTTGCTTTAGTCACCGAAACATAATTGAGTCTTTTGTCCTTTGTCTTTCAGTCAGCTGCGGCTGACGAGTCTTTTGTCTTAAAATCCAACCGGTGACTTCGAGACTTCCTTCGGAACCTCAGCCACCGAAGTATGGTTAAGGTCTTTTGTCCTTCGTCTTTCAGTCAGCTGCGGCTGACGAGTCTTTTGTCTTAAAATCTTGATGTCCTGAAATCCAAACCGTATCTTTGCACCGTGGTAAAAATCCGTAACATAGAATTGGGAGAATTTCCTTTGTTGCTTGCGCCGATGGAGGATGTGAGTGATCCACCATTTCGTGCTTTGTGCAAAAAGAATGGCGCGGATTTGATGTACACGGAATTTATTTCTTCAGAGGGTCTCATCCGAGATGCGGTGAAGAGTGTGCAAAAGCTGGATATTTTTGAATATGAACGTCCTGTTGGCATTCAAATTTTTGGATCAGAGATAGAAAGCATGAGGCAAGCGGCCGAGATTATCGAAAAGGTCAATCCTGACATTATCGATATCAACTACGGCTGTCCTGTCAAGAAGGTCGCATGTAAAGGTGCCGGTGCTGGAATTTTACAAGATATTCCAAAGATGGTAAGGATGACACAAGAAATTGTGAACGCTACCAATCTGCCCGTCACTGTTAAAACTCGACTCGGTTGGGACGATGACACCAAATACATTTTGGAAACTGCTGAACGCTTGCAAGATGTTGGTATTGAGGCAATTTCAATTCATGGACGCACGCGCAAACAAATGTATAAGGGCGATGCAGATTGGACCTTGATTGGAGAGGTAAAGAACAATCAGCGTATGCGCATTCCTGTTTTTGGAAATGGAGATATAGATACTCCGGAAAAAGCAGTTGAATACAGACAGCGCTATGGTGTAGACGGAATCATGATTGGTCGCGCGAGCATCGGTTACCCTTGGGTCTTCAATGAAATCAAACATTTTATGGCCACAGGCACACACTTAGCCGCACCAGGGCTGAAAGAACGTGTAGATGCAGCACGTGACCACCTTCAAATGTCAGTGAACTGGAAAGGTGAGGTGCTAGGTATAGCTGAGATGAAGCGACATTATACCAATTACTTTAAAGGGATCTCACATTTTAAAGATTTCCGCATGAAGTTGGTTACCTCAACAGATTTTCAAGAAGTAATGGAGTTGCTCGACTACATCAGTAGGCATGAGGAGGAGTTTGTTTTTGTGTAGATTAGGGAGCTAACTGATTCTCTTTTTGAGAAAGTACATGTCAATTTTCCCTTTGTTTTTTGCTTCGACTTTCCCGCGGTATTCACATTCATAAAGGTCCTTTATCAATTCATGTGTGGCTCCCGAGAGATTGATTCGATTCACTTCTCCGCTACTCTCCATGCGCGAAGCAGTGTTCACCGTGTCTCCCCATATGTCATATGAGAATTTCTTGATGCCAACAATACCTGCAATTACAGGTCCTGAATGAATACCAATGCGAATGTCAAAATAGGGCAAGTTCTTTTCAATGCGCTCTCGCTTGAGTTCAGCCATTAATAGTAGAATCTCCTCGGCAGCCATCACGACATCAATTGGGTGAGTCGTATTTTCTTTTGGAAGTCCACCCGCAGCCATGTAAGCATCTCCAATGGTTTTAATTTTTTCAATAGCATATTTTGACATGATGCGGTCTATTCCTTTAAAACAGGTATCTATTTCAGTGATCAATTCCTTTGGTGTAAGTATTTCAGAAATGGTAGTAAATCCTTTGAAGTCAGTAAAAAGTACCGTTACATTCTCGAAATTCTTTGTTTCTGCCTGCCCTTTTTTCTTGAGTTCTTGAGCTGTTTCATAAGGTAATATGTTCAACAATAACTCGTCAGACCTTTTCTTTCCGCGTATTACAACAACCATCAGCACGATAATAAGCAACAATATCCCGGCTGATGAGATGAGTCCAATTTGCTGTCTTTGAATACGCGATTCAGCGACGATTTCCTTTTGAGCATATTGTAAACTATCCGCCAATTGCTCCTTTTCATAATTGAAGTTCAACTCTTTTTCTACCATTGAACGCTCATTGTCTAGATTCTCAATGGAGTCGCTCAAGGTTTTGTAAATTTCGAAATAGTTCAATGCCTCATTGTACTTGTTAAGTGCTTTATTGCTCTTGTAAAGGCAATCACATGCATCTCTTTCTAGCGGTGGAATCTTTAACTCAGCTGCTGTGTTGTACGCTGAAATGCACCATTTTTTTGCCGTAGTGAAATCCTTAAGTTCATTGTAAATAAGTCCTATATTTAGTTCTGCAATAATTTGAAATCGACGGTTATGAATGGATTGAAAAATAGATTTGGCTTGATGTGATGCGTCTAGAGCTTGTGCGAAATAATTCGATGCATCCTTTTTTTTCTTGAGTGCTTCAAGACCTTGTTGATAATTGACATATCCAATGTTTCCATAAGCAATTCCAGCTTGTTCAGCATTCTTTTTGCTATCGATGTAGCTTAAACTTTCGCGGTAAAACCGAAGTGCGACCTTAAATTGTTTTGTCGCGCCATAAATGTTTCCAAGCAAACTTAGAGAGTTGGAAATGCGTATTGAATCTCCAAGTTCTCGATTAATTCGCAAGCCTTTTTTATGGTATTCGGCGGCTTTTGTATTGTTTTCTTTACGTTCGAAAATTTGACCAATTACACTGTAGCAGTCCGAAACAAGTCGTTTATTTTTCAACTTTTCGGATAATTTCAATGACTTTTGGGCGTAATCCAATGCCTTGGGGTAAACACCTTGGATGAGAAAGATTTTCGCTCGAATCAAATGGTTGGCTTGTCGAAACTCACTGCTTGTAGCTCTAGTAATTAATGATAATGCTGAGTCTAAGAGAATGTAAGAGCTGTCTGGATTTGAGTTTGTCATCAAATCTGCCGCTCTGTGTAAGGCGTTTATCCTTGTTTTGGTTGAAAGGCGAACATTAGATCCATCATCAATCAATTGTCCTAGGTCATCCTGACTTTGGGCCACCATGCTTAACAAGCACAGGAGTAGTAAGACAATCCGATTCATTATCAATTAATTAATGGCCTTAAATTAGTCACTTTACTTGAGATAAATGGATTTAATTTTTGCTGAAAGTTGATTTGTTGAATTGTTTAATTCTGCGTTTATTCCTTATCTTTTATGCGCTCTTATTCCCCTACATTCTTTATTTTTAACCTTTAAATTTTAGAACATGCAACGCTATCAAAATTATGTCTTAGGTCAATGGACTGACGGGACAGGAGTAGAAACTGAATTGTTCAATGCAATCAATGGTCAGAAAATAGGTGATGTATCGAGCGCAGGGCTTGATTTTTCGGACATTTCTGACTATGCGAAGCGAACAGGAGGTTTTACGTTGCGTAAAATGACATTTCAGGAAAGGGGAAGAATGTTGAAAGCACTTGCTCTGTACCTGATGGAAAAAAAGGAAAAATACTACCAGGTTAGTGCTTGGACAGGCGCCACTCGGGTTGATTCATGGATTGATATTGAAGGTGGAATAGGGAACTTGTTCTCAAACGCTTCTTTGCGTCGACAATTTCCAGATCTTCCCTATTATGTAGATGGTGTTGCTGCACCTTTGTCGAAGAATGGAACTTTTATCGGTCACCACATCATGGTCCCTCGTGAGGGTGTAGCCATTCACATAAATGCCTTCAATTTTCCTGTTTGGGGGATGTTGGAGAAAATTGCAGTGAACTTAATGGCTGGGGTTCCAGCCATCGTTAAGCCATCTGAATTTACCTGCTTCTTGACTGAGGTTGTTGTGCGCGACATCATTGATTCTAAAATCTTGCCGGAAGGTTCCTTGCAATTGATTTGTGGTCTTGGCCGTGGAATTATCGACCATGTATCGTCGGAGGATGTGGTTACCTTTACGGGCAGTGCGGTAACGGGAAAGATGCTGAAGGCTCATCCAAGAATAGCAGCGGAAAGTGTTTCCTTTAATTTAGAAGCAGACTCTTTGAATGCTACGATTTTAGGTGAAAAAGCTGTTCTTGGAACAGTGGAATTTGATTTGTTCATTAAAGAAACCGTTAAAGAAATTACAATCAAAGCAGGCCAGAAATGTACTGCTATTCGAAGAATCATTGTCCCTGAAGACCGAATCGATGAAGTTGAAAAAGCGATTGCAGCGCGATTGGCAAGCACGAAAATTGGCGACCCTTCGGTAGAAGGTGTGAGAATGGGTGCCTTGATCTCTAAACTTCAAGTGGAACGTGTACGTGCAAGTGTTGAGCTTTTAGCTAAATCGCAATCCATTGTTTATGGTGATGTCAATCAGTGCGAAGTCATTGGAGCAGATGCGAATGCAGGTGCATTTTTCTCTCCAATTTTATTCCGAAACAATGATCCATTCAATCAAACGGATGTGCACGAAATAGAAGCATTCGGACCTGTGGCAACGGTAATGCCGTATAAGAATTTGGATGAGGCGATTTTATTAGCAAAAATGGGGAAAGGGTCTTTGGTATCATCTATCGTGACGCCAAGTGATGAGGAAGCAATGGAATATGTCGTGAACGCCGCTAGTATGCATGGACGCATTTTGGTGCTCAATAAAGATTGCGCCAAAGAAAGTACGGGACACGGTTCGCCGATGCCATTGTTAACACATGGTGGTCCAGGTCGTGCAGGCGGAGGTGAAGAAATGGGTGGAAAGCGTGGTGTTCTCCATTACTTGCAACGTACAGCAATTCAAGGACATCCAACAACAATTACAATGATTACACAGCAATTTCAAGTGGGCGCAGAAATGCCTGAGGCAAATCCTCATGTGTTTAGAAAGCACTTCGAAGAGTTGCTTATTGGTGAGACCGTGTTTACTCACAAACATACAGTGACAGATGCAGACATTGTCAATTTCGCCAATGTTTCCGGAGATAATTTCTATGCCCACATGGATGCCACCTCTTTGGAAGGAACCATTTTTGAACGCCGCGTGGCACATGGATATTTCGTTTTGTCTAAGGCGGCTGGATTGTTTGTTGACCCGAAGAAAGGCCCCGTTTTGTTGAACTATGGCCTAGACGAAGCACGTTTTACGAAGCCTGTATATCCTGGAGCAACACTTGGTGTTCGATTTACCGTGAAAGAAAAAGTGGACCAAGAAAAACGCTCTGAAGACGATATCGCCAAAGGTATAGTGAAGTTCTTGGTCGATGTCTACGACGAGACGGGGGAGACTGTGGCCCTAGCGACCATCTTAACTATGGTGCGAAAATTAGATCAATCCAAATAGAATTTAGTCCTTTTGAGGAACTTTTTTCACATTCATTTTTTATAGTGATAAGTGTAAAGTGTAAAAGATGATAAAGGAAAATGGAAAAAGTTGTGCTGTAATTGGTTCAGGAGTTTCTGGCTTAGCGGCTTCGATTCGCATGCGAAACAAGGGGTATCGAGTAAGCGTTTTTGAAGCCAATTCTTTTCCAGGCGGAAAATTGTCGAGTGAAAGCAATCAAGGGTATAGGTTCGATATGGGGCCTTCTGTTTTTACGATGCCTCAATTTGCCGATGAATTGTTTACACTTTCAGGCAAGAATCCGAGAGATTATTTTCGTTACGAACGACTCGACCCCGTTTACCGCTATTTTTTTGAGGATGATACAACACTCGATGGAGTAAATGGCAATGAACGCTTTGCAGAAGCAATGGCTGAAAATTCT
>CAIQQH010000007.1 GCA_903873915.1 uncultured Flavobacteriia bacterium | reverse complement strand
TCCATTGTCTTTTGTCCATTGTCTTTTGTCCATTGTCTTTTGTCCATTGTCTTTTGTCCATTGTCTTTTGTCCATTGTCTTTTGTCCATTGTCCATTGTCTTTTGTCAATTGTCTTTTGTCCAACAGTCTATTGTCTTTTGTCCAGCAGTCCATTGTCCATTATCAATAGCCCCTTCCTTTTATTTAACATAATGTTAATTATAAGACAAATAAGGTTCATTCCAAAGAATCCTTAATTGTTAGATCTTACATTCTATAGATCCTGGTAATGCTCCTCCCAATGATCATTGAGCAAAGCAACTAAGCGTCTCGATATGTTATTGAAATATCTTTTCGTTCGGTAACCGCTGACCCAATTGACTCCACGAATGGCATTGGTCAAGAAAATCTCATCCGCAGCCAATAAGTTTGACGGAAGAATATTGCACTCGTAAACTTTTATGCCATTGGCTATCGCTAGATTAATGATCTGCATGCGCATAGTTCCAGCCAAACATCCTTCTTCTAAACCTGGTGTATACAACACGCCGTTGCTTACAACGAACAAATTGCAGCTTGAACTTTCAAGGATTCCACCTCGGTCGTTTGCAATCAACACGTCGTCAAGCTTTCTGTCTGTGGCATTGATGGCGGCCATCACATAGACAAGTCCACTTTTGGTTTTGAAATTTGAAAGAAAGTTCTTTTGCTTTTTTATATCTGTATACAAATCAATTTCTAATCCTTTGGCATTCAACTCAAAGTTGTTCGATTCATAAGGATAAACTTCAATGAAAAATGAACATTCATTGGAATCTGGTTTCCATGCACCACCAGTCACTCGGTCTAATGATATTCTGCAGCGACCACCTTCGGTGATTTCGGATTTCTGACAAAGCTCAACAATCTTTTCTTGGAAAAATTCGACCGTTAAATAACTTGAAGGACGCATGCGGATGGCCTTAGAACCTTCCATCAAACGCTGAATATGATTGGACAAATTCAATGGAACGCCATTCATAATTCGCACACTTTCAAACACACCATCACCATAGACATGACCACGGTTTCCAGCATGAATCGTTGGTGCATCGTTCGCAAGTATGGTATCGTTGTTATTGATGTAAAGCATAATCTTATCCGAATAAAGCGTTAAGAAATTCTTTTCCTTTGTCAATATTAATAATTAATACGTAAAGTACTCCGAAAATTGCCCCTCCAATGTGCGCATCATGAGCAATTCCAGTCCCTCCACGGCGATCTGCCCAATATTCAAAGGCAATGTATAAAGGACCAAATATATACGCAGGAATTGGAATTGGCAAAAACATGATCATCAATTCCATTTGAGGATTCCATAAGATTGCTGCAAAAATCACAGCGGATACTGCCCCAGATGCCCCTAAAGCTCGATATGATGGGTTGTCCTGATGCCGAATGTATGGAATCAATGTAGCAAACAAACCTCCAAGAATATAGATCACAAGGAAATGTATCTCTCCTTTTACGTCCCCATAGGTGTACATTAACTCTTGTTCTAAAATGGTTCCGAGAAAATACAGTGACATCATGTTAAAGGACAGGTGCATGATGTCAGAGTGGATAAACATGTGACCAATCATCCGAAAGTAAGCGCCTTCATGTTTGCATTCGTAGGGAGAGTATAACAACTTGTCAGTCAATACTCTATTGTTGAATGCACGCAATGAAATCACCACTGTGACGACAATAATAATGAGTAAAACAGATAGTGACATTTTGATTTTTTTACTTTACCTTTCCTCTTTCAAATTTACTCAATTCTGTGACTCGTTCTTGTTATTTTTTTATTGTCGGTGCATTAATTATCATCCTTCAAGCATGTTCGGTTGCCGACGGCGAAAATTCTGGTGAGACTTCTTATTTCCTATCAGATAAGTATTCGATTCAAGATAAAATAAAAACCATGCTTCAAGATGAAAATCTAGATGCTTTTGGATATTCTGCTGATGAGAAACAATGGCTAAGAGATTTTTATGCAAAACGCAAATTTTCTCCACTTTGGGTGAACGATTCCTCTTTGACAGAAAAGGGTATTGAACTTCAAAAAGTTATTGGTCACTCGCTTTGGTTCGGAATTCCTGAAAATAGAGTAATAAACCCTGTTTTCGAATCAAAGATTTTCGTCCGTGATGAAATTATTCTAACCGCAAATGCCTCTTTTATGGTGCGCGATTTAGATTCTGGATTCATGAATCTTGCCGAAAAAAAGTACAGAAATCGTTCATTTTCAACGCAAGACAACATGCATAAATTGCTTAAAAAAGGTATTCCTTTGGATT
>CAIQQH010000006.1 GCA_903873915.1 uncultured Flavobacteriia bacterium | reverse complement strand
TTAATTTTTTACTCATAATTAGTCACTAGTAATTAGTAACTAGTAATTCGTGGCTTCGAGACTGCTATCGCACCTCAGCCACCAAACTCGTAATTTGTAATTCATAATTTGTAATTCGTAATTAGTCACTAGTAACTCGTAATTCATAACTCGTAATTCGTGGCTTCGAGACTGCTATCGCACCTCAGCCACCCAACTCGCAATTTGTAATTTTTAATTCTTAATTTTTAATTCTTAATTTTTTACTCATAATTAGTCACTAGTAATTAGTAACTATTTATTCCTCACTCTCGCTTTAATCAACACCTCCGTTGTTCCAGGCTCCGTATTTGCTACAATACGAACTGTTTTTGAAATGATACTCAAGGTAGTTTTTCCGGTGTCCACATTGGCGCGAATCACCCCCGTCTTTCCCGGTTGAATAGGATCTTCTGGTTTTGACGCTATTGTGCATGAGCACGATGGTTTTGCTTCAGCAATGACCAAGGGATAATCTCCTGTATTCTTGACAATAAATTTTGCCTTAATGATTTCTCCTTTTACTACCCAGCCAGCATCAAAAACTGGATTGACTACCATAGTAGTTTTTTGTCCTATCGACACTTGGTCATTTCCACCGCATGAAAACAGCAAAAAAAGAGCTCCCGTACCAATGGCTAAAAATGCACTTTTCATATTTATTTTTATTCGTTTAATAATCCTCTACCTACCTTAACAATCTTCTTTTCTATCTTCAATCGGTCAATGGCTTTGTCTAAAACTCCATTGATAAAACTATTGCTTTTTGGCGTACTGTAGAACTTTGAAATCTCAATGTATTCATTTAATGTCACCTTGGTTGGAATACTATTGCACACTTGAAATTCAGTAATTGCCATTTTCATTAAAATAATATCCATCTTGGCAATGCGGTCCAGTTCCCAGTTGTCCGTAAGTTCATCAATCAGCGCTTCATTTTCACGATCCATAGAAATGGTCTTTCGCAGCAGTGTGCGCACAAACTCTTCCTCATCATCGTTCTCTTTGAACAAGGGCATAACGTCGATTCCACCCTCTTCTGTCGAAGCCTTTACCGTCTTTAACACCATCGAGCAACACAAATCAATATCGTCGAGCCAATGGATGCTTTTCTCTTCGAAAAAGTCATACAAGACCGCTGAATTTGCTATTTCTGCTTTGAACAATTCAATGGCAAACGACTTGTCGGATTCAAATCCTAATTGATCGTTGTTCATGTGCTCGAAAAAGATTTCGCTATCTCTAATTTGCAGAAACATTTTACGAAACATTTCCTGATGCTCATCACCTACCCAATTTACTTTGCGGGATTCTGAAAGTTCTCGAAGGACCTTATTTCCTGTCAATTTGGCAATCAGCAAGTTGTCTACAAACTTCAAATTGGGGTTTAAATCTTGGTCACTCGGGCGCATCTTTTTCTTATTCTCATCAATTCGATGCTGAGCAATTGACTTAATTTCTCCAAATGTCAACAGCAAGTAAACATACAAATCATACATCTTTTCGATGGATGCCATCAATTCATTTTCAGTCCGACGAAAGCTATCCTCCTCCGACTGAAAATAGGCATAAAGTGCCTGTAAAACTTTAATTCGTAAGTGTCTTCGATTTAACATTATAGGGGTAGTTTCACCTTTCCGATCGACTCGATCCGTTCTTCGGCCATTTTATTGGCGATCCGATACGTAGGAATACTTTCATCCGCTGAACGGCGAACGATATTTCCAATTGTTGCATAAATTTCTTCTGCTTTGGACATGGCCCATTCGGCACTTAAGCCTTTGACTTCAGAATAACAATTAATTACCCCACCTGCATTCAACGCAAAGTCTGGTGCATAAATGATTCCTTTTTCCATCACCAATCGGCCATGAATATCCTCCTGTTTCAATTGGTTATTTGCAGCACCCGCAATGATTGAACATTTCAAACGAGAAAGGGTTTCGTCATTTATTGTTGCTCCCAAAGCACATGGCGCATAAATGTCCATGTCCATGTCATAGATTTCGTCTAGACCGACAACCGTTGCACCTGTTTCTAGTGCGACACGCTTCAAGGTAGGTTCGTAAATATCTGAAATAAATACATGAGCTCCTTCCTTTGTCAAGGCACGAACTAAATATTCACCAACGTGGCCAACACCTTGCACGGCGACTTTTTTACCAGCTAAAGAATCAGAACCAAACTGTTGCTTTGCACAGGCTTTCATTCCTACATATACTCCGTGAGCAGTAACAGGTGATGGATCTCCACTTTTTCCAGGAAGACCTACAACGTGAGGTGTTTCCATGTTTACCCATGTCATATCGATCGGCGAAACACCCACATCTTCTGCAGTAATGTATTTTCCTGCAAGACTATTTACAAATTTTCCGAAGCGACGGAAGAGTGCTTCAGATTTCATGGAATGCGAATCACCAATAATCACTGCCTTACCTCCTCCGAGGTTCAATCCAGAAATGGAGTTTTTGTAGGTCATTCCACGCGACAAACGCAATACATCAGTAAGGGCTTCTTGCTCGTTGGAATACATCCACATTCGCGTCCCACCCAATGCTGGTCCCAAAACCGTATTGTGCACAGCGATTATCGCTTTGAGGCCTGTTGAATTGTCGTTACAGAACAATAATTGTTCGTGATCATATTGACCCATCCTTGCGATGACTGGGTTTTCGGCGAGGTTTACAGCCTCAATATTTTTTACCTCAAACATATCTCCAACATGTGTGTTTATTTGAATACAGGCGAAATGCCTACTTTTGCATCGTTTTGCAATAGGTCGCAAAAATAGAAATTATTTAAATGAGGTCACTCGGGTATCTGAACAAATATTTCATCAAATACAAATGGCGTTTCTTTTTAGGAATTCTGTTTACAGTGGTGTCCAATTATTTCGGTTCACGAATGCCCGTCATTGTTATGGATGCCGTCAATGGAATGAAGCATGAATTGTACGCTTCGACGCTTGAGTCCAGTTTGATATTGGCCTTGAAAATTGGTGGCGTTTACATGCTCTTTTCTTTAATTAAGGGGTTTTTTCTTTTTCTGATGCGGCAAACCATTATCATTATGTCCCGCTTGATTGAATACGATCTGAAGAATGAAGTGTTCGCCCAATACCAGCGGATGGGTTTTGCTTTTTATCAACGGAACAGAATTGGTGATTTAATGAATCGCATTTCCGAGGACGTGTCACAAGTTCGCTCCTACCTTGGTCCGGGTATCATGTACACCATAAATCTTGTCGTGATGTTTGCGCTCTGCATATATCAAATGGTGAAGATTAGCCCAATGCTTACGCTTTATGTGTTGATTCCTCTTCCGCTTATGTCCTTCATGATTTACAAGGTTTCGAGCAAAATGAACGCATTGAGCAAGAATGTACAAGCTGAACAATCGATGATGTCCACCATTGTTCAAGAATCATTCTCGGGTATCCGCTTGATCAAGGCCTACAACCGTGCCGAAGAAATGAACGACAAATTCACATTATCAGCTGAAGGCTACCACAAGAAAACAATGCGACTAGTTGTGGTGAATGCCCTTTTCATGCCGACAATTTTTTTCCTGATTGGTTTGAGCACCATTCTCGCCATTTATATTGGCGGAAAAATGACCTACACAGGTGAATTGAGCATCGGAGGAATTGTGGCTTTCATCTTCTTTGTCAATAACCTTACTTGGCCCTTTGCAAGCATTGGGTGGGTCACCTCAATTATACAGCGGGCTTCGGCTTCTCAAGAACGCATCAACGAATTCCTCAATCAACCTGCAGAGATCATCAACCCCTCCTTATCCGCCTTTAATTTCCAAGGAAAGATTGAATTTAAGAACGTGAGATACACCTATGCTGATTCAAACATTACTGCGATTAAAGATTTAAGCTTCACGATCAATAAAGGTGAAACTTTAGCTTTTGTCGGTAAAACAGGAAGTGGAAAATCAACCATTCTGCGCTTAATTCTCCGTCAGGTTGACCCAGAAGTTGGTGAAATTTACGTGGATGGAGCAGCGTTGAACACGATCAACATAGATGCGTTTCGTGATCAATCGGGAATAGTGCCTCAAGAGATCACACTGTTTTCAGATAGCATTGCCAACAACATTTCGTTTGGTGCCCATTCCGAAGACATCACGCATGAGCGCATAGTTGACATGGCCAAATTGGCACACGTGGATCACAACATTCAAGAATTCCCAGAGCGCTATGAAACCTTACTCGGTGAGCGCGGAGTGAACTTGAGTGGTGGACAAAAACAGCGTCTTTCCATCGCGCGCGCCTTGGTAAGAGAGCCAAAACTGTTGCTTCTTGACGATTGTTTCTCTGCCTTAGATTCTGAAACAGAAGAAATTATCCTTTCAAACCTAAAGAAAGTTCAAAAGAATCGAAGCACCATCATCGTCAGTCACCGCATCTCCTCACTGCGCAATGCCGACCGCATCATTGTCTTAGACCATGGGCAACTTGCCGAGCAAGGTAGCCACGACGAATTGATTGCTTTGAATGGCATTTATGCAGAAATGTACACCGCACAACTTGCCGAATCGAAAGAAAAATAGGCTTCATTGCAAACAAATTAAATTTTAGTGTAATATTGTTCTGACCCAAACGCATCCAAACTATGGAACAGGACAAGAATGGCGAAGTGTATTCAAAGGTAGTTCGTGCTGGAAAACGCACCTACTTTTTTGATGTAAAATCAACCAAAGGAAATGATTTGTACATCACACTGACCGAAAGTAAAAAGACCACTTTTAATGATGGTCGCGAGAATTTTGAAAAACACAAAATCTTTTTGTACAAAGAGGATTTTGAAAAATTCAGAGAAGGGCTTGACGATGTATTGAGTAAAATTGAATCACTACGTGAAACGGATAATGTAGACAAAAAGACAGATGAGCACTCATCGTTTTCATCCATTTCCTTTGAAGATTTGTAAGACCAATTATTCAGAAATCCATCCGCCCTTAGTTTCAACACACTCATGGTTGATAATTCGGGAAAAAATCTTTCCCTGATTCACTTGTATCGTACTATCTTTATCGAGGAATTTTATCTTGATGGGAAAAATAATAGCAATAGCGAATCAAAAAGGAGGGGTTGGAAAGACGACAACGGCCATAAATCTAGGGGGTTGTCTTGGAGTACTTGAGTATAAAACGCTGATTGTTGATGCCGATCCACAGGCCAACGCCACATCTGGTGTGGGACTAGACCCTAAAAGTTCAAAAAACATTTACGATTGTTTAATCAATGAAGTTCACCCCTCGGAGTTGATCATTAAAACGGACAACCCAAATCTTGACATTCTACCCTCACACATTGACTTAGTAGGTGCTGAATTGGAAATGATCAATCTTCCCAATCGCGAGAGAAAGTTAAAAATGGCTTTGGAGAAAATCAAAGACCAATATGACTTTATCATTATTGACTGCTCCCCTTCACTTGGCCTAATCACTGTAAATTCATTGACTGCAGCTGACTCTGTATTGATTCCAGTGCAATGTGAATATTTCGCACTCGAAGGATTGGGGAAATTACTTCACACCATAAAGATTGTTCAAGGCAGATTGAATCAAGACCTAGAAATTGAAGGCATTCTTTTGACCATGTACGACACCCGTTTGCGCTTGGCAAACCAAGTTGTGGAAGAGGTGAAAACGCATTTTCAAGAATTGGTTTTTGACACCGTGATCCACAGAAATACACGATTAAGCGAGGCACCAAGCTTTGGAATGACCATTGTCATGCACGATGCTGGAAGTAAAGGCTCGATAAATTACCTTAATTTTGCCCGTGAAGTGTTGCAAAAGAACAACATGACGCGTATGGACAATGAGGATAAAATAATTTAATTCAACGATGACGACGAATCCGAAGAAACGCGGAGGTTTAGGGAAAGGTTTAAGTGCCTTACTTGAAAACTCAGAAACCGATATCACAACGAAATCTGACAATGCCGGAGTGGTAAACTCTGTTTCTATGCTTACAATCGAAAGTATTGAGGCCAATCCATTCAATCCCCGCACGACCTTCGAACAAGATGCCTTGGAACAGTTGAGTCAATCGATTTCTATACATGGTATTATTCAGCCGCTTACCGTTCGAAAACTTGGACGTGACAAGTACCAATTGATCTCGGGTGAACGCCGCTTTCGTGCTTCTCAAATGGCTGGACTGAAAGAAGTTCCTGCTTATATCCGCGTAGCGAATGACCAGACCATGCTTGAAATGGCTTTGGTGGAAAACATTCAACGGGAAGATTTAAACGCCATTGAAGTTGCCCTTTCCTACCAACGCCTTATTGACGAATGTAGCTTGACACAAGATCAATTGAGCCATAAGGTGGCTAAATCTAGATCGAGCATCACCAACCATTTGCGTTTACTGAAACTACCCGCTGATATTCAAGCTGCAGTTCGGGACACCGTCATTTCAATGGGCCATGCTCGTGCCTTGGTTTCGGCTGGCGATGAAAACCTTCAGCTCGCAATATACAGTCGAATTGTAGAAGATGATTTGTCGGTGCGTGATGTTGAGGCACTTATTCGTGAAGGATATGTTGAGCCTATAGAACCCAAAACACCTGAGCACAAATCTCTTGGAAAACCTGCCGTAACCTCTACTCAGTTTACGTTCAAGGAACACCTCGGAGACAAGCTTTCAGCGCGAATTGACATTAAAAAATCGATTGCTGGAGGCGGAAAGATTGTGGTGAATTTCAATTCAGAAGTTGACCTAAACCGCATCATCGAAATTCTTAACCGTTGATTCGAGTTTTCTTTTTTGTCATCTGCTGTCTTCCTTTCGCAGTGCATGCTCAAAAGGATTTATCAAAAGACAGTTCAAACATAGCCAATGATACAACCAAAGGTTATGTCCACTCTGTTCGTGATGCACTTATTTTTTCCGCAATCATTCCAGGGGCTGGACAAGTGTACAATCACATCTACATGCCGAAGGGGAAGAAAAAAGCCATTTGGAAGGTTCCGTTGATCTATGCTGGATTGGGAGCGACTGGCTATTTTCTTTTCACCAATCAACAGACCGTTAAAGAATTGAAAACGGAGTACACCAATCGGCAAAATGGAGGTGTTTTGTCAGACAAATGGTCGCTCTATGACGATTACGGCATTTTAACATTGTTTCAACAGTATCAAAACCAACGTGATTTATCCATTCTTGGTGTCGGCTTGGTCTATTTATTCCAGCTGGCAGATGCAGGGATTGAGGCCCATTTCGTGCGTTTCGATATTTCAGAAGATCTGAGTATGTCCATTTATCCCTCCTTCCCTATGGGGCAATCCTTAGGAATAGGCATGAAATGGAATTTCACCAATAGAACGGTCTTAGCGCGCGAAAATCCTTAATTTTACAAAAAGTCAACACGCATGAACATTGCACTGATCGGTTACGGGAAAATGGGGAAATCAATCGAAACGATTGCCATTGAGCGTGGGCATCACATTGTTGCGTGTGTGAACAGTGCAAATCCAATTGACGAGGCCGAATTAGATCAAGCTGATGTCGCCATTGAATTTTCCAGACCTGAATTGGCCATCGGTCACATGCGCTTTTGTTTCGATAAAAAACTACCAATCGTCGTAGGCACTACAGCGTGGAATTCTTCTGAAACGAGCATTCTATCCGAAGCAAAAGAACAAGACGCGACACTCTTGTATGCGTCCAACTTCAGTATTGGCGTAAATATTTTTTTTGCGCTGAACAAGCGTTTGGCTGAATTGATGCAAGGACATGGTGATTACCACGCTGTGTTGGAAGAAATACACCATCTTCAAAAGTTGGATGCACCAAGCGGGACAGCCATTACCTTGGCCAACGGTTTGATGGAAAGCAATGACGACTATGTTTCTTGGGTGCACGGCGAAAATAAAGCACCTCACACGACTGAAGGTCAGTTGGCTGTAATCTCGCACAGAAAACCAGATGTTCCAGGCACACACCTTATACGCTATGTTTCTGACATAGATACCATAGAGATCTCACACGAAGCACACACCCGTAAAGGTTTTGCTTTAGGCGCTGTCATTGCCGCCGAATGGCTCCACGGAAAAACTGGAGTCTTTACCATGAACGACGTTTTACATCTTTAAAAAATAAACCCATGAGTTTTATCTATTTCTATCTACTCATCCTTGCGCATCCATACCTAGCGATGTGGAACAAAAGCTTTGAACAAGCGGGCAGAAAATCTTGGGAAGCGCTAGTACCCGGCTACAACTATTTTGTGGCCTTTAAAGTATTTTGTCACAAACCATTTTGGTCCTTACTCCTGCTTTTTCCGGGTGTTCACTTGGTGATGTGGTCGGTTCTTAATGTAAGCTACATTCGTCGCTTTGGGTATTACTCCTTCACAGACACCCTTCAAGGGATACTCTTCCCTTATTTGATTTTTGCTAAAATTGCTTCATCAAAAAAAGATTTTCTTCCTGAAACAAATTGGGCAAATGCCAAAGAAACAGAAGATAGAAAGTGGGGAGATCACGTTGCCTTATTTTTGGCCTTGCCTGTGATTGGCCATGCCATTGCACTTGCTTTAAATGCAGTTACCCGAGAAAAACCTGGAACTAAATCCAAGGTGAAAGAATGGGGTGATTCCATTTGGTTTGCACTAGTTGCTGCATTGATTATTCGCACCTATGTGTTTGAACCCTTTCAAATTCCGACTGGTTCCATGGAGAAAACACTTTTAGTAGGTGACTTTCTTTTTGTGAATAAGTTGGCTTATGGACCAAAGGTTCCTGTGACGCCACTCTCCTATCCTTTGGTGCACAACACCGTTCCGTGGGTCAATGTGCGTTCATACACGACTTTAGAGAAAGGAACGTACACGCGACTTCCTGGATTTACCGGTGTTCATCGCAACGATGTCGTCGTATTCAATTATCCTTCAGGGGATACTGCGGTTTATGATCCAAGAATGCCAAATGGCTTGATGGGGCATGATTATCATGGGATTGTGAACAATGAGGCTTTGCGACTTTGGAAAGATGAGAAAGTAAATCCGATGATGCCACAGGCGTCAAGATATGTTTATGACAGTCTAATCAAAGCCGATCCAAAAACTGAAAATCCGGAGCGTGTTGCACAAATGATGGCCTATGAATACTTGATGAATGCACATGGAGGTCAGTACATCAAGGATTTAGACATATGGAAAAATAAAGCCCGTAAAATGCTTGCTGAAGATAAGATAGCCTTTGACAATAGTGAAGGGGTGCTGATCCAACATTACGGTGTTATTTATCGCCCGGTTGACAAACGCGAGAACTACATCAAGCGCTGTGTTGGTGTTCCTGGTGATCGCTTGCGCGTGGAAAAATCGATTCTTTATGTGAATGGAAAAAAAGCCAAAGTGCACCAGTTCCAAAATTTACGTTACGTCGTTGAGAATTTCACCATGCCAAGTCTTTTGACAATGCGCGAAACCTATGGGCTCGAAGAAGAACGTGGTGATTACTACTCTGAGGATGGAGGTCTCACGTATAAAATGAACCTTACACGCTCACAATTAATCACCTTGAAAAAACGTTTCCCTGATGCTAAATTTTCAGTTGACTTGGAGCCACAATATGCCAAGGGCCATGTGCCGACGCCTTATGAGATGATCAATAATTTGAACATGTTCCCAAAAGACATTCATTGGAACAATACCACAACGGACTTCCATGAGTTTCAAATTCCAAGAAAAGGTCAGACAATAAAAATAAGTGCAGAAAATATCGCGTGGTACCGTCGCATAATCACAGCCTATGAAGGACACAAACTTCAAGAAAAGAAAGACGGAATTTATATCGATGGTAAGAAAACAAAGACCTATACATTTGGCATGAATTATTACTGGATGATGGGGGACAATCGCTACAATTCAGCTGACTCAAGAGTTTGGGGTTTTGTGCCAGAAGATCATATCGTTGGAAAAGCTTCCATGGTGTGGTTCTCGAAAAGTCCTTACCTGGGAATTCGCTGGGAGCGCTTGTTTAAATTCATTCGCTAATGACACCTGTGTTTCCAACAGCTTATTTTGGAAGCATTGCCTATTTTCGAGAACTTGTTCGTGCACAAAAGGTGCACATCGAAGCGAAGGAGCATTTCGTAAAGCAATCTGTGCGCACGCGTTGTGACATCTTGGTGTCCAATGGACTTCGGCATTTATCCGTTCCAGTCATTAAGAAAAATGGGAACAAAACGGTGATGGAAGACATTGAAATTTCTTTCACCGACAACTGGAAAAACGACCATTGGCGAACCATTGAAAGTGCCTACTCTTCTGCTCCATTTTTTGAGCACTATGGCGAGGAAGTGAAAGCACTCATCTTTTCCAAGGAGGAAAACTTAATGCGTTTTAATGAAAAAATTACCAATACGTTCTTAGCATGGATGTCCATTGATTTCATCTCCTTGGATTATACAATTGAATATGCTCAAAGTGAATCAGATTTTAGGGGCTTCCCTTTTGACGATCGATTGAACACTAAAAAATACACCCAAGTTTTTGAAGCTGAAAATGGATTTATTCCGAATCTTTCCATCCTCGATCTCATCATGAACGAGGGTCCGATGGCGAGAAGATGGTTACTGTCTGAAAACTGAACTTATTCCTCAATCGTCGTCGCATCACCGTCAAGAACGCGCGACGTTCCAAATTCGTAGGGCAAACGTTCTTTGTACAAGAACCGTTTTTGATCGGATTCAAAAGGACGATAGACGTAATAGACATGGTTGTTGTATACCTGTACTTTGTCGATGTATCTAAACTCCAATTTCACTTTCTCCGGAATTTGTCCGCTTGTTAAATCGACCAATCCGAGATAGGTATAGCCTGCTCGATCAAACACGGCATAGACCTGTCCAGTGACTCGATCTTGAATCAATTGACGCTTCCACCCTGTCACTTTGGGTTGATAATGGTGATAAATGGCTACACTGTCTAAGCGATTTCCTTGCGCGTCAAAATGGAACAATAAGTCTTTGTAATAGTCAAACACGAAGACAGAATCGTTCCTGTAAAATAGCGGTGCATACACCTCCTTGTAATACAGCGACTGAGTAAAGTAATTGGCTCCGACCCACACTTCAGCATCGATGCCTGTAGCATTCTCCCGCTCCTTGGCCCAAAGTTTCGTGCGAACATCTGCCCACTTGTATTCAGAACGGTACAACTCCATCATCAAATCATCCTGAACATCAATGATTTTCGAATAGGTCGAATCGTATTGGTCAAAGGTGAAATAGGTAAATGCCGGATAAACATCGCTGTAATTGGAAAAGAACATTTTTGAATGTATGGTGTCCACAATTGGCGCTACGTATTTCAGGAAATAGGATTTCTCGAGCGATGCCATCCCCACTTGCTTGTCATTCACTAGAAGGCCAAAGACATTGTCCTGACAAATCACGTGGGCATTGCCGCGGTAGTCGCGCGTGAGCTCCTCTGCCCTTCCTGGAACACGAAATGAATTCAAGATAGACAATCCATCGTAAAGTAAAAGCTCACTGCCCTTTTTCAAATTCTTCGGATACGTAAGCAAGACCATTCGACCATCCTTCAAAACCTCGAAATCCGCAACGCTCAAGCGCGTGGATTCAAAAACGGTATCCGGAACACCTGGTGCTTTGACGACTACTTCATTCAAAAGCTGGTCGCGAATGGGATGCATTTCAACGGAAATCTGCAAGGTATCTGATGATTTTGGGATTTTCTTGGTTACCGTTACCGGATTGAACAAAGGATGTGAAAAATACAAGGTCAAGGTCGTAGGCACGGAAACAGAGAAGCAACTTATTCCTTTCATATAAGTTCGCACAATCTCTTGATCACTGACTTTCAGTCCATTGATTTGAATCGTTACGTTCTGTATGGGTTCACCGCGCTCATCATCGGTGACGTTGATACAAACAACGATAGAATCTTGCGCATTCGATTGCACGACACAGGATAGTAAAAAGAAAGCAAGGATTACAGATTTCATAGTTGCATTTCGCAATAGATGCCAGAAACGCTTAGAATCCATAATAAATCAGGGGGATTAGGCTCGTTATTTAGACATGAAGACACCAACCGTGTGTATCTTCCACCTTACCACCTTTTAAATCATCGAGGTAATTCTTGATTTTAATCGAGATTTCTCTTCCTTCCAATGGTGGTAGATTCAATACTTCATCGCGGAATCCAATTTTCACAATTGGAGCAATCGTCGCGGCTGTTCCAGCTCCAAAAGCATCCGTCAGCGAACCATCTTTAATTGCATTCACGATTTCTTCCACCGAAACTTTGCGCTCCTCCACTGGAATTCCCCAGCTTTGCGCCACTTCAATGACAGAACGTTTTGTTACACCCCGCAAAATCGTATCAGTCTCTTCAGAAGGAGTCACAAGCACGCCATTGATGACAAAAACGATGTTCATGGTACCCGATTCCTCGATGTATTTGTGCTCTTTGCTGTCTGTCCAAACGAGTTGATGGAATCCTTTCAATTGTCCTTGTTTCGCAGGAAACAAGGCAGCACCATAGTTCCCTGCTGTCTTCGCACGACCCACACCTCCTGCAGAAGCACGGGTATAGAACTCTTCAATTTTTACATTTACCGGCTCAGAGTAATACGCTCCAACTGGACAAGTGAAAATCACAAACTTGTATGTTTCAGAAGGTTTAATCCCAATGAAGTCATCCGTAGCAAACATGTATGGGCGGATATACAAAGAATCTCCTTCTTTTGAAGGTACCCAATTCTTATCCACTTCCACTATTTTTCTAACCAATTCGATGAACACATCATCTGGAATTGTCGGCATGCACATGCGCTCGCACGATTCTTTGAAACGATGCGCATTCATGTCTGGACGGAAAATGAGAATTTCACCATCCTCCGCTTTGTTAGCCTTCATGCCTTCAAAAATGGATTGACCATAATGAATTGCTGACGTTGCTGGATGCAAGGAAAGGTTACCAAAGGCCATAATTTCAGGCTGCTGCCATTCTCCATCTCTGTAATCCATGACAAGCATGTGATCAGAGAAAATACGACCAAACGGCAGATTTTCAAAATCTACCTCACCGATTCGGCTATGCGCTGTTGGTGTTACTTTAATGGAAAGAGTTTCTGGCAACATATAAAAAATTGTATGCGAATATACATACAAAACTCGATTTGAACAACTAGTGGCATGGCCAAATAACGTATCTTTGGTTTGCACAATTATCAATGCAGAAAAGCCGAGACATACTAAAAAAATATTGGGGTTTCGACCAGTTCAGGCCACTTCAGGAAGAAATTTCTGATGCGGTCATCAATGGTCATGATGTCTTGGCACTCCTTCCTACAGGTGGTGGAAAATCGGTATGTTTTCAAGTGCCAGGAATGGTGCGGGAAGGATTAACCCTAGTGATTTCACCACTTATCGCGCTCATGCAAGACCAAGTAGATCAGTTGGAAAAACGAGGAATTCGGGCGAAATCTATTGTTAGCGGGATGAGTTATAGAGAGATTGATCTCACCTTAGACAACGCGCGCTTCGGAGGCTTGGATTTCTTGTACACCTCTCCCGAACGTGTTCAATCCAAACTTTTCAAAGAGCGCTTTCAGCTAATGAACATCGGATTGATTGTGGTGGATGAAGCACACTGCATTTCAGAATGGGGACACGATTTCAGGCCTTCATTCTTGGCCATCAAAGAATTGAGGATATTGCAACCCGCAGTCCCAATAATTGCTCTAACAGCTACAGCTACAAGCACTGTTCGGAAAGATATTTTAGAACAGCTCGAGTTAAGAAAACCTCAGGTTTTTGAAGCCTCGTTTAATCGGTCGAATTTGAGTTATGAGTGTTATGCCTCAACGAACAAATCGAAGGACATCATTGATTTTTGTAAAACGGTTTCAGGTCAGACGGGAATTGTCTACTGTCAAACGCGAAAAAGTGTAAAAGACCTTGCTCAATTGCTTCACGCTCATGGCTTAAGCATTGGTGTTTACCACGGAGGAATGAACAAAGATGACCGATCGAAGATGATGAGCGCATGGATTTCTGGTAAAACAAAAATCATGGTGGCGACCAATGCTTTTGGGATGGGGATTGACAAACCGGATGTACGCTTTGTATTGCATTTTGAATTTCCTTACTCACTTGAAGCTTATTTTCAAGAGGCTGGTCGTGCGGGTCGAGATGGCAAAGCGAGTAGAGCCATCACCTACCTCGCGAAAGATGACATTCAACAGCTTGAAGATCAAATTAGTCAACAGTTTCCTCCGATTGATCAAATTAAACTTACCTACAGAGCCCTTTGCAGTTTTCTAAAAATTGCCATTGGATCTGGCAAGGACGAAACCTACCCTTTTGACCTCAAGTCATTTTGTAGCACCTTCAGTTTGGATATATCAACGACATTCAACAGCTTAAAGCTATTGGAAATGAATGGCGAAATAACACTGTCTGAAGCCATTCACCAACCAACAAAAATTCGATTTGCGATTGGAAACACAGCGCTGTATGATTTTCAAGTTCACCATGAGGTTTACCGTCCCTTGATTTCCATGTTGAGCAGAAGTTATCCTGGGATCTTTGACCAATACTTTGCCATTGACGAGAAAATCTTTTCACAGCGCTTGAAACTGACCTATCCACAAATAGAAAAACAACTCAAGGACCTAGAGAAATTTGGCATTTTAGACCTTACTTGGAAAACAGACATGCCCACGATTACATTCATCCACGAGCGCTTACCGGATGATTATTTAAATCTTCAACCTGAAATATACGCTCAACGAAAAGAATATGCCGAAAAAAGGCTTTCGGCAGTGCGGAACTTCCTTCTATCGAATACGTGTCGCACGACAGAAGTACTGGACTACTTTGGACAAACTTCAGAGGACTGTGGCATTTGCGATGTCTGTCGATCAAAGATGCTTCATGAGTCGCATTCAACGTATTCCACTACGCAAAATATTCTTCACTTTTTATATGAACCTCGCACCGAACAAGAATGTTTAGCAGAATTTCAGATCAGCAAAGAAAATTTAAGGAAAACGCTGAAAACATTGCACTTGGAAGAAAAGATCGGCTATGTGAATGGGAAGTTTCAGGTGAAATAGAGCTTGATGACTCAAAGTCTCTTGTCTTTCCGTCCTTTGTCCCTTGTCCCTTGTCCCTTGTCCTTTGTCCCTTGTCCCTTGTCCCTTGTCTCTTGTCTTTCCGTCTTATGTCACTTGATCTACACGCCTACTTCCCCATTGCCACCTTCAACTCATGCACCTCCTTTTGAAGACTTTGAATGGACTTGCTTAAATCATTATCGTCCATGCGAACTTCAGGCAATTCAGGTGAAATGTAATTCACGAATTTCCAGATTTCAATAATATTGTTGGCGTGGACCAAGTAAGGGGCATAGAAGGTATTTGTTGAACACAATTGGAACGATTGACTCGACTCCAATAAATTGTGAACGACTTTGAAGACAATCCCCTCATCTTTGGTGACAACAATACATGGTGTACCCGATCGAATGGTCATCCAGTTTTGGATATATTCCGCCACAACATACGATCCTTCCACAACAGGTGGCATTGAATCTCCTTTAATCGGAAATGAACGGTATTTTTTGTTTTTCGATAGGAACGGCAGATAAAACGTGGGCAACACTTTCAAATAATCAGGATCGGCATAACCAGAAGCATACCCTGCACTTGCCTGCATGGGAATCATTTCAATCATCTCCTCTTCATCGTTGTTCACCACTGTCGTAAGCACCCGCAATTTCTGTCCTTTCAGATCATTCAAGGGCTGCTTACCAAGTTGTTCCCACTCCTTTTCAGTCATGGATTCCAAATCTTTACGCAAAAAATCATCAATCGGAATGAGGTAATAATCACATAAAGTCACCAATAAATCAATGCCCGGTTGGGCCACTCCATTTTCATACCCACTGTACGATGAACGTGTTAATCCAAGGTCCTGTGCTACCTCTTCCTGCGATCGCTTCACGCGCTTTCTCAATAATTTTAAGTTCGTCCCGATATTCATGTGCTCGATTTTAAATCAAAATTAATAATTCCGATTAAATAATCAAATAAATGACTAAATTTTAATCAAATTAATGTTTGAATTTTATGGGACGCCCCATATACTTTGCATAAGCAGCCGTAAACTTGGCTCCGAAGAAAATGATTTGGGAGGAATAATACACCCACGCTAAAAGGATAAAAAAGGTGCCAGCAAGTCCTCCACTTGCAGCAAAAAAGTAATGAAACAAATAGTACTTGATCAACAATTGACCAATATAAAGCAATAGGGAAGTCACCAAGGCCCCTCCTATTGCCAGTCGCCATGACACTTTCCCGTCGTGGACATACTTAAAGACCACACTGAAAATGATGAGATTGCTCAACAATGAAAATCCATGTTTGGCCACATTGAAAAAGAGCAAACTCAACCATTCCTTTTGATCAAAAAGATGATGACCAAAGGAAATGACAATTGTTTGAGCGAAATAAAGAGAAACTATTAATCCCGTAAAGATGGCGACCCCGAGGATGGAAAGAAGTCTGAACAATACATTCTGGACGAACTTCTTCCGTGTCGAAGTAAAATTAACTTCAATATCAAAAAAAGCATTGATGCTGTTTTTTAAACACACCAAAAACGCCGAACACGCTATGAGTAAGGCAATGATACTCATCGACTCCAAGAAAAAATTGCCTTTTTCAAAATCCAATGAACTCATGAATTCCATGATCCCCTTCACATCGCTTAGTCCAACTTTATTTTTTAGTACATCACCAATAATGTTAATGATCACGTCCTTGCCAATAACTCTACCCACATAAGTGATACTTAAATATAACAACGGCACGAGTGCAAATAGCGCATAATACGCCAAGGCTGCTCCATGATGGAGCCCCTTCTCCTCTAAAAATCCATTGAATGCATTTTTAATAAGAATCCAAACATCCTTAATTGTGAGGTGTCTAAAACTTTTTGAAGATGCTGAATCCGTTGACATGATGGAGTTTATTGAAACTGTACAAAACTACTTTTTCCTTTCGTTCCGTCGTAAAATAATTCTGATACACAGGACCAGTAAATAAGGAATGGCTATAGGTCACCTGAATCCTTGGTGCATTCGGAATGTCCTCCAAGGTGTATTCATCTGGCCTGAAATACATGCGTTTACCATCTATCTTGACAGAATTCACTGACCCAAATAAGCGTGCTTCCTCGATACTTGCAAAGCGGTAATAAAATGATTCAGGGCTTGATTTACGCACAATCTTCCCGTTTTTCATGTGAATGATTTGATCTGCAAATCCAAGCATTTCGGCACCGTCGTGTGACACCAGTACGAGTGACATCTTCCTAAGCGCTTTCAATTCCAAGAAATAATTGATCAACTTCGTTCGCAAGCGCGCATCAATGTGCGCAAAAGGTTCGTCCATTAAAACAATTCGTGGTTCACAAGCCAAAGCGCGCGCCAAGGCCAAACGCTGCTGTTCTCCGCCCGATAAATAACGCGACTGTTTTTTTCGAAAATCCTCAAGTTCCATGAGTTCAATTAACTCATCCACAAGCTTATCCCGTTGTTTAACTGGCAGATAAAGTACCATCTCGCGAATATTCTCCTCTACAGTATGGAAGGAGTCCAGATGAAACTGTTGGTCGACCAATTGAATGTCTGGATGTCCAGGAACAAGCTTGCCGGAGGGTCCTTTCACCTGTTTCCCATCGAACATCACCACACCAGCATCTGCATCGAGTAATCCCGCCATGATTTTCAATAAGGATGTTTTTCCAGCGCCACTTTTACCCGCAATACCAAGCACCTGACCCTCGTTCAAAACGAAGGACACGCCCTTAATGACTTCCTTGTCAAAGCTGAGATGAATATCTTCAACGCATAGCATCATTCATGCAGCTCTTTAGGGAATTCTTTTGAGGCGATGTAAATACCTGGAATTGGATTTGCCCAAGGTTCATAATCCTTCAAATAAATGTGCAATGTCAATACATCACCCTCCTTTATTTGTTCAGCTCGTTCTAAGATACTTTCTGATGCACCTACGAACACTGTAGGACCATCCGACGATGCAATTTCGTACAAACGCATGTTGGCGACTTCGTGACGAAAAGATGTCCCATCGGGGAACGTTCCTTCTAAAGGAAAAGAAACAAATTCATGCATCGATATCCCAGTCACATCGGATTTAATGTGCAACTCATCTTCCCAATCAAAGCGGCGATTGTTCTCTGAATCTTTTCCGTCAAAATGCGCCTCAGCATGTTCGGGTGAAAAATCATCATTCAACATATAAGCATGTACGGTACAGCGCATGTTCTTTTTTATCAAATCTACGGCCTATAAATCAAGTCAAATGTGCCCACAATAACATTCAATCCACATTCATTTGTTACTTTTGTGTGAAACAGACCGACCACATTTGAAAACGCTAAACATCCACCGTCAGAAAACAGATTCAATCCTTCGCAAACACCCATGGGTATTTAGCGGTGCAATTGCTAGCGACACCTCTCAATTGGAAGATGGCGAATGTGTTACTTTGTTGGATAAAGCAGGGCAATTTCTTGCTTCTGGGCATTTTCAGCATGGAACAATTGCCGTTCGAGTTCTTCGTTTTACGGAAGGTCCAATTGATGCTGCATTTTTTACGTCATGTATCTCAAATGCCGTGCAATTGCGCAAAGACCTCGGACTGATCTCTGCAGAAAACACCATTTGTCGTCTCGTGCATGGCGAAGGAGATAAACTCCCAGGACTGATCATCGACTTTTACAATGGCGTAGCTGTTGTTCAATGCCATAGTATTGGAATGTTCCGCTCAGTGAACCATATTGCAGAAGCCTTAAAAAATGCTTTGGGGAAAGAGTTAATTGCAATCTATTCGAAATCATCCGACACCCTACCTGAGCGCATTGAAGCTGCAGATGGATATGTGTTTGGAACTTGCGAAACTCCGCACATTGCCAAAGAACACGGAGTTCAAATCAACATAGATTGGATCAAAGGACAGAAAACAGGATTCTTTATCGACCAACGCGAAAACCGCTATTTATTGGGGAAATATTCCAACGGTAAGAAAGTATTGAACACCTTTTGCTATTCTGGAGGATTCAGTTTATCTGCACTCCAAAATGGTGCAAGCCTTGTCCATTCATTGGATAGTTCACGAAAAGCCATTGATTTAACCAACGACAACATTGAGCTGAATGGCTTTAATGACCGTCACGATTCCATCGTTGCCGATGCCATGGAATACATGAAAGACTTGAAGGAAGAATACGATATTATCGTCTTAGATCCGCCAGCCTTTGCAAAGCACCGTGAAAAAAGACACAAAGCCATTCAAGGATACAAGCGATTGAACGCACATGCCATAAGACAAATTCGTCCAGGTGGAATCATTTTCACCTTCTCTTGTTCTCAAGTAGTAGACAAATTTCTCTTCAACAACACCATTATAGCCGCGGCCATAGAAGCGGGCAGAAATGTACGTATTTTAGAGCAGCTTCATCAACCGGCCGACCATCCTATAAACGCCTTTCATCCTGAAGGTGAATACCTAAAAGGACTCGTAATTCGTGTGGACTAATGCTAAACTTACGGTATAAAACGATACTTGGTGTTGCCTTGCCTCTAATGACTTCGAGTTTCATTCAGGCGATTGTACTGATCACCGACTCTTCCTTTATAAGCCGTTACGACCCGACATCATTGGCCTTTGACGCTATTGGAAATGGCGGATTGTTGTATGTCACAGTATTCATGGCCTTGGCAGGCATGGGAGATGGTGCTCAGATACTTATCGCAAGACGTATTGGTCAGCGTCAGTTTGATGCCATTGGAAGAATTTTTGGAACAACAATTTTCACCTTATTCTTTATTGCCATAGTACTTTTCGTCTTGCTCCAGTTTGCCTTGCCTGATGCCTTGCGTTATTATTCGGCCAATAAAATACTTGCAGACATGCAGAACGATTACATTGGCATTCGCAGTTACGCGCTCTTTTTCGCGATGATTTCCTTGGCAATCCAAGCTTTCTTTATCGCTAACGGAAAAACGTGGATTGTGCTGATCGCAGCCTTGACTACTGCATTGTCAAATGTGCTACTCGACTACTTCATGATTTTTGGCGAAGGAGGCTTCCCTGAACTTGGATTGAAAGGAGCGGCATGGGCATCGACAATCGCTGACTTTTTAGGCATGTTGGTTTTGATGGTATCGCTATTTTTCTCTAGAGCGGGAAAACAAATGAAAGTATTTTCGCACTTCTCCTTCAATTTGCCCTCGATGAAAGAACTTTTCAATGTGGGAAGTCCGCTTATGCTGCAAGGATTTATTGCACTAACCACATGGACTGTATTCTTTACCTGGCTTGAACAACGAGGAAGTGCGGACCTCACAGTTTCTCAAAATATACGCTCCATTTATTTCTTGTGTTATGTTCCTGTTTGGGGCTTTGCGGGAACCACAAAAACCTATATTTCGCAGTACATTGGACGTGGAAAACAACAATCCTTAAAATTCATTCAACGCAGAATCCAGTTCTTGACCTTGATCTTTTTGTTCATTTCCTTCCATGGCGCCATTTTTTACCCGGACGTTTTAATCCGAATGATCAATCCAAACCAAACATACATAGCTCAAAGTGCCGAGACCTTGCGTTTTATTGCGGGCTCTATTTTTATGTACGGATTTTTTAGCGTGTATTTCCAAACCATCAATGGAAGTGGTAATACCAAAGTGACATTTTTGATTGAAATAATTTGCGGTATATGCTACCTTTTGTATTCCTACTATTTAATAAAAGTGGCCAACATGGACATCATGTGGGTTTGGTCCAATGAATACATCTATTTCGGGGTGATGGGAATATTGTCTATCGTGTACCTTCGGTATTTTGACTGGAAGAAAAAAGAAATCTAATGAAGAAAGATTTTCGCATCGTTTTCATGGGGACGCCAGATTTCGCCTCCCATATTCTTAAAGCACTTTGCGATCATGGTGCTAACATCGTTGCTGTCGTTACCGTTGCCGACAAACCAGCTGGTCGAGGTCAGCAAATCTCAGAAAGTGCCGTAAAAGTTGAAGCATTAAATCAAGGCATTCCTATTCTTCAACCCATAAATTTAAAAGATGAAGCCTTTCGTGAGGAACTAGCCACGTTTCGAGCAGATCTTTTTGTAGTGGTTGCGTTCAGAATGTTACCCGAATCGATTTGGTCAATGCCACGGCTAGGAACAATCAACCTGCACGCCTCATTACTTCCAAACTACAGAGGGGCCGCCCCTATACACCGCGCTGTGATGAACGGAGAAACAGAAACGGGTGTGAGTACTTTCTTCATTCAAAAAGAAATGGATACGGGCAAACTTATCGAGCAAGACAAAATTACCATAGGGCCAAACGACACCGTTGGAATGGTCTATGCACAATTGATGGAGCTCGGGGCAAAAACCACATGTTCAACTGTCGATAAAATATACTCGGGTGATATTCTCGCGATTGATCAAAATCAATTGATCGAGGGACACGAAAAATTGGCGAATAAATTATTCAAGCCGGATTGCGAAATCAATTGGAATCAGCCAGTAAAAAATGTACACAATTTCATTCGAGGACTCGACCCATTTCCTAGCGCATGGTATACCTTATATAATAGAGTGAAAAACGAAAGCAAAAGCTTTAAATTTTTTGCGTCAGAGCAAACGAGTATTCCTGCAGCAAATGAACTTCGCTCCAATGATCGAGGAATTCTTTTTCCTTGCAGCGATTATTACCTCTTGATTCAGGAAATTCAGCCAGAAGGAAAGCGAAAAATGGATGCACAATCCTTCCTTGCAGGCAATTCATTGGCCGATTGGCAATTGATGAGCGAAAAAAATTAGACGAAGTTTTCTTGTAACTGGTCGAAAACCCCTTATAAAACAAGGGTTTCAGGCGTGTTTATCAACAATTACCTACTTTTATTAACAAATTTTACTTTTTTTTCGCTGAAAGCCCTTGTAGGCTTAGGAATTCAGATATATTTGTCCTGTTAATTTATTACAAACAAACTAAAAAACATTATCATGAACAAAGCAGAATTAATTGATGCAATGGCGACTAACGCTGGATTATCAAAAGCAGATGCAAAGAAAGCATTAGATGGTTTTATCGCAGCTACAACTCATGCGTTGAAAAGCAACGACAAAATTTCACTTGTTGGATTTGGAACTTTCAAAGTAAACACTCGTGCTGCAAGAACTGGACGTAACCCACAATCTGGAAAAGAAATCCAAATTGCTGCAAAAAACGTAGTAAGTTTCAAAGCTGGTGCTGATTTGACTGGTAACGTAAACTAATTCTCTTTGAGAAATTGAAGAAGAGGAACTTTCGGGTTCCTCTTTTTTTGTTTTATATCTTTTAAGAAAAATGAACGAGCACGAGCAGAATTTGCATGTATTGAGTGAGTTGTATTCCGTTATTACACCATCTAAGCGGGAAATGTTTGATCGTATTGCTGCTAACCGAACACGACACGTGACTGTTGCCTTAGAAAACATTTACCAGGAGCACAATGCCTCTGCTGTATTGCGTTCGTGTGATTGTTTTGGGCTTCAAGAATTGCACGTCATCGAAAAAGACAATCCTTATGTAATTCAGCGTGACATTGCACTCGGCGCTGGCCGTTGGGTAGATCTGTTTACTTATAACCAAGATATGTCGCCTGAAACTCAATGCATAAATGAGCTGCGGAGTCAAGGATACCGAATAGTAGCTACATCACCACATGGAAACATACCAAGTATTCATGACATGGATATATCCAAACCATTTGCATTGATTTTTGGCACCGAGCGTCGCGGAATTTCTGAAGAGGTAAAATTGACCGCCGACGAGTTCGTGCGCATTCCAATGTATGGATTTTCTGAAAGTTTCAACATCTCAGTTTCCGTTGCTATCATGTTGAATGTTTTTCGTCAGCGCCTAGAGGAAAGTAGTATAAACTGGAAACTCAACGAAATTGAACAGACAAATCTCAAATTGACATGGTGCAAAAGCATTTTGAATGGCGGAACGCACATTGAAGCAGAGATTCGTCGTCGCTTATTGGAAAAAGAATAATATATTTGTATCCGTTTTCAGGTTTACTGAAAATGCAATTAAAATAAAATCTACACTTATGGGAAGAGGTGATAAAAAAACAGCCAAAGGAAAAAGAACAATGGGTTCTTTCGGGAACAGCCGAAAAAGAAAAACAACAGCGACCGCAGCTCCAGTAGCGAAAGTGAAAGCTGAAAAACCTGCTAAAGCTGCTGACACTGAAAAAAAACCTGCTGCTAAAAAGCCTGCTGCTAAAAAAGCAACGACAAAAACCAAAGAAATTTCTGCGGAATAAAAATTTAAGCTGTCTGTTTGACAGCTTTTTTTTTGTCTATTAACGATGTGCCGTGAAAAAATATTTTTTATCCAAGGTGTGCATCTTCAATTAAATGACAATTTTGAACAAACAAACAAGTGATTCAAATGAAACATAATTTTGGTGCCGGTCCGTGCATACTCCCTCAAGAAGTTTTTCATCAAGCAGCTGATGCTGTTCTTGACTTTAATGGCTTATCGATCCTTGAAGTGTCGCACAGACACAAAGACTTTGTTGCTGTCATGGACGAAGCCATTGATTTGGTCAAAAAGGCGCTACATGTTCCCGAAGGTTATTCTGTTGCCTATCTTCAAGGTGGAGCTTCACTGGGCTTTACAATTGCTGCATTGACCATGATGCGCGACACCAAAAAAGCTGGGTACATAAACACAGGTACTTGGGCCTCAGGAGCCATTAAGGAAGCTAAAAAAGTAGGAATGGATGTAAATGTCTTCGCATCCTCTGAGGACAAGAAGTTTGCATACATCCCAAAGGATTATTCAATGCCTTCTGAAGCCGATTTCATTCATTTCACGTCAAACAACACGATTTATGGTACACAGTTCCATGCTTTTCCGAAAACTCATTTACCTTTGGTATGCGATATGTCCTCCGACATTTTCTCTAAAGAAATAAATGTTTCTGATTTCGATTTGATTTATGCCGGTGCTCAAAAAAATCTTGGTCCAGCTGGTGCAACATTGTATATCGTAAAAGATGAGGTGCTGGGCAAATCTACTTCGCCATTTATGCCTACATATTTGGATCTTAAACAACACGTGGAGAAAGAATCAATGCTCAACACTCCTCCTGTTTTCAGCGTTTATGTAGCCATGCTCAATCTACGCAATTTAATGGCGAATGGTGGAGTAAAAGCGATGGAAGTAAAAAACAATGCGAAAGCAGAAATGCTCTATGCAGAGATTGATAATAACCCACTCTTCAACGGCACTGTTGCCCGCGAAGATCGTTCGAAAATGAATGTGACATTTACCTTGAATAACGAAGCACACCAAGCCGCTTTTGATTTGCTCTGGAAATCTGCAAATATTGTTGGTCTCCCGGGACACCGTTCAACAGGCGGATATCGTGCGTCAATGTACAATGCCCTGCCTATTGAAAGTGTTCAGGTTTTGGTTGAAGTAATGCGCGAGTTTACGCGTAAAAATGGCTAACAGACTTTAATAATTTGACAATGAAAATACTAGCGAACGACGGAATCTCTGCTCTCGGAAAGTCACTTTTGGAGGAAGCCGGATTTACAGTGATCACTGACAAGGTGGCGCAAGAAAATTTAGCACAGGCTGTTAATGAACAAGGTATCGAAATGATTTTGGTGCGCAGCGCGACAACAGTGCGCAAAGAAGTAATCGATGCATGTCCTGGCGTGAAATTGATTGGACGCGGTGGTGTAGGAATGGACAACATTGATGTTGCCTACGCGCGTGAGAAAGGCATTCAAGTAATCAATACTCCTGCATCTTCATCGCAATCTGTCGCCGAATTGGTCATGGGACATCTTTTTGCCTTATCACGCTTTTTGAACGATTCCTACAAACACATAGAATCTGGTGATTTTTCCACCTTGAAAAAGAACTATGCGAAAGGCGTTGAACTTCGAGGTAAGACTCTAGGAATCATTGGATTTGGGCGCATTGGTCAAAGTGTTGCTTCGTATGCATTGGGCTGTGGAATGAACGTCATAGCTATAGATAAAAAATCCGACCCAGTGCTTGTACATATTCCTATAGGTAATGGGTTAAATGCTACAGCTACGATAACCCCACATACATCACTTGCTTCAGTCTTGGGCGATTTGGATTATATATCGATTCATGTTCCAAAGCAAGCGGATGGGTCAGCCATTATTTCTGCTGAACAATTTGCACAAATGAAAAAAGGTGTGCGTTTGGTAAATGCTGCACGCGGTGGTGTGATCAATGAGGATGATTTACTCAAAGCGCTTGAGAGTGGCCATGTTGCTGGTTGCGCATTGGATGTCTTTGAAAACGAACCAAACCCACGTAAGGAACTTTTGTCTCATCCAAACATTGCATGCACGCCACACATCGGTGCTGCAACAATTGAGGCACAAGACCGTATTGGTGAAGAACTTGCTTCTTTAATCATTGCTGCCTTCGGGAAGAATAGCTAAGCCCAACAATCAACTCCAATACAGATGGCTCGAATCTCACCATTCAAGGCAATAAGGCCAGTCCGCGACAAAGTACATCTTGTCGCTACTCGTCCTTATTATTCGTACACACAAAATGTACTGAAAGCAAAATTGGAGGACAATCCCTTTACCCTTTTGCGCATCATCAACCCAGAGTTTGAAAGTGAAAAACAAACCTCACCCAATACTCCAGAGCGCTTTGAATTGGTCAAGGAAAAGTATGCTGAATTCATGGCTGATGGGGTTTTATTTCAAGACTCGGAAGCACATCTTTATATTTACAGACAATCGAAAGGTGAACACATTTTCACTGGTGTAATTGCAGGTGCGAGCATCGACGAATATGAGTCTGATTTGATTCGAAAGCACGAAGCAACCTTGACTTCACGCGAAGAAATGTTCACCAATTATCTAGATATTGTAGGTTACAATGCTGAACCAGTGTTGCTTGCGCACCCGCACCACAGGGGCGTAGAGCTACTATTGAATCAATGTACAGCTGTTCGAGCAGAGTATGAGTTTACAACCACTGACCGCATCAAACATGAGCTTTGGGTGGTCAATGCGGAACAAACAACTGCCCTTCAGAACGCTTTTCTTGAGATTCCTGTGACCTACATTGCTGATGGTCATCACCGGTCCGCATCGTCAGCCCGATTGAAAAAGAAACGAAAAGGAAACTCTCACTTTTCCAATGAAGACTATTTTCTTGCCTTTTTTATTGATGAAGAAACACTTCAGATCTTGGAATTTAACCGTATTATTAAAACATTAAATGGCCTTTCAACTGAAGAGTTTTTATCCCAGTTATCGCTGTCCTTTGATGTCCTTCCCTTGAAAGAATTTCAAAAACCTACCCACGAACACCTCATGTCCATGTGTCTTGATGGGAATTGGTATAGCTTAAATTGCCACAGCAACATTGTGGATGAGAATCACCCCGTTCGTTGCTTGGATGCAGAGATCTTAACTCAGTTTGTGCTCACTCCAATCTTGGGCATCAATGATTTAAAGACAGATGAAAACATTGAATTCATGAGTGGAGCAGAACCAATACGTAAAATGGAAGAGAAAATTGCCAGCTCTAAATTCAGAGTGGCTTTCGTTCTTTACCCTGTTGCGATGGATGAAGTGAAACGTGTTGCAGACAATCATATGATTATGCCTCCGAAATCGACATGGGTTGAACCAAAACTCCGAAGCGGTCTCACCATTTACAACATCAACGAATGAGTATCGAAGAGTGTATTGCAGCCATTCGAAACGAAATAAATGAATCGGTGACCCTAGTTGCTGTTTCAAAAACGAAACCTGTCGAAGCAATTTTAGCAGCTTACACAACGGGGCAACGAGAATATGGGGAGAATAAAGTTCAAGAATTGGTGGCGAAATATGAACTTCTTCCGAAAGACATACATTGGCACCTGATTGGACACCTGCAAAGCAACAAGGTGAAATACATTGCTCCCTTTGTGAATTTAATCCATTCTGTTGATGGTTTAAAACTCTTGACAGAAATCAATAAGCAAGCGCTTAAGAACAATCGAATCATTGATTGTCTCCTTCAATTCCATGTGGCCACCGAAGAAACGAAATTTGGATTATATCAATCTGAAGCTATTGAATTATTGGATTCAAAGGAATACACATCAATGAAAAACATCCGCGTTGTTGGTATTATGGGAATGGCGTCCTTTACTGAAAACGAATCACTTATTCGCAGTGAATTTCAATCATTGAAATCCATATTCCATTCGCTAAAAGAATCACATTTTCCGGGAGATAATGCATTCAAAGAGATTTCAATGGGAATGAGTGGTGACTATAAAATTGCTATCGAGGAAGGCAGCACAATGATTCGAGTGGGAAGTACTATTTTTGGTTCACGATGAAAGGACTCTTTCTTGCCATCTCACTTCTTATTGGCAATTTTGCCTCTGGCCAGAGCTATTCAGACACGATTGATGACATTCGCATTATGCATATGGTCGATTTGATGGACACTTCCTCGGGGGTACTGAATCTATCCGAAATCAAGAATTTTCAGGGTTTAGCTTATTTTGATGTCGATACCAATTACCGAATTCAAGCACGATTTACTAAGAATATAGGAAAACGTTTCAAAATGATTACCTCAACCGATCGCCGACCTACTTATCGTCGCTTTGGTTTTGTTGAATTTACACTTCATGACACCATTTGCCGATTAACGATATATCAAAACATAGAGTTGAGTGGCTTTCTCCATTTTTCAACACGAAAAGACTACAAAGATTATCTGTTTATGCCCTTCAGGGATGCCACATCAGGCAAAGAAACATACGGTGGCGGTCGCTTTTTGGATGCACGAATACCTAAAAACGACACACTCCTTATTGATTTCAACCTAAATTACAATCCATACTGCGCCTATTCTGAACGCTATTCCTGTCCTATCCCCCCAGCCGAAAACACTTTAAAGGTGTCGATTTTAGCCGGTGAAAAAATTCCTGTCGGTTACTTTTCTCATCATTGAATTAGTATCCCCCATACTATTTTGCACGAATGATGCGGCACCTGTACTGGATTATTCGAATCCTATTAAAAGAGATGTCCGCTTTTTTATTTTGCATTGCCGTTTAAGTTTATGAACTTTAGAGACTATGTCTAAACGGTTCATTTATCTGATGGGGCTCATTACGCTCCTCATTTTTCCTCTCCCCTCATTGATTTGGATGCATTTTTTTGAAGGCATGTCCTTTGCTGAATTTTTCCAGGTGAAAAACATAAAAACCATTCCGATTGTGTATGGATTAGAATTTGGAATTGTCTATGCTTACCTTGCGATCATTCTATTGAAAGCGCCCATTTTTGATCGGATTCCCCTAAAATTCGAACATGCCATTAAATCCATGAATCTCACTTACTTCGACGGATTTTTTCTTTCTGTGTGTGCAGGTGTAGGAGAGGAATTGCTTTTTCGTTCGGGGATGCAATACTATGCTGGAATTTGGATCACTTCATTTTTTTTCATTGCCATACATGGGTATTTTAGTATTAAAAAACCGCTCATGTCGCTCTATGGCCTTGTCGTATTGCCTTTCATTTTATTGATATCGATGGGATTTAATCATTTCGGATTATGGTTCAGTATCTCAGCGCATTTCGCCTATGACATCGTACTCATGTATGCCATAATAAGTGATAAAAGTCCCTCAACGCCGAATTATCGTTAAACGACCAGTTTGCCTAACAACGAAACAAGTTGGTAAGGGTGTGAATTGATCCACTTCCAGAACTTCCAGCATTCTGAGCTTACATAAGATCTCTGGTACATCCGTCATTTGTCCGGCACCAGCCATGTATATTTCCTTTAATCCCGATATCTCCGAGAGGGATTCCGGCAAGGCTAGAAGATTATTCCGATTGAGATAAATAAATTGCAACTGCTGACATTCACCAATCGAAGAGGGCAAACTGTCTAAAAAATTGTATTTCACTTGAAGCATTTGAAGACTTTTCATGTCCCCAAGAGTTGAGGGCAAGCACCTCAATTCATTTTGATTCAAAATCAATTGTTCCAATCGGTCCAATTGTCCTATTTCAGCTGGAAGTTCCTTGATATTGTTGTACTGAACCGAAAGAATACGCAGTTTTTTAAGATTTGCTATCTCATGAGGCAGGGTTTTTAAATCATTTCTCCCGAGATACAACTCTTCCAAATTGACAAGGTCTCCAATTCGGAAACTCAAGGAATCTAAAGAGTTTCCATACAGACGAAGCACACGCAGTGATGTATCAGAATATATATCATCGGGAATTGAATCAAGACCTTTTTTGCTCAAGTCCGCGAGTGTGGCTCCATACTGAATGCGATCAACCACTGTACAAGAACTTGCTATAAGTAGAAAGCAAATGAAGGATAACATCCAATAAACACGAGTGAACAAAAAAGTCATGAGCGAATTTATTGCAATTTATTGTTGAAGCAAAGCCACTTGTTCCTATATTCGTACGTCTGAAGGTAAATTAACAATTAGATTAACTGTATTTGATATGAAAATTTTCAAAATGTTCCTTGCTATAGGAGTTCTTTTCATCGGTATTTCAGCTGTGAATGCGCAAGCGTCAACAACTGCAACTGCTGAAGTTCGTGCGAATGCATATACAACCTCATTGACGACACTTCTTGTTTTGACCGAAGACCAAATCGTTAAAATGGAAGAAATAAATCTTGGAATTGCCATGAAAAACGATGGGATTCGATCAAACACAAACTTTAGCGCCCAACAAAAAGCTGACATACTTCAAAGCAACAATGCTGCTCGTATAGAACGCTATGGTTATTTTTTGACTCCCGCTCAAATGCAATCGCTTCAAGTGTATGAAGCTGAATTGGCAACGAACGGTCAGTCAAACAATCTGTAAGCATTATTTTTTGCTCTCAAGATCCCTGAATTAGTCTTTCAGGTGACTTGAAAACACCTTTTTAAATTTCTCGACTTTCGGACGAACAACCGATTGACAATACAAATTACCTGGGTTATTTTCGAAATAATCGTGGTGATAGTCCTCTGCTCGATAAAAGTTTGTGAGCGGTGAGATTTCAGTAACAATCGATTTCTCCCAAACCTTTTCTTCTGTTAAACGCAACTTGTAAGCTTCGGCGACCTCTTTTTGAGAATCGCTGTTGAAGAATACCACAGAACGGTATTGTGTCCCCACATCATTCCCTTGTCGATTGAGTTGGGTTGGGTCATGTACAAACCAAAACACCTTTAGAATTTCATCAAAACTCACTTGTTCATCGTCAAATACGACCCGTGCAACTTCTGCATGACCAGTAATTTCGTTGCACACATCCTTGTACGAAGGATTAACCGTATGTCCCCCAGAATATCCCGGATACACGTCAATAACCCCCTTTAACTCTTTGTAACAGGCCTCAATGCACCAAAAACATCCTGCACCCAATGTTGCTTCTTGAATCATACGCGTCTTTTCATATTAAACACAAGAACACGAAGGTATGTTCTAATCTTGACATTTTAAACACTTCACTCATTTGGAGTGATTTCTTAAATGTACCTTTGTGTATGTTTAGGCGATACAGTCGCAATTTTTGGCTTCTTTGTGGTGGAATGTTTCTTTTCATGACGAGTTTTAATCTCATCATGCCAGAACTCAATGCCTTCATTACGCTGCTCGACGGGGCAGAATGGAAAGGTCTAATCATTACTACATTTACCATTTCAGCTGGTCTTGCACGCCCATTTTCAGGTAAACTTTCAGATCATATTGGACGTAAAAAAGTCATCTATTTTGGATTAATCGTTTGTTTCGCAAGCTCCCTACTCTATCCCTTATCCTATTCGATTTGGTTTTTTCTTGTGCTACGATTTATTCACGGATTTAGCGTTGGCTTCTCTCCAACAGGAGCAACAGCCTTGGTTACCGATTTGTTGCCCGATACAAAACGCGGGGAAGGAATGGGTATTTGGGGTACATTCATTTCTCTTGGCATTGGTGTCGGTCAATCATTGGGATCGTTCATAGGTGACCACCTCGGTCTAAACAGTTTGTTTTTCATTTCTGCAGCTGTGGCCATTCTATCCTTCCTCCTCATGTATTATGTGGAAGAAACATTGAAAGTACAAGAGCCCTTTAAGCCTGAGCTATTAAAACTCGGTATCCGCGATGTGTTTGAACCGAGTGTGCTTCCTGCCGCAATGGTAATGGCATTGTCCGCGACATGCTCAGGAATAATCTTTGTTGTAACACCAGATCTTTCCGCCTACTTGGGCATACAAAATAAAGGCTGGTTTTTCGGAATCTATGTTTTGGCAACAATTGTTATTCGACTCGTTTCCTCCTCACTCTCCGACCGTATAGGACGACGTCAAACCTTGCTTATAGGTTTTGGGTTTCTAACGATCAGTATGCTTTTGATTGGATATGCCGATAGTATATTCTCTTATGGCATATCTGCAGTAATCTTTGGTATAGCAACGGGGATTTCAAGTCCAACACTATTTGCTTGGACCGCCGACTTAAGTCACCCTGAACGCCGTGGAGTTGGGTCTGGAACAATGTTCATAGCCCTTGAAATAGGAATTATGGTGGGGTCAACACTTACGCTCATTTCGTATGACAACAGCATGTCGAGCGTGAAAACAACATTCATCATTGCCGCATTCTTTTCACTTGCGTCGATGATCTATTTGATTTGGCACTTGCTGAAGCGTCAATCTGTTTCGTGATGCGTTCCCAAATACTTACGGACGGCAAAATGTCCTGCATAAATAAGCGGTGTCAAGGATAATGCAATAAGCAACTTCAAAAAGTAATTCGTTGGAGCAATCGACATAAAATCATTAAAACTTATTGAGCCGGGTAGCACAAATCCAACATACAAGACAACAATCGAATCTATGAGCTGAGAAACAACAGTACTTCCTGTACTTCGCAGCCAAATGTATTTATTTCCTGTTCGTCTTTTAATGCGTTCAAAAAGCACCGCATCCAGTAATTGCGAGAGTAAAAAGGCTGCTATACTTCCAACAATAACAAGTTGAGCTTGACCAAAAACTTTTGTGAATTCAGCATCGCCGGCTAGATTTGATCCAGGAATTTCTTTGGCTGGAATTTTCAATGCCAATCCTACAACAATAAAACAATATGCGATCAAAATTGCCGTAATCCAAGACAAACGACGCACCGCCTTTTGACCATAAAACTCGTTTAAAATATCGGTCAAAATAAACACAATAGGCCATGGCAAAACGCCTACAATCGTTGTGAACGGACCAAAACTCATCGAACCAATGGAAAAGGAAACAGGTATTTCGATAAGTTTATTGCTAATCAATTCTGCCGTTACAGCATTGGTAATGAACAAACCAGCTAAAAACACAAAGAGCCATTGGCGTCTTTGATTGTAGATTCCGCTTTTCTGGGTAATTTCCATGCTTCAAAACTTTGGATGAAGATAGAACAAATAAGCCAAAAAGAAGTTCGTTAACGCCCTTGACCGTAGTCCAAGCGTTTGGCTTTGATAAACCGAGAAATGTAGTATTTGCTTGTTTTAAAGTTGTTGATCATGACACCACCATTCGCTGAATGAATGAACAAGATGGCATCAGGCCGAACCTCCGTAACCATAGCTACATGACCAACTTGTGTCGAGTTTATATTACTTCCTTTAAAGAAAAGTAAATCACCTGGTTGAACTTCTGCAAGTTTAACTGTTGCTCCCAATTCAGCCATTCCATAACTTGAATGAATTAAACTGAATCCAAAATTTCCAAATACGTAGGAGATGAAACCCGAACAATCAAATCCAGAGGGTGTGGTCCCCGCGTAACGGTAAGGTGTTCCCAAAAAAGTTTTTGCAAAAGAGATGATTTGATCAACCTGCTCACTATTTTTCTTTAGGGTGTCGGCAGTTGGACCCGTACTTTGGCTTAAATCTACTTCATTTTCAACGGATTGAGCAAATGAATTTAAACTCAAAGAACAAACGAGCACCAATAAATATTTTACTGTGAGCGTTCTGCACTGCATAATGGATGCAAAATTATAATTATTTTCGTTACCTCAAAATCAAGGAAGTAAAGATGATTGATCCTAAAACGCTAACAAAACTATACTACACCATTGGTGAAGTATCCGATATGTTTGAAGTAAACGCTTCATTAATAAGATTTTGGGAAAAAGAATTTGGATTCATACAGCCAAAGAAAAACTCAAAAGGAAATCGTATTTTCACCCCTAAGGACATTGTCAATTTTAACAAGATTTATCAACTCGTTAAAACCAATGGGTATACACTAGAAGGGGCGAAACGCGCATTAAAAACTAGTAAGTTTTCTACAGAAAAAAATGCAGAATCATCAACTTCTGCTACGCAAAACGAAGAGCTCGTTGCTCGGTTGGAATCCATCAAGCAAGGCCTTCTTTCACTGAAAAACTAATTACTTATTTCCTTTCAGAAAAGGAATAAAGCGCGGCACTCTGCGCTGGTATTCTGGATATTCTGGATATTTCCCTGCGGAAATGTCCTCCGAGAAATCTGAACTTCCTTTAAATAGAATGATCAACAACACGCATCCCGCCACAGACCAATTCAACCACTCCCCTGTTGCCACTACACTGAAGAAATAGAAAACCACCCAAATGGCTTGCTCACAAGCATAGTTTGGGTGACGAACAATCGACCACAATCCTGTTGAAACAAATCCTTTTTCATAGTGCTCCAATGGCAATCCTGCCTTTAAACGACGATGCTTTTCGGTTTGAAAATCAAACTGTTGCTGATCTGCAATGAATTCAATCACAACGAATGCTACAAACACGGCTGCTAAGGCATAATCGGCCAATCCAAGTGCAGAGGTATCGTTCGCTAAACTTGACAATATAGGCAAGGTGAATAGGAAGATCAGCACGTTTTGGTACGCTGAAATGAAAAGCAGATTAAAAATCATCCACACAAATCGGTTATTAAACCCGGGACGCTTTCTCAATATTTCCCAGCGGTAATCTTCTTCACCTGCCCAGAAACGCCATGTATATGCTCCTCTACGTGCAAAGTTGAACGTCAATCTCGACCCCCAAATGGTCACAAGAATTGCCATCAGCACCATGCGCTCATTCAATCCTCCTTCTATGGTCATGTACCAGACATATCCAATGGGCACAACACTCCATAGCTTATCTACTTGCGAATTGTTCTTAGAGAGCTCTCCAATCACAAAACAATATGCAATCACACCTGCAACAATCATAGACACACCGCACAAAACATGTTGCTGAAGTTCATTGAGAGGTGTCCCAAAATAGAAGGAAACAAAAGGAACAACAATAACAGTAAAAATGAGTAAGATAATAGTAATTAACATTTTAATTTATTTTAGTTTAAGTAAATATTTAAGTCCATCTTTGATTTCACTGTGCGTGTATTCTACATCCCACATGCAATTCCCGACGCCTTTTAACGCACAGCCAAGGATTTTGTTCGCCAAATTTTTCTTGTCATTTTTCATCAATTGAACAATGGAATCAAAAGCTGAAGAATCAAATTCTGGAACTTCAAACCAAAACCGAATCGTCTCGGAAATTTCCTTTAGTTCCTCTTCGCTTAAAAAACCTTTGGCAAAGGAAATATATGATTCCACATAGATCCCCAGTGCCACACAATGTCCATGAGAAAGTCCCAATGAATCGAGGTAAAAACCTTCAATGGCATGACCAACTGTATGTCCAAAATTTAAATTCTTTCGCTGGCCTTTATCTAAAGGATCAAGTAAAACAGCGTTGCATTTAATGGCTTGTGATGTTTTGATGCGAGACAAGTCCTTCATTTCATCAATGCTCGAAATAGTTTTAAGATCCAACCACAAGTCAGCTGAGGTGATCAAGGCATGTTTCAACATTTCAGCAAATCCATTCAGCACCTCTTGATCAGGCAAAGAATTTAAGAATCCAGCATCCGTATAAATTTTAACTGGCTCCTTGAATACCCCAAGTTGATTTTTATAATTTCCTAAATCAATTCCTGTTTTACCACCAATGGAGGCATCAACCATTCCAAGTAAGGTTGTAGGAATATGAATAAAATCTATGCCTCTTTTGTACACTGCTGCAATAAATCCACCCATGTCCGTAACAACTCCACCACCAAGATTGATGATTAAATCATCCCGACCAATGCCATATTCGGTCAAGGCTTCCCACACTTGAAAGCAAACTTCCATCACCTTATTCTCCTCACCTACAGGTAAAAGCATCACTTCCGCTTCAGCGAGTTGATCAAATGAAGTGATGAGATATTCCAAGCAACAATCGTGAGTGTTTTCGTCCACCATGATCACAATGCGTGAACTGGCATACTGCTCATTGAGCACTGCTTGAAAACTAGAATCTACCAATGATCCATTCTCAATGTGGCAAGCCTTTAAAAGTTCTTCTGAATTCATTTTTCAAGCGATAATTTGACAAAAATAAGGAAAGAGTCTCAAGGAAGGAGATTTGTTTCGGCAAAGCATTAAATTTGTTGCATGTTGACATTCGAGAACACTGAAATCGCCTTTGGCAGCAAAACAAATGGAGACCTGCGCCGCGCTTACATACTCTTTAGATTGGTTGGTAATCGGCGTCTTGTGCGCTTCGGTAAATGGTTTACTGACTTTTGCTTTCGCTATAGAATTCCCATTCGTGGAATGGTGAAGAAAACCATATTCAAACAATTTTGTGGAGGAGAAACCATAAAAGAGTGTGATCGTACGATTGCACAGCTTGGTGAATTTGGTATTGGGACAATTCTCGACTATTCCGTTGAGGGCAAAACCAGTGAGGCAGATTTTGATGCTACGGTGAATGAAATCATTGACACCATTCATCGCGCTGCAAATGACTCACATGTTCCTTTTGCCGTGTTTAAAGTGACAGGAATTGGACGCTTTGGTGTTCTTGAAACTGCGAACAATGGCGATTCATCATTGACCGAACAGCAGCGAAGGGATTTAAAAATCGTAAGCGACCGGATACAACGTATTTGTCAAGCGGCGTATGATGCTCAAGTCCCGCTTTTTATTGATGCCGAAGAAACTTGGATTCAAAATACCATAGATACAATTGTTCACACTATGATGCGTCTCTACAACAAAGAAAAGGCGATCGTTTTCAATACAGTACAAATGTATCGACATGACCGCTTGGAATTCGTGCGCACCCATTTAGCCATGGCCAAGAATGAAAATTTCCACTACGGGATTAAATTGGTTCGCGGTGCTTATATGGAGAAAGAGCGCGAACGAGCACAAGAAAAAGGGTATAACTCCCCCATTCAACCCAATAAAACAACGTGTGATTCTGATTTTAATGCGGCTGTTGAATTGATCTTGGAGAACATTTCACATGCAGCATTGTGTTCAGGCTCACACAACGAAGACAGTGCTCATGTCCTTGTCGATACGATGCAAAAATTAGCGATAGATAAAACAGATAAACGTGTTTGGTGTGCTCAGTTATTGGGGATGAGTGATCATATTTCCTACAACATGGCGCATGCTGGGTACAATATAGCCAAATATGTTCCTTATGGACCTGTTAAAGAGGTGATGCCCTATCTCATTCGCCGCGCCAATGAAAACACGTCAGTGGCTGGTCAAACAAGTCGTGAATTGTCTTTGCTCATCAGAGAGCGCAATCGACGAAAGCTCGCCAAGTGAAAATTTATTCAAAGTACATAGAAGAGGCCGTCGAACAATTATCATCTCTTCCTGGGATCGGTAAAAAAACGGCATTGCGACTTGTCTTGAACATTTTACGTCGCGATAGTGATTCTGTCGAATTGTTTTCAACTGCCTTTACCGACATGAAGAAACATGTTCAAGAATGCAAGGTATGCGGAAATATTTCGGATCAGCCCATGTGCGAAATCTGCGCTGATGAGCGCCGAAACCATGCCCAAATTTGTGTAGTTGAAGACATTCGCGACGTCATGGCTATTGAATCCACGGGTACGTTCAAAGGTGTTTATCATGTTTTAGGCGGAATCATTTCGCCAATGGACGGCATTGGTCCAGCGGACTTAAACATACAATCCTTGGTTAACCGTGCAACGTCTGAGGTAATAAGTGAAATCATTTTCGCTTTAAGCCCAACGATGGAGGGAGACACAACCAATTTTTATTTGTACAAAAAACTAGGGAACACCGGAATATTCATAAGCGCTTTATCACGTGGTGTAGCTGTTGGAACAGAATTGCAGTATGCCGATGAGCTTACGCTTGGACGTTCACTCACACAACGTCAAGAGTTTAAAGGTTAATTGCGCCTTGTCACATCCATGATTGATGTCGGCTCAGATTCAGTATATCTTTTCGCAAAGGCCCTTATTTCACCTGATCGTATTTCTGTAGTGCCTGATGGTAGCTCAATCAATCCTTGAATCATTGTTTTTGCGACATCAATGGCATCGATTGGTCTGTACGTATTAAATAGTCCAGTTTTTCCAAAGACATGTCCAACTGCTACAGCCATTCGTTCGCCTGGTCTTCGCTCCAAGCGCGGACCATCCAAAACAGATGGTTTCACGATGACCAAAGTCTCAAATCCCATCGCTCGTGCATTTTCATCCAATTGCGCTTTCATCCTTGAATAAAAAAATGGGGAATTTTTACTCACACCAAGCGATGAAATCAAGACACATTTTTTAATTCCTTTCGCATGACATAGCCGCATGACATTCGTTGGAATATCTACATCAACTTCCCATTGCTTTGTTTTTGTACACGCTTTTTTAATGGTCGTTCCGAAAGCTATAAATACCACATCGATGGCATGGTGTAGGGGTAAATCTGACAAATTATCCAAATCAACGACATGATTGGTTACCGTTATTTCGCGTAGATCAAGTTCTCTTCTACTCAGCAAATCAATTTTATAAAAGCGGGGATCCAAGATTAACAATTCAAGTAACTCATGACCAACGAGACCGGATGCGCCAAGGATTAATGCGTTCATGGAATGTTTTTTCATAAATTTACACTTTGGTTGTTAGAAATTAAGGAAAAAAAAACTATTTTCGGAACTAATAAAAAATGTTAAAACTAAATTTATAGCGAATTCTTTTTATGACGAGTATTTTTGTTGCCAAACTGGACTTTGGTATTTCCAGTGATCAATTGCGGCAAATGTTCCAAGATTATGGAACAGTGCTAAAAGCGACCGTTGCCACAGATCGAGAAACAGGTAAATCGAGAGGTTTTGGTTTCGTAGAAATGGCTGACCGTGAGGAAGCCATGACAGCAATTAAACAGTTGGACGGCTTTCACGTAAGTGGCAGACCCATTGCAGTTAAAGAAGCTGAACAACGCGGTGATAGCCGACCGCCCCGAGAATCGAATGATTCAAGACCACGTGATCAATTTCGTTCAAATGACGGACCCAATCGCACCAGCGATAGGCCAACTGATTCGCGAAGACCCGATGATGGCCGTCCATTTGCACCACCACCGGCTGCCGAACCTTCGAAAATTGAAGCAAGAAAAAAAGAAAAAGAACGAAAGCCCGCGGATCATGATTCAGAAGGACGTTCTAAAAAACCAAAGATGAATGCCTACAAAAAAAGTGGCAAGAACAATCGTTTCTTTGGCGATGATGACGACGACGACGATTGGGATCCAAATAGCGCCTCACTCTTTGATACTGATGATGACATAGAAGAAGAAACTGATCTTGAAGACGATCAAGAAGACTAATACCTTTACATTATACTAGTTTTGAATGCCCTTCGGGGCATTTATTTTTACAGGAAATATACTTGCGGAAAAATCAATTCGCACACGACAATGGACATTCTTATTATTTTCGTTTTAACACTGCTCAATGGATTTTTCGCGCTATCTGAGATTTCTTTGGTTTCAGTAAAAAAGAACCGCATCGAACACTTGGCTGATCAAGGGGACAAACGCGCTAAAACCATCTTGAAACTTCTTGAAAATCCTGAAAATTTCCTTTCAAGTGTTCAAGTGGGAATCACGCTAATCGGCATTATCGCTGGTGCTTACGGAGGGGCAGCTCTTTCAGACGATATGGCACAACTCCTTTCGGATGTGCACTTTTTGCAGGGATATGTTGAAGAAGTATCTCTTGTCATTGTGATTGGTAGCATTACGTATTTCACAATCGTTGTGGGTGAATTGGTACCCAAGAGTATTGCCATGAACAATGCTGAACCAATAGCACTCGTTACAGCACCCATTATCCGCTACTTTACACTGGCGACATTTCCCTTTGTGAAACTACTTTCACTTTCGACAAAACTCATTTTAAAAATTTTTGGCATCAAAGAAAATGATGCTGATCACATGAGTGAAGAGGAACTAAAGTTTATGCTGTTCAATGCAGGAAAACAAGGAGTGTTAGAAAGCGATGAAAGCCAGGTACATCAAAATTTATTTTCCTTCAACGACCAAACAGCCAAGTCATTAATGACCCATAGTTCAGAAGTGGAATGGGTGAAAATAGATGAGTCAACGGAAGAAATATTAAACCAGTTGCTCAAGAGTGCGCATTCAAAATTCATTGTTTGCGATGAGGACATCAATACGGTGAAAGGTGTACTGAGCGTTAAGGATTTCTTAGAAAACTACAAGCACCCGGAGTTCAAATTAGCAAACATCATTCAGCAACCGATTTTTGTAGTGCAAAACACCCCCGCATTTCGAATACTCAATCAATTCAAAGCAAAAAAACAATACATCGGTGTTGTGATTGACGAATATGGCGGTGTAGCAGGAATCATTACATTACACGACCTTATTGAAGCCATTGTGGGCGATCTGCCCGATGAGGATGAGTCGGATGAGAAAGACATCATCGTCCGTGAAGATGGCTCCTGGTTGATTAACGGTAAAACCTTGGTGTATGAGCTAAATCAATACTTTCAAAAAGAAATTATAGAAGACAATATTTCGCAATACACCACTGTTGCAGGTTTTATCCTTGAACATTTAAAAGCTGTACCTAAATCTGGAGATCGTGTCCCTTACGGCCATTATTCTTTTGAAGTCATGGACATTGATGGACTTCGGATCGACAAAGTGTTGATGACCCACCATGAACCTGAGGGTTTAGAGTGAAGACGTTAAGGTTTTAAGACAAGAGACTGTAAATACAAAGGACAAGGGACAAAAGACTGTAAAGACATCAAGAGTTTAAGACTCGACCACACTTAATCATCTAAGACCTTTTATGGTGGATCAAATCCTCAATTCCCGAAGGGATCAAATTCTTAATTGCCTCTGGCATCAAATTCCCGAAGGGATCAAATCCTCAATTCCCGAAGGGATCAAATCCTTAATTGCCTCTGGCATCAAATTCCCGAAGGGATCAAATCCTCAATTCCCGAAGGGATCAAATCCTTAATTCCCGAAGGGATCAAATTCTTAATTGCCTCTGGCATCAAATTCCCGCAGGGATCAAATTCTAAATCACCATCATTTCTTCAAAGTCGATGGACAAACAAAATCTGTAACAGGTACATTTGTTTTTGAGATTGCAGAATATCCGCCAGCAACCTCTAAAAAATTGTGATATCCTCGTGACTTAAGTATAGAAGCCGCAATCATACTGCGATACCCACCAGCGCAATGGATGGTAAAAGCTGCTTCTTTCGGAAATTCAGCCATCGAATCATTGATAAAATCCAATGGTATATTTTCAGCGCCATCTACATGCTCTCCTGAGTATTCTCCTGGCTTGCGCACATCAATGACGTGGATTTCCTTAGAAAAAGTATATGCGAACTCCTCTGGAGTAATCCGATTTACGGTATCCGTTTCTTTCCCACTTCGTTTCCAAGCATCAAATCCTCCATCCAAGAAACCAATCACATGATCATAACCTACACGTGCCAATCGTTTCACTGTTTCTTCTTCACGTCCTATCTCAGCCACCAAGGCAATTTTCTGTTTTACATCTGGGATCATAGCACCAACCCATGGCGCAAATTGACCATCAATACCGATGCTTATGCTGTTTGGAATATGTCCTTCTGAAAAGAGCTGTGGATTTCGGGTGTCAAGGATTAGCGCTTCAGTTTCATTAACCGCTGCATCAAAAGCCGCTACACTCAATGCCTGAAGACCGCGTTGCATCACCTCATCGATACGGTCATAGCCAGACTTATTCATGTGTACATTGGCACCGAAATATCCAGGCGGTGGCAACAATCCATCGGTGACCTCAGCAACGAATTCTGCTTCTGTCATGTCAGCGCGTAATGCATAGTTGAGACGTTTTTGCTCACCAATTGTACTGACGGTTTCTTTACTCATGTTTTTTCCACACGCACTACCCGCTCCATGTGCAGGATACACAACAATCTCATCAGCAAGCGTCATGACCTTCGTTCGAAGTGAATGATACAAAATTGCTGCAAGTTGCTCCTGTGTCATACTGGCTGATTTCTGTGCTAAATCCGGTCTTCCGACGTCACCGATAAAAAGGGTGTCCCCCGAAAATAAAGAATGTGCTTTACCCTCCTCATCGATCAATAAATAACAGGTGCTTTCCATGGTGTGTCCAGGCGTATGTAATACGCGGATTTTGCACTTCCCAAAGGACAATTCCTCACCATCAGTGGCCACATGCACAGGATATGTTGGTGCTGCATTTGGCCCAAAAACAATTGTTGCGCCAGTTGCTTTTGATAAATCAATGTGACCACTTACAAAATCGGCATGAAAGTGAGTCTCGAGAATGTACCTAATCTCGACACCATCTCTTTCAGCACGTTCAATGTAAGGTGCTGTTTCGCGCAGTGGGTCAATAATGATTGAATCATTTTCTGAAACAATGTAATAAGCGCCTTGAGCCAAGCACCCTGTATAGATTTGTTCTACTTTCATGTCAAATTTTCTAAGTGTAAAGTTCGTGATTCTCTGCGAATGTGTACATCAATAATCTCTAATTTTGAATCAATTCTGTAACAAGAATATAGATTCCCATCACTAGGATAAACCAACCAAAACCTTTTTTCAATTTGGATGGATTGATTTTTTCCACGAAGATCATCCCAATAAAAATGCCCACTGTAGACAATCCTGTAAATATCAATAAGAATGGCCAGTCAATTGCGGCTCCAAATTTCACATCACCCAAGAAACCGATCAAGGACTTTGCGGCAATAATTAAAAGGGAGGTTCCAACCGCCATTTTCATGGTCATCTTAGACAAGATGACCAATGCAGGAACAATTAAAAACCCTCCGCCCGCGCCTACTAGCCCTGTCAGCACTCCAACAACCAATCCTTCAATTAGTATTACCGGGTAATTGAATTTCAGCGGGCCTTCATTAGCGATCTCGGTAATTTTTTCATGCCGAATCATCGAAATGGATGCGACAATCATAAATACTGCAAAAAGCAGCATCAAAAACAATGATCTGGAAACCACAAATGAACCCACAGAAAACAGTTCATCCGGAATCATTGGCACAACAAAAGAACGCGTCAAGAGGACTGCGATGATGGATGGGATACCAAACACCAAGGCCGCAAGGTATTCAATACGTTTCAAATAAATGCTTCGCCCCCCCCCTACAAGTGCTGTAAACCCTACAATGAACAAGGAATATCCCGAAGCAATTTTTGGGTCTAGACCAACGAGATAAACAAGGATTGGCAGGGTCAATATCGACCCTCCGCTTCCTACTGCTCCCAATGTCACACCGACAAGAAGTGCTAAGAAATAACTGACAATCACACCCATATTTTCACTTTTTCCTCTTCACCAATTGCAGTTGCGACAGATAAATTACATACTCGTAATTTTAAAATCTGTTCGACGATTCGATTGTCTGCCCTCATCCGTTTCATTGGTAGAGATAGGTTGATCTTCACCAAACCCTTTGAAGGTCAAACGATTTGAAGCAATTCCAGATTTAATCAAATAATCGACAACTGACTTTGCTCGATTGTCAGACAATTTTAAATTGTAATCATTGGCGCCATAGGAATCGGTATGACTAGAAATCTCAATTTTCATGTTAGGGTAATCGTTGAGCAACTGAACCAATCGTTGAAGCTCATTTGTAGATTCCAAGCGCAAGGTCGCTTTGTCAAAATCATAGAAGATATTCTTCAATACAATTTTAGTTCCCACGACCATGTTTTTGAGTGCAACATCTTTGGTTATTTGCTGGAACGCAGCAGTATCTGGGATGTCAAAATTTTCTGAGTGGAATGGATACCCTATTTTCTTTACAGCAATACCGTAATTTTTACCTGCAGGCAAGGATACAAGATACTTTCCAGTTGCGCTATTCGAGGTAAATGTAGCAATGACTTGATTCATCTGATTGTCGATGATTTCAATCTCCGCTTCAAGAGGTTTACCATTGTTTGCATCCGTAATTACACCTCTTAAAATCGTAAGCTGTGCTTCACGAATAGCCACAGTCGGGGCAACTACAGCTTGTTTGATCGGAGCTACCTTACTCGCTAATAAATTGTCTTCATTGGATTGAGCCATTGGCTTCTCAGGTCCCAAAAATGTAATCATGTGCAAATCTTTTTCACCAAATCCATTGGGATTAAACGAAGTATAAAACGCTCGACGGCCACTGGCAGATACCACAAAGAAGACATCATCGTCTGGTGTGTTCACAGGATAACCTATATTTTGAGGAATACCCCATGTTTTGGTGCTGTCATTGTATACTGATTTATACACGTCGTATCCCCCCATGCCTTTGTGTCCTTGAGAACTGAAATAAAGAGTTTTTCCATCCGGATGAATGTACACGCCCTCTTCCCCATATTTGGTATTGATTGTAGGACCGAGATTCACAGCTTCACCCCATTTTCCTTTGGAATCCTTATAGGAAATATAGATATCACGATCTCCTATTCCACCTGGTTTGTCTGAGACAAAATAAACGGCTTTTCCATTAGGCGCATAGCAAGCGGATGACTCGTGGTATTTTTCTGTATTGATATTTTTGTTCATGGCTTCAGGTGTACTCCATTTCTCACCTAACAATTGAGATTCGTAAAGATCACCATTGTTTTTTCCAATGTATATTAGAAATTTGGTTCCATCAGCCGAAAGGCCTGAATTCGCATCATGATCCTTCGTGTTTACAGGTTCACCCATATTCTGAGCACTTGACCATTTGCCATTAGGCTGACGATAAGAAATGTAGATGTCTTCGAAGTATTCATTGATTCCTGGATCGATTTGACCACCGACAGTATTTGGACGGCGCGAAGTAAAAAGCAATACAGATTCATCAGCGGAAACAACAGGTCCATAATCCGTGTATTGCGAGTTGACCTCCTTTCCTAAATTGTCAATAAAAACACGTACTGGTTTTTGCTGTAATTCCTTACCTGTGTAACATTCCTGAATGTACCGTTGCACTTCTTGAACATACTCTGCGTTTTCCGCACCACTTACTTTCGATTGAAAAGAAGTGTATTGCTTCACAGCTTTGTCCCATTGCATATCGAGGTGATATGCTCTTCCTAAGAAATAGTACAAAAATGGGTCGATGCTCGGATCAAGTTTCACGGCTAGCTCCAAATGAGGAATTGCCTTTAACTTGAAATTTGAGAAGAGATAGCATTGACCCAACTTGTAATTCAGTGAAGCATTGTTTGGATTAAACTTATTTGCCGCAAGATAAGGTTCAATTGCCTGTTTGTAATAAATCAAACCTTGCTCAAAATAGGAATCACCTTGAGCGATATTGTCTTTTGCAATCTTCAAGGCATCCTTCTGTTCCTTAAAATTCTCTTTGGTAAATTCAATGCTCTGAGCTAGGCTTGATACACTTGTAAAAAGAAGAATAGCGACAACACTAATCAATTTCATCATGTTCATTTTTAAATCGTTCATGGACGTATGGGTATTATTGACAATCACCTAAGTAGTTTCTGGCAGAATCAATTCCCAATTCAACCGCTTTTTTCCAATCCTCACAAGCTCCGGATTCGTTACGCAGCAATTCACGCGCTATCCCCCGATTTAAGAAAGAGATTCCATTGCTTGGATCAAGCTCAATTGCTTTTGTGCAATCCGATTCACTTCCTTGGTAATCTTTCATTTTGTATTTTGCAGCTGCCCGATTGCTGTAGGCATAGGCATACTTTGAATTCAATTGAATGGCCTTGGTAAAATCATCTATTGCACCAGTGTAATCTCCAGCATCCAGCTTAGCGCTTCCGCGATTGTTGTAAGCTATGAAATAATCACCTTTCAATTTTATTGCTTGAGAATAATCTAAAATAGCCCCTTTAAAATCTCCTTTTTTCCGTTTTGCACTTGCAAGACTATTGAACGTAAAAGGCATGTCTGGCTTAATTTTCAAAGCAGATTGGTAATCCGATATGGCACCATCTAGATCTCCTAACTCACGTTTTGCACTTCCTCGATCATTGTAGGCATAGGCTAAGGACGCATCATTTTTTATCGCTTCAGAAAAATCAGATACGGCCCCAGTGTAATCAGCGGCTTCAAACTTTAATACGCCTCGTTCATAATAGGCAAGTGCATATGTTGCATCCGCACTTATGGCTGAAGAAAAATCCTCAATTGCACCTGGACCATCTTTCAAAAGCAATTTTGTTTGCCCCCTCATGAATGAATACTCTGCTTTCGGAGAAATGGCTAAAGCAGCAGTCAAATCCTCAATGGCTCCGTTGCGATCATTCAACTCATTTTTTGCCGTTGCGCGATTGAAAAAAGCAGCATCAAATTGAGGCTTAAGGCCAATCGCCTTGTCAAACTCTGCAACTGCTGCTTGGTAATTCTGTGCTTTTAAAAACTCGGTTCCCGCATTGTAGAACTTTTCAGCATCTTGACTTCCATCGTCGAGAATTTTTGCTTGGATAATCGTATCACCCTGTGACCAAGCATGAACATTCGTTAAAAACAGCGCGATGAGGACCGTTAAAATCTTAGATATTTGCATAAGTGAACTTAGTTATTCATTTCTTCATTGAACTGAACGAATTTAAGAATAATTTTAATCACCTCAAACGACAAGTACATGATAGAAAAAAAGACAAAAAACGCAAAAGAAATTCGAAAGTTGTTTCTTTTAGACGATTCTATTTCCTTTCTAAATTTCGGGTCATTTGGAGCCTGTCCATTACCTATTTTTGAGGACCTGATCAAATGGCAACGGCTTCTAGAAAAAGAACCTGTTCGCTTTATTATAGAATATGGCCCAAAGTTTCTCGTTGAATCGAAAGAAGCTTTGAGTAGCTATATCGGTGCTGCTGCATCCGATTTAATTTTTGTTCCGAACCCAACCTTTGCAATAAATACCATAGCAAAAAACATTCTAAGTCACGGCGATGAAATTTTAACTACGGACTTGGAATACGGTGCCATGGACTATACCTGGAAATACCATTGTGATCAAGTTGGTGCAACATACATCCGTCAACATATATCATTACCACTGAAAACAAAGGCCCAATTCATCGAAGAGTTTTGGAGTGGATTTACCAAAAAAACACGCATCGTTTTCATCAGTCAAATGACCAGTTCGACAGGTTTGATATTTCCGGTTGAAGAAATTTGTGCTGAAGCAAAGCGCAGAGGATTAATCACCATTGTAGACGGGGCGCATATTACAGGACATATTCCATTGAACATTTCGAGCCTACAGGCAGATTTTTATACCGGTGCTTGTCACAAATGGATGATGGCTCCAAAGGGGTGTTCATTCCTGTACGCTTCCAAAGAATTTCAAGACACCCTTGACCCATTGATCATCAGTTGGGGATATAAAACGCACAATCCTCATTCTACTCAATTTCAGGACTATCATCAATACAATGGCACCTTAGACTTTTCTGCTTATTTGACCATTCCGGCTGCACTTGAGTTCCGAACCCAACATCAGTGGGATAAACAAATAGAAAAATGTAGAGCTTCTGTACTTAAAAAGGGTGCTGAATTATCGAGCTACTTGGGGACATACCCACTGGCTCCGCTTAACGATGAATTTTACGGCCAACTCTATTCTGCGCAAATTGAAACACTCTATCCAGAAGAATTACAGCGCATTCTTTTTACCAACTACGGCATTGAAATACCGGTGATGCAGCATGGTGACAAGTGTTATCTCCGCTTTTCTTTTCAACCATTCAACCGAGAAGAAGAAATTGATGAACTCATTTCCGCCCTCGAGGAAATTCGAACAACCACAGATTTATGGGTTAAGGCAAATGCTTGAATGTTAAATTACTATTAATTTTCACTACCTTTCCAACGCAAAACATTACCATGAAAATATTCGCTACAACCATTGCGCTGCTCTTATTTTACCACTCCTACTCACAATGGTGCATCACCAATGTTGGACCTACAACAACAGCAGATTCCAATGTTCAATCTGTCGTACTTGTAGGCTCTTCAGGAACTATAAATTTTGTAGGATGTCCCGGGGTAGTTGGTGTTCAAGATTTAACAGCACTCAGCACAAACCTCAATGCCGGAAGCACTTACACCATTTCGATACAATTCGGAACCTGTGGTGGTAATTACACAGGGAAAGGTCAAGCATGGATCGATTATAACGGTGATGGAATTTTTGATCCTGCGGAAAGCTTGGGAACATGGGAAGGAACTCCGCCAACAACACTATCAACATTCACATTCACTGTGCCAGCAGGGTCACAAAATGGTGTATCGCGTATGCGTGTTACTCAACAAGAAGGAGCTTCCTCCTTGCCTTTGAGTCCTTGTGCATCATTTGCTTGGGGTTCAGTAATGGATTTCTCCATCACTATTTCAAATGGAATCGATTGCTCAGCTTATCCCGGAGATTTCACGAATGATGCCATCGCAGTGACGACACTTCCCTATACCTCATCAGGCGATAATTCCATTTGTTATTCCAATCAAAACTTGGTGTACAACTCACCTGACCTGTATTATCAACTCAACCCATCTCCACTGATGCAATCGATCCACGTATCGCTTTGTGGTTCTTCATTCGATACCTTTTTATCCGTTGTTGATGCACAAGGAAATGTTCTTGCGTTTAATGATGACAGTGACAATTGCGGTACCTCATCTGAATTAAGTTTTGACCCTCAAGGTCAAGGATTGGTATATGTGATCGTTGAAGGTTGGGGTAATGAGACCGGTGCTTTTGATATTGCCATAGATGCGAATTACCTTAGTTTGGATGAAAATGAAGCAGAAAACCTTTTAATCTATCCAAATCCAGCTAGCGATAAAGTTACACTTCAAGGAATTGTTGGTCATGTGACCTTTACACATCTTGATGGTAAAGTGATTCAATCAATTCAAAACTATTCAGGTCAATCAATTTCTTTGGTTGATTTCAATCCCGGCGTTTATATCGTTACCTATGAAAAAGGCGATATTCTACATTCAAAAAAATTA
>CAIQQH010000005.1 GCA_903873915.1 uncultured Flavobacteriia bacterium | reverse complement strand
CTTCCTTGGCAAACATCGGAGCACACTGCGGAGGTAAAGACCACGCAACAGTTCTTCACGCTTGCCGTACGGTGATGAATCTTTCTGAAACGGACAAACAATTCCGTGCTTACTTGGAAGACCTAGAAAAGAAATTGACGATTCAATAAGAGAATTTCAGATACATTGATAAGTCCGCTGCATGGCGGACTTTTTTGTGGGGTGGTTTTCGACTCCGATGGGGTCTAAGAAAATAGAGTGAGAGTGAAGAACGAGAGCGCTGAAACTCCACTCTGTTTTACTTCGCTCTCACATCTTGTCCCGATACTTCGAGGCACCTTCTCGCTCTTTTCTAGGAATTTCTGGTTTTAAATCCCAGGTTGTAACTTCTTTTAAATCAGTATAAAAGTTCGATATTTCCGACATTTTCCCCACTAAAACAGAGTGAGAGTGAAAAGCGAGAGCGGTTCTCTCCACTCTAGTTTTTCTTCGCTTTCACACTTCACTCTCACTCTCATTAGACCCCATAGGGGTCGAACATCTGTTCCCTTTACTGTAATATAAAACCCAGTAAAGCAGCCAAATACGCATCATATCCCATGACAAAAGGGGTGTCCTCGTGGTCGCCCCCAGGCACACGTACAGCAGTTTTGGAAGGACCTCCATAGTTGGCAAATACATACTCCCCATGTTTGTCAATCGCCAAGAAGGTATCCGCTTTTCCGTGAATCCACAACAAAGGAACAGTGGCTTTTTTAATCTCAATGGCATTGTCGACTTTCAAACTCACGAAATAACTTGCAGGAAACCCAAGCACAGAGGCGTCTTGAATCATTTTCTCAGCTGATGCAAAAGGTGCTTCCAAGATGATCTTGCTCGGCTGCATCTCGAAGTCATTGGGATTTCCAGCCACTTGACATACGGATGCTGTACCCAAAGAGAATCCAAACATGACGAGTCGGTTGTTAGTCAAGCCATTGGCTTTTAGCCATTTTAAGGCGCCATTTACGGACTGGTACATGTTTTCTTCTGTTGGCGATCCGTCCGATAAGCCAAACCCTGGATAATCGATCATCAACACGCCATAGCGATGTGTTCCTCCAAGATGGCTGTACAATTTTTGTCGCGGCCAGTAAAAATCATTGTGGTCTGCCGTTCCGTGACAATATAAAATGACTGTATCCGTAGCAATTCGACTGATCTCTCCAGTATAAATGGCAGAAATCATGAAGGGCTGTGCTCCAGCGCCATTGGAAATGTCAAATTGAAAGACATGTGTCATGGAATCCTCCACGTGATAGGCCGCTCCTACGTCGAGTGTGGTGCGACCTGTATAATTGTCCAATAGGTATTCGGTGATGGAGTTGTCATTTCCAAAAAGGAATGAATCCAAGCGCTTGCGGCATGCCGTAAAAACAAGCAAGGGCAACAAAAGGTAGATGAGCGTCTTCATAATTACAAACGGTAAGTTACACTGAAAAATGCGCCAAGTCCACCGCGCTTTCCGAAGGGACTGACATAATCGATGATGATATTTTGGTTGGACAAATAGGGCGTCAGGAACTTCACTTCGAGGTTGTAGTTCCAATGTCCTCGTTCGAAGGTATGGCCTACTTGCGGACTGAAAACCAAACGATTTTCTTGTTTTAGTCCGAGCGTCATAGTGCTTTTTAGCTGAAACCAATTGCTGAATCCAACATAGAAATAATTGACGTTTTGATGATCGGTTCCTTTTTTGGTACTGCCTGTTCGCTCAAAATAGTTCATGTAGAAATTGGCATCGAGTTGTGGCCAGAGTCCCGCATTTTTCTCAAAGCGGTCAAAAAGAAAATTAAACCCAGGGCTCACGGATGCTCCCATATTCTCGTTTTGCCAAAAGCGCCACGTGCAGCCAGCATCGAATTGAAATACACCGAAAACTGCAGCTGTCGGATAAAGATTTCCATAAATAGTAAGGTCTTGTTTCACCCCATAGCCGTAACCTAAAGTAGTGTTTGGAATCGGAATCGTTGCTACACCGGGTACCTTAAGCATCGCGCCACCCAAGGATGCCGTAAGGGCATGTTGTTTATGCTCCAAAGGTTTTACGAAATGAGAAGGGGCACACGCTCCCAATACAAAGATCGATGTGATGAGATAGAATAATTGTTTCATGTCGTTAATAGCTTAAAAACTCAATTTGCCCATTACGTACGTGCAAGGTATCGCTAAATCCGTAGCGTGAAAAGTCTGTTTGAAAAAATCCACTCATTTTATTGTTCGTGGTATCATGAGCACTGATTGAATAGGTTCCATTTGAACTGTTTAAATAATAAACGCCATTTTTTGCGGCATACGAACCTGCACTAGACAATGGATAGGTGCCAACGGTTCCCGAGTTTCCCAAGGCAATTTGAATGCTTAAGGTATCGTTCGAGATCAGCAAGGACCATGAACCGTTTGAATAGGTGAGCGATTTCGACGACATATTTACCTGACTGCCATTGCATTCGACATAGAGCAAAGGGATTTCAACAGGAACACATGGCGGGCAAGTTCCCCCGCAATCGACACCTGTTTCCCCTGCATCCAAAAAGCCGTTTTCACAGGCCGCTTTCACAGGCTTTTCTTCCTTACACGCTGAAAAAATTAGTAATATTGCAGGAAATACAAGAAAAATAACGTGCTTCGTCATGGCTGCGAAGATACGAAAAGAGATAGACAGCAGTGGGGGATGAGTGTAAAAACGACCTATAAAACAGTACAAGGCATTTCGGAAGGATTGTACCGCGAGAAAGGTTCGAAATTCATCGCGTATGCTGCGCCCTGCTCTTCTGAATCACAAGCAAAAGAATTGTTGGAGTTGTGGCGAAAAGAACACCATCAAGCGAGACATTTATGTTTTGCATATAGATTTGGTCCCGAAGGATTAATTTTTCGCGCAAACGACGATGGTGAACCTGGAAATTCAGCAGGGATTCCGATTTTAGGTCAGCTTCAATCGTTCGACATTACGGAGGTGCTTGTGGGGGTAGTGCGCTACTTTGGAGGAACAAAACTCGGTGTTGGTGGATTGGTGCAGGCCTACAAAACGGCTGCGCGCGATGCCATTGAAAATGGGGTAATTGTTGAAAAGGCGGTGCAAAAGCAGTTGAAGTTGATCTTTCCAATGGCTCAGATGCCTTTCGTGATGCATGCGCTGAAGCAACTCAATTTGGAAATCATCTCAAGAGAATTTTCTGATGTGTGTGAAATACACCTGGCCCTACCTATTGCTACATTCGAAACTTTACTTTCTGAACTATCGGTTCTTCCATCCCTCGAAATCATTCCGTTTTAATTACACATTTACATGGACATTCTAAAGAAATTGACATCAATACGCGCTGCATCAGGAGATGAAGCACCAATGAAGGAGTACATTTTAAATTATGTTGCAACGCATTCCTCATCCTGGAAAGTCGCACCAAAAATCATTCATGGTCAGGGCTTTCAAGATTGTGTCATCTTGATCTTTGGTCAACCGCGAACGGCCATTTATGCACACATGGACAGCATCGGCTTTACGGTGGGGTACGACAACGAATTGATTCGCATAGGTGGTCCAAAAGTAGATGAGGAAGAGATTCATTTGGTGGGTTCAGATTCCAGAGGAGAAATAGAGGCTGAATTGATGTTGATAGAAAATGAGGACGAGAGTATATCTATGAAATGCATCTTTGACCGTGAAATCGATCGAGGAACAAACTTGACCTTTAAACCTAATTTTCGAGAAACGGATGAATATGTTCAATCTCCGTATTTGGATAACCGTTTGGGTGTTTGGTCCGCATTAAAGGTGGCGGAAACTTTAGAGCATGGAGCGATCATTTTTTCAACGTATGAGGAGCATGGCGGAAATTCTGTTGGATTTTGTGCCAACTACTTGCTGGAAAACTACGGTGTCTATCAAGCCTTGGTTTCTGATATCACGTGGGTTACGGAAGGAGTTGTTCATGGCGGAGGAGTGGCAATTTCCATGCGTGATGGGAGTATTCCTAGACGTAGTTATTTGAATAAGATTATTGATTTAGCAGATGCTTCGGGAATACACTATCAACTCGAGGTAGAATCTGGGGGAGGTAGTGATGGTACCATGCCTCAACGATCTCATCTACCCATTGATTGGTTGTTTATCGGTGCGCCTGAAGACCATGTTCACACACCGAATGAGCTGGTGTATAAGTTCGATATCCTTTGCATGATGGAAATGTATCGGTATTTAATGGTTAATTTGTAGGAAATAAACGAATTAGAATGGAAAAGCACTCAATCTGCCAGTTGTATAAGTACGATCATGAAATGTACTTCTTGACGAAGGATACACCTGAAAATTTTGCCGTCGATTTCAAAGACCATACGGAGGATAGCGATTATGTGTCCTGGCTCAATTTTCACGACATTTCAAATAAAGTGGCCATTGAAACCTTGTGCAACAACCTAGAGATTGATCGATTGACCTATGAAGACATCAATTCGCCTCAAAAACGACCTAAACTCGAGGAATACGACAACTATATTTTCTTTACAGTAAAATCGGTGTTGCCTGCGGAGAACAATACCTTTTCGATGCATCAAGAGCAAATCAGTTTTATTCTTGGCAGGAATTACTTGATTTCTTTTCAAGCAAAAAGTTCGGATCACTTTACAGAACTGAGAGGACGCATTGAGCATAAACGAGGAAAAATCAGAATGAAAGGTCCAGATTTTCTCTTGTTTCGAATGCTCGAGGCCATCGTTGACAATTACTTTGAGGTCTTAGAGTCAATTGCTGCTATGGTTGAATCTATCGACATGAAACTCAGACACAGCGATGAAAAAGGCAGTTTGAAATTGATTGAATTTGAAAAAAGACGATTGATTGAATTGCGCAAGATTGCACTTCCTTTGAAGGATATTGCATCTCATCTTGAAAAAGTTCAGAGTGACTTTTTGGAAAATGACAACCATCCTTATTTTGCTGATTTAAAAGAACAATGTTTGTCCGTGTTGGAAGAAATAGATGCCAACAAACAGATTCTTGATGGAATGACCAACTTGTATTATGCCATTCAAGGGCAAAAGATGAATGATATCATGCGCATACTTACGGTGGCCTCAACCATTTTTATGCCTTTAACTTTCATTGTTGGAGTGTATGGAATGAATTTCAAGAACATTTACCTTATTGAAGAAAATAAACACGGTTATTATATCATTTGGGGAATAATGATTGCCGTCACACTTGCACTTCTTTACTTTTCCTTCAAAAAAGGTTGGCTTAAAAGGAAATAAAAAAACGCTCTGAATAACTCAGAGCGTTTTAAATGTTGAATATGAGCTTGAATTTAGACCATTACTTTCGGAGCGGCCGCCTTAATTTCGTCGCTTGTCTCAGCAGCATATTTTTCAAAGTTTTTAACGAATTTCGCAGCTAGGTTATTGGCTGTTTCATCATAGGCCGTTTTATCCACCCATGTTGAACGCGGATTTAAGATTTCAGATGGCACATTTTCGCAGCTCGTAGGAATAGCCAAGTCAAAAACCGGCAAAGTTTCATAGCCTACATTGTCCAATTTCCCTGTCAGCGCAGCCGTAATCATGGAACGCGTATGTGACAATTTCATGCGGTGCCCAACACCGTAGGATCCACCTGTCCAACCTGTATTGATGAGCCAAACCTTTATGTCTGTGCCATTCAATTTATCCCCCAAAAGGGTAGCGTATTTTGCAGGATGAAGAGGCAAGAAGGCAGCACCGAAGCACGCGGAAAATGTGGTTGTTGGCTCTGTAATTCCCATTTCTGTTCCAGCTACTTTCGCTGTATAACCAGACATAAAGTGATACATGGCTTGCTCTTTTGTCAATCGTGAAATTGGTGGTATCACACCAAAAGCATCAGCTGTCAAGAAGAATATATTCTTTGGTGCGTCACCATTTGATGGTGTCGCAATATTGTCGATGTAGTGAATAGGGTAGGATACACGTGTATTTTCTGTAATCGATTTATCTTCGTAATCAGGAGTAGAAGATCCTTCTTGGAAGCCGATGTTTTCTAAGATTGATCCAAAACGAATGGCATCGTAGATTTGGGGTTCTTTTTCACGAGAAAGATCGATTGTTTTTGCGTAGCAACCTCCTTCAAAGTTGAAAACTGTGTTGGCTGCCCAACCGTGCTCATCGTCACCAATCAAACGGCGATTTTCATCGGAAGAAAGTGTGGTTTTTCCAGTACCTGAAAGTCCAAAGAATACGGCGGTGTCGTGACCTTCGTTTCCAATATTTGCTGAGCAGTGCATGGAAAGAACGTTCTTCTCGTGTGGAAGAACATAATTCAAGACAGAGAAAATACCTTTTTTGATTTCACCGGTATATCCTGTTCCTCCGATGATAATCATCTTCTTTGTGAAGTTCAGAATGGCGAAGTTGTGTTGACGCGTGCCATCAATCTCAGGATCGGCTTTAAAACCAGGTGCACATACGATGTGCCAGTCTGGAAGGAAGCTTTCAATTTCTTCATCACTTGGACGCAGGAACATGTTGTAAGCGAACATATTTGACCAGGCAAACTCAGTCACGACGCGAAGGTTCATTCGGTATTGTGGGTCAGCACAAGCAAAAGCATCACGAACGTAAACATCACGACCATTCAAGTACGCTTTCATTCTGTTGTAGAGCGCATCGAATTTTTCTGGAGAGAATTTGATGTTCACATCACCCCACCACACAGAATTTTCCGTTAGTTCATCACAGACAACGAAACGATCTTTTGGAGAGCGCCCAGTAAATTCGCCTGTTTCAATGGCCAAAGCTCCTGTGTCGCTTAGAACACCTTGTCCGTTGATAATGACATCTTCCGTCAATTCGGCAGGTGTTAAATTCCAAAACTGTGTCCCAAGATTGTTTAATCCGATTGAAGCATCGAGATCGTCATGGGTTCCTCTTTTTCCAAATACATCCATGGTATTGTTTTTATTAAAAAGCGCTTGCTTTTATTTTAGACCACAAAAGTAGGTTTAAGGAATAGAATAGGCACCTCATTTTTACTCAAATTTCCCACAAATTTTAAGGCATTGTTAACAAAAAAACTTGATTTATATAGTGTCTAAACGACACTAAGCCAAGTCGCGAAGTGCCTCAAGCGCTGCTCGAATATTCTTTCTTATATCATTGATTGAGGCATCCATCATATAGCATGGAGCTGTGATTATTTTGTTTGTTTTGTCTACCAGTATGTCATGAACTCCCATCATTTCTGTAGTCACTCCGGTTTGATTCAGTCCGGCTGTGAATGATGAAATATCGTAAGGTGACTTTTCTGCATCAGTACCTATGGTCATTTTGATTTGAATGTCGGATCCCTCGAGTGCTTTGGCAACGACAATAGGACTTACGCATAGCGCTGCGATGGGCTTGCCAACATTGACGAGGTTTACTAATAGTAATTTCACACGAGTGTCAATGTCACCATCTGGCCCGTTGAATGCCCAATTCGTAAAATTTTTCGCACTTCCAAATCCACCTGGGATGACGAGTCCATCAATATCTGCTGGCACAATCGTTTGAATCTCTCGTATGTTCCCCCGAGCAATTCGTGCGGCTTCAACCATCATATTTCGTTGCTCTGGCATTTCCTCACCAGTCAAGTGATTCACTACATGATGCTGCAGGTCATCAATGGAAATACATACTGCTTCGGCACCTATTTCATCTATAGCCAGCAAGGTCAACACCGCTTCTTGTATTTCTGCGCCATCATAAACGCCACATCCAGAAAGTAATACGCCAATTTTCATATGTTGAATTAAGAGTTAAAAATGAAGGATTAAAAATGAATTGAAAATTTGATCACTTCGTGAATTTGTTCCTTTCAGGAATTTG
>CAIQQH010000004.1 GCA_903873915.1 uncultured Flavobacteriia bacterium | reverse complement strand
TCTACAAGCTCTTCCAGGTTAATGCGAAACTGTTCATGAAGAGCGCCAAGTATCGTGTTTTCTATTGGTTTATAATGACCCGAAAAAACAGAAACTACTAGGCATTCTTGGGGGATTTCTGGTTTTGTAATATCGCCTTGATGGAGTTCAATGATCTTATTACCCCATACAGTTTGAATTTCATGAATGTTGATTAATGCCATTTGATAAATTTACACATTCTAGAAAATAGTAATTGAAAAAGTTGAAACAAACTGATTCTCAATTGCTAGCTGTTAACGATTACTCACCATAATTCATAGGTGAAGGATTGAAGATATCCATCATTGCTTCTTACAGTTTTATTTGAAAACTATGAGATTCCGAACGGTTAGCTCAAGTATGTAATTGTGGCAATATCTTTTCATCAAATAAACACTAAGTTCTATCTTCAAAATCATTTTAGAAAATCAATGCTGATGACCACCTGGACCATGTACATGACCATGTGAAAGCTCCTCTTCTGTTGCTTCGCGCAATTCCAAAACCTCACCACTGAAGTGTAGGTCTATTCCTGCCAATGGGTGATTGAAGTCCATGCGAACAAACTCAGGTTCAACATCAAGCACGATTCCACGAAGGTGATTTCCTTCTGAATCTGACATGGGAACGATGGCACCAACTTTAAAGAATTCTGAATCAAATTTCCCGGATTCATCCAAGAACACATCCGCTGGAATCATTGCAATTTGATTTGGATCTTGTTGTCCATATGCTCGGTCAGATTGAATGGCAAATTCGAAGGAGTCGCCTGTTTTTTTGCCTTGAAGATTGGTCTCAAACTCAGGGATTAATCCACCAACACCATATAGAAAGACCATTGGGTTTTCTATGCTTGTTTGTTCAATAAGTTCGCCTGTGTTGTGGTTTTTAAGGGTGTAGTTCAAAGAAACTACCGTGTTTTCTTGAATAATCATTTGAAAAATTTTCGGAAAGATAAGGGTTTTTTCCTTAGCTGAAAGCTCGGAAATGGTTGAGTGATGCGAATCAATAAAGTTTTTGACGCTTCAAAAGGTATTGCTGCAATACTTGGTTGTACCCTGCAGCGATATCAACCGGCATAAAGTCAATTCCGTAATTCATACACCGAATTTTCAACTCCTCAAAATAGGCATTCACGGATGACTTGTAAAATTCTTTGATTTCCCCGGGCTGCAAACGCATGTGTTCGCCTGTTTCCATATCAATCAATTCGTAGGGCCGGTTTTCTAAATCGAAATCGACTTCTGTTTTTTGATCGACGACATGGAACAGGATCACTTCATGCTTGTTGTGCTTCATGTGTTGAATCGCTCGGAACAAATCGTCTAATTTGTCTGGATCGTCCAATAAATCCGAGAAGATAACAATCAAACTTCGCGTATGACACAATTCAGCGACATCATCAAGTGCCTTCACTGCATTGGTTTTCTTTTGCAATTCATCAGAATAATTCAACATCCTTTTTTCTAACTCGCTGTACAAATAACGGTGGTGGGCTATGGATGATTTTGCAGCTGTATGAATCTCTAGTTTATCAGAAAAGAAGGTGAGTCCAACAGCATCGCGTTGACGCTTTAACAATTCAATTAAAGACGCGCCAGCATATACAGAAAAGTCAAACTTCGTCAATTCCGCATCTTTTGGAAAATACATTGAACCTGAGCAGTCGATAACAATTTGACAGCGCAAATTAGTTTCTTCCTCATATTTCTTGGTAAAGAGCTTATCTGTTCGACCAAATAATTTCCAATCGATATGACGCGTAGACTCCCCTGAATTATAGATGCGGTGCTCAGCAAATTCAACAGAGAATCCATGGAAGGGACTCTTGTGCAGACCGGTGATAAATCCTTCCACGACTTGCTTGGCCAAAAGCTCAAGATTGCCAAATTGTGTAAGTTTTATCCGTTCGATCTTCTTATTCATCGCTTAAAAGTACGTTTTTTCATTTTCTATACGAAGAGAATATCTCAAAATTAGGACTAAATGCAGCAATTCATTCGTAATTTTGTACTTCATGAATCAAAATCAACGACACCTCTTTTATGAAGAACAACTTGCGGTTCATTCTCGACAATCCGACCTGTTTAAGAAAAAACTACATGGCTTAGGAACACTTAGACTGGTGATTTTTACTCTTGTATTTTTCGCTTTTTTCGTGCTAAAAGGAGCAGCTTTAATTTCGGTTGTTGCTTTATCGGTGATCAGTTTTTTAATGTTGGTGAAGCTAGGGGTGAATGTTCGCTATCGGCGCGACAAGCACAGGAAATCTGCCGAACTGAATCGCTTGGAAATCAATGCACTCATAGGGGACTGGTCCGGATTTAACAATGGGGAAGAGTTCATCAATTCAAAGCATTCCTATTCATCCGATATGGACTTGTTTGGTGAGGGCAGCTTTTTTCAATTGATCAATAGAACGGTTTCGGCTGAGGGATCAAGTCGCTTGGCAGAAAAATTCTCTAGTGGTTCATCAACGCTTGAGCTAGACCACGCAGCGATCGAGGAATTGAAGGAACACATGGCATGGAATCAAGGGTTTTGTGCTGAAGGACTGCTATCTGAACCATCCGATTTTCGCCATGACATCCGCAAGGTAAAGCATGTTGAAGTTGGCAAGCATCTATTGGCTAAATTTCTTCGCATCGGAATCCCAATTTGCTCCATATCCATGGCCATTCTATTTGGCTTTGGCGTGGTCAATTCTGCTTCTTTCTTGATGTATGCGTCACTTATTCTTGTGTATATCGGCTCTGGATTAAAACAAACAAACCTGCTGGCAGCTGAGTTGGGAAGTGTTGCCAATGTGACCAAGATTAGACGTAGACAAATGGACCTTGTGTCTAGTTTGACAATAGAGAACGTGTCTTTTAGGTCATACATTGAACAGCGGTTAATTGGCGACCAATCCTTACAAAAAGCATTGATTGCCCTTGAGCGCCTTCAAGAACGGATCGATTACCGCATGAATTTACCTGTAGGTGTCTTGTTGAATGTCTTTTTGGCGTGGGACCTTCAACTGATTCACCAATATAAGCAGTGGCAAAAAAAATACAGTGAGGATTTCGATCAGCACTTAGAAATGTTTCCTGAACTGGAGGTGTGGGTGAGTGGTGCGATTTACAGATTCAATAATCCAGATTCTGTCTTTGCAACAATACTGGAGGAATGTTCACCACAAATTGTTGATTTAAAACATCCATTCGTTCCTGAAGAATCACGCCAAGGCAATAGCTTGAACTTTATGGATGATCATAAATTTTTAATTATTACAGGGCCCAACATGGCAGGGAAAAGCACATTCCTTCGCAGTGTTGGATTGGCATTTATTTCCGCAAATGCTGGATTCCCTGTGCTTGCAACTTCGTGTCAGTTGCCCCATCGAAAGTTGTATTCGAGCATGCGTACATCCGACGATTTAAATGCCAATAGCTCTTATTTTCATGCTGAATTGTCCAGATTAAAAACCATCATGGATGCCATGAATTCTGGTGAGAAGGTATTCGTGATCCTTGATGAAATCTTGAAAGGAACAAACTCCATCGACAAAGAAAAAGGTTCAGCACTGTTCTTGCAAAAAATGAAACGCCTTGGCTGTATGGGGATTATCGCTACTCACGACTTGTCATTGTGTAATTTGGCAAAAGACGATTCAGACTATTTCAATCAAAGTTTTGATTCCGTTATAGCGAACAATGAACTTTCTTTCGATTACCGCTTGCGTGATGGCGTTTGCCAAAACATGAACGCGACATTTTTGTTGACAAAAATGGGCTTAATTGACTCCGAAAATTCGAATTTAGAAAATTAGTGCTAACTTCACTTTACTATGCGTCTGCTTCTAACGATCTCATTTTTTTGCTTTTGTTTATTCAACACGAAAGCCCAAACCATTGAACCACGTCATACATTCAACCTCGAACTCGGACTTCCTAACGGAATGACCAACAAGCCCTTTAAGAATATTATGCAAGGATTGGTGAATGTTGCTCCCTATTACCAGTTTGCATTTAAAAACCACCTAATTATCGGGGCTGGATTAATGTATTCCTACTACACGATCAATGAATTTAAAGTGCCAAAGAAAGTATACGGCGGAATGCACACTGGCGGAGCATTTGTGAAAGTGGGTTGGGAAAAGTTTCATACGGAGCGCTTCGCGACAGACTTTAGCGTAAAAATCGGGTACACCCAAAGCTACTTTGACACGGATATGAACAAAGTTTTTGGACAAAATCCATATGTGGCAGAAGCAGGATATATCGAACCTACGATGGGTTTAATTTTGACGGCAGATGAACTTACATCCTTTCGCTTTTTCATTGGATATGGATTGCAGGGATATGCGTTTCAACCCTATATGATTGGACTTCAAACATTGGGAGGCTACGAAACTTCCGAGTTTGGAAAAATCAATGGTTCATTGATCGCTGGATTTGGATTTACCTATTATTTCAAACCGAAGAATTAATTCAGTGGAGAATCTCGTCATCCGCGATCTTCGAAAAGCGGACAATCCTTTTATTGCTAAGGTCATTCGCACTGCATTGGAAGAATTTGGTGTTGCACGACCAGGAACGGTCTATACTGATCCAACAACAGACGATTTATTTCTCTTGTTTTCTCAAGAAAATAGTCGGTATTTTATCGCGGAACACAAAGGAAGCATTGTTGGAGGATGTGGTATTTTCCCAACGATTGGATTGGAGGAAGATACTGTGGAACTGGTGAAGTTGTATGTCGATGCTTCTGCTCGGAATCAAGGAGTCGGACGGATTTTAATGGAGAAAAGCATTCAAGCAGCAAAAGAATTGGGGTATCGCGTTGTCTACCTCGAGACCATGCCAGAATTGGGAAAGGCGATTACCCTGTATGAACGCTTGGGATTTCAAAAATTAGATCATCCACTTGGTGCTTCGGGACATTATGCCTGTGATTTGTGGATGACAAAACACATATAAAAGATCAGAGAGGAGTAGCTATGTTTGTTCAAAACAATTCTATACGCGCAGCAAAGGCATACATGCAAGACCGACTGCATGAGCAATTCTCGGCTTCCGAGCTTAGGCAAATTGTTCGAGAATCCATTTGTTTCCGGCTTGATTTATCCCCTTCAGAATATTTATTGAGTGATGACCAATTGTTGTCCGAGTCGGATTTACTCTTCTTGCGATCCATCGTGAAACGCTTACTCAATCACGAACCGTTTCAATACATAATGGGATCTACACATTTTTGTGACTTAGTCATAAAAACAGACGCTCGGGCTTTGATTCCACGTCCGGAAACGGAAGAGTTAGTCAATTGGATATCTGAGTATTATAGTTCTTCACAAGGATTGAAAGTACTGGATGTATGCACAGGTTCTGGTTGCATTGCACTTGCCTTAAAACATGCACAGCCTTCTTGGAACCTGGTTGGACTAGACATCTCATCACAAGCCATTGATTTGGCAAATGAAAATGCCAATGTTCTAGGTCTTCAGGTGGATTTTAAAGTAGGTGATGCATTGGAAGGGAATAGTTTGGAACAATTTGACGATGAACGCATCGACTGCATTGTTTCAAATCCGCCATATATTCCAGAATCAGATCGTGAACAGATGGAAAAGAATGTGCTGCTCTACGAGCCTGATTTGGCACTTTTTGTCCCCAACAAAGACCCCTTGGTGTTTTACCGTTCAATTGGTGTTTCGGCGATGAACTTATTGAAAGGGGAGGGCATGGTTTTTTTCGAAATTCATGAGGAACTAGGCGAAAAGACAATTGAACTCATGCGCGAAATTGGTTTTGTTAACATTGAATTGAGGAAAGATTTACAAGGGAAAAACCGCATGCTGAAGCTGCAAAAGCCTTAAATTTATTCCATGAATAAAGAGGAAGCAAAAGCAGCGATTTTAAGCCTTTCAAAAGAAATCGATCAACACAATTACCATTATTACGTGGAAAGTAATCCACAGATTTCGGATTATGATTTCGACATGCTCTTAAGTCGTCTCCAGCAACTTGAATTGGAGCATCCCGAATTTGCGTATGATTACAGTCCAACTAAACGTGTCGGTGGCGATATAACAAAGAAATTTGAGTCTGTCGTGCATCGTTTTCCTATGCTATCCCTTGCAAATACGTATTCCGAGGAGGAAATTTTCGATTGGGAAACTCGCTTAAAAAAAGTGACGGATGAGGAAATCAACTATGTCTGTGAACTAAAATACGATGGTGTTGCCATCGGTATACGCTACGAAAAAGGGGTCATGTCACGAGCTGTTACGCGCGGTGATGGCACGCAAGGGGAGGAAATCACGGCCAATGTGCGCACAATTCGCTCCATTCCTTTGAAATTAAAAGGAAATTTTCCGGATGATTTTGAAATCCGTGGAGAGATTTTTATGCCTTTGGCATCGTTCAATGCACTGAATGCCGAACGGGAAGAAATCGGTGAACAATTGTTCGCAAATCCACGAAATACGGCATCAGGAACCTTGAAAATGCAAGATTCAAAAGTAGTGGCAGAACGAAACCTCGATTCCTACTTGTATGGTGTTTACGGTGATGATCTATCGTTTGATGGACACCTTTCTGCCGTTGAAAATGCTGGCGCATGGGGCTTTAAAGTGCCAACGAAAGAGAAAAAGTTCATTGAACGGACCACGAGCATTGATGGCATCATGTCCTTTATTCATTACTGGGACAAAGCACGTCATGACTTACCTTTTGAAATTGATGGCGTTGTCATCAAGGTGGACAATTATGCGCAGCAACGAAAACTAGGATTTACAGCGAAATCGCCACGTTGGGCCATTGCTTTCAAATTCAAAACAGAACGAGTCGAAACATTGTTGGAGTCAGTCACTTTTCAAGTAGGAAGAACTGGCGCAATTACACCAGTTGCGAACTTAACTCCGGTGCAATTGGGTGGAACAACCGTTAAAAGGGCTTCATTACACAACGCAGATCAAATAGAGAAAATCGACTTGCATCTGCCTGACTATGTGTTTGTTGAAAAAGGAGGGGAAATCATCCCTAAAATTGTCGGGGTAAATCTTGAAAAACGAAGTGAAACAGCTCAAGCTGTTGGTTTTTTAAATCACTGTCCTGAATGCCATGCCGCACTGGTGAGAAGAGAAGGTGAGGTGCAGCACTATTGCCCGAATGAAAATGGTTGTCCTCCTCAGATAAAAGGGAAAATGGAGCATTTCATTGGCCGAAAAGCCATGAACATAGATGGCCTTGGAGCAGAAACTATAGACTTGCTATTTACAAAAGGACTTGTACGCAATGTGGCAGATTTGTATTCATTGACCTTTGGTCAAGTGATTGAACTTGATAGAATGGCGGATCGATCAGCCGATAATCTCATAGAAGGGATTAAAAATTCGATACAGGTTCCATTTGAGCGTGTGTTGTTTGCTCTTGGGATTCGCTTTGTCGGGGAAACTGTAGCCAAGAAATTGGCGCGCTCTATGGGTTCAATTGATCGAATCATGCATGCGAAATACGATGAATTGATTGAAGTGGATGAGATCGGTGAGAAGATCGCCATTTCTGTGCAACAGTTCTTTCTGGACGAACGAAACGTGGAAATCATTCACCGTCTAAAAGAAGCCGGTCTTCAATTGGAAATTGTTAAAAAAGAAACACTCAGTCAAAAGTTGGAAGGTAAATCCTTCGTTGTATCTGGTGTTTTTAATGCGTTTTCACGCGATGAATTAAAGGAAGTCATCGAATCGAATGGCGGAAAAAATGTTTCATCCATTTCTGCAAAAACACATTACGTCGTGGCAGGAGAAAATATGGGGCCAGCGAAATTGAAAAAAGCCACTGACCTTGGTATTCAGATTCTCAGTGAAGACGAATTCATTCAATTGCTGAAATGATGTTGAGCACCTGGTCGTCTGTCAGAAATCTTACCGTGGTCTTGTCGTACCGCAATGAGGAACGCTATGCGCAGTTTCGGAAGGCCTTAGATGTGATGCTCAATCAAAGCGAGGTCCAGGAACTGTGGATTGTTGTGGTTATCCCGGCAGGCATTAAAAAAGAAGAACTTCCTCAGCACAAGCTCATTTCTTACCTGGGTCCGAAAGATATTTCTTGGCTGGGAAAATTAACCGATGAATCAATTGCATCGCGCATGTCAAGAAAAAGTGACATGGTGCTGTGGTTTGAAATGAATGATAAAAAACCCATGAAATTGCTTTCGACATTGCCTACGAAGACAATGGTAGCAGTTGGAATAGAACTTTCGACAGCACGGATTCGTGTACAACCAACGGCAAGCGATCCGTCTGAAATCGTTACCTTCGTGCAGCAAACACTTCAAAAAATCAATAACTATGAATAATCCCTTTAGAGGTTCGGGCGTTGCGCTTGTTACACCATTCACTCAAGATCACCAAATCGATTTTCCAGCGTTGAAACAATTGGTTCAAATGCAACTCGATGGCGGTACTGATTTTCTTGTCGTTCAAGGAACTACAGGTGAATCACCAACCTTGACAAGCGATGAAAAGCGCAAGGTATTGGATACTGTAATGGAGGTGAACAATGGCCGCTTGAAAATTGTTTTTGGAGTCGGCGGAAACAACACAAGGGCAGTTGGTGAAACATTAAAGTCAGTACCAGTCGGAGTTGATGGAATTTTATCCGTTTCTCCTTACTACAACAAGCCAATACAAAAAGGAATTATAGAGCATTACAAGCACATCGCTTCGTGTACTGATTTGCCAATCATCTTATACAACGTCCCCGGACGCACAGGATCAAATGTGTTACCTGAAACAACTTTGGCGTTATCGGAAATCGCGAACATCGTCGCAATGAAAGAAGCGTCCGGAAATATGGAACAAATCATGGAGATCATTCGACAACGACCTGAGGGATTTGGTGTGCTTTCGGGTGATGATGCTTTGACCATGCCTTTGATTGCTGCAGGTGCAGACGGAGTTATTTCCGTTGTGGCCAACGCCTTTCCTAAATTGTTCAGTGAAATGGTGCACGCTTCGATGAAAGGTGATTTAGATGCAGCTCGAAAAGCACATTATGCATTGATGCCGATCACAAAAATGTTCTTCGAAGAAGGAAATCCAGGTGGGGTGAAGGCTTCCTTGGCAGCGCAAGCCGTCATGACAGAAGTTATGCGTCTGCCTTTATTCCCTGTGTCTGACGGATTGAGAAGCCGCATTCAGAAAGAAACTCATGTATTGATTACAAATAGCTGATGACAAATTTACACGCAAAAAATCAAGAAGAAATGAATGATTACAAACGTATCATGCAGCAAGTGGATGATGCGGATCATATTGTGATTACTTCACATAAATCCCCAGACGGCGACTCCATTGGTAGCTCCTTGGCCTTGTATCATTTTTTACGTGCTTATGGTAAGAATCCTGTAGTCTGTCATCCCGATGCTGCGCCGAGTTTCTTGACTTGGATGCCTGGTGGTCATGAGATTCTACATTTTGATCATTCACCTGAACTCGTCGCTGAAAAAATGGCAGCGGCTGATTTGATATTTTGCTTGGATTACAATTGCAGCAATAGAATTGGCAAAGACATGGAGGTACATTTGCTTTCGTCCGAGTCCATTAAAATCATGATTGACCACCACATGGATCCAGCCGATTTTTGTGAAATCATTGTTTCTGAAACTAGCGTTTGTTCTACATCACAGCTCATATATGAGCTCATCGACCAATCGGGGAATTTGGACATGTTGGATGAGAATATAGGTACTGCAATCTACTTGGGAATCATGACGGATACGGGATCTTTTCGTTTTCCATCCGTTCAACCAAGAACCCATTCGATCCTAGAGCACTTGCTCAAATCAGGGGTGAAGCATTATAAAGTTCATGAGAATGTGTTCGATACGAATACCATTGACCGTCTCAAACTTCGCGGATATGCCATCAGTGAGAAAATGGAAATAATGCACGATTTGCCTGTAGCGATCATTTCATTGACAGAGGAAGAGTTGAATCGCTTCAACAATGAGAAAGGGGATACTGAAGGACTCGTAAATGTTGCACTTTCAGTTCAAGGGATTGAGATGGCTGCCTTTTTCGCTGAAAAGGATGGCATCATTAAAATTTCATTTCGTTCCAAAGGCGATCGATATGTCAATGTCTTAGCAGGAGATCACTTTGCAGGAGGGGGGCACAAATACGCCTCTGGTGGAATGAGTGCGGATTCCATGCCTGAGACCATTAAACGTTTTAAAAATGTAGTCTACAATTACTTCAATTGATTATGTTTAAATTACTGATATTTAGTTATTTAATAATTTTATTTTCTTGTTCTCAGCAAAAGAAAACAGAAAAAGAAGTGGATTGGAACCAAGAGAAATCGACCCAGTTGAATAAAAACTTGTCGATGGAAGAGGAGATCAATATTGATTTATTTTTAGAGGAACACAAAGACTGGATGGCGCAGAAAACGGGTTCTGGATTGCGTTATTGGATTTATGAACATGGAAAAGGTGCTCGAGCAACTTCGAGTAAAACAGCAGAGGTTGAGCTCATCGTTGAATTGCTGGATGGGAAAGAATGTTACCGAACGGATGCTGATGAGGTAGAGGTATTTGAAATTGATCGTGCAGACATTGAATCAGGCATACATGAAGGCATAAAACACCTTAGTGTTGGCGATCGGGCGAAATTCATTCTGCCAAGCCATTTGGCGCATGGACTAGTGGGGGATCTAGATAAAGTTCCACCTTTATCTATATTGGTAATTGATATTCATTTAATTGGACTTGGAGAATGAAAGGGTTGATTTTTAGTGCAGTACTATTATTGATGGCGTCATGCGATGTCAGCGGGATAACGAAAAAAAAGGTGGATACAGCTGAATTGAAAGAGAAAGGCAATACCTTGAATGCAAACAAAAAGGTCATTGAGAAAGAAAAATTACCGAATGGTGAGCAAATACAATGGTTTGAAAAAGGGAATGGCCCATTACTTAAGTCTGGTGACTTGGTAATGATCGATTACCGTGTTGAATTGCCTGATGGATCAGTGGTGGATGGAAATCATTTGCTCAAGAAACCTTCTTTCCCTTATTTGCTTGGATTTCAAATGCAACCGGGATGGGATGTCGCAATTGAAAAGTTGCGAGTTGGCGATTTTGCAAAAATTTCAATCCCAAGTCAACAAGCGCGGGGCAACAAAGGTGTGGATGGTTTAATACCGAAAAATGCCGACAATTACTTGATCGTTCGCGTCCTAAGTAGTGAAAAGCCGAGCGCAACAATTGGTGGCGTTAAGGTTTGGCTCTTGGAAGAAAATAAAAAGAATAAAATGCGTTTCAAGGAAGGTAAAACGATGACGATCCACAGCATGGTGAGTTCACCAAGTAATCCATTGTACTACAATTCGTACCGCGACAATAAACCCTTTACGTTCAGATTTGAAGATTATGGGATCGTTCCTGGATTGAAAAAAGCGTTAACGAATGCCAAAAAATCAGACCGTCTCTACATTTATGTTCCAGCTGAACAAGCGTATGGAAACAAGGGTTATCTAGATATCGTTCAACCAAACGAACCGCTCTTTTACAATGTCCTCGTCATGGATGTTCAATGATAATCAGAGTTTTTGCCGTATATTTGGGCCTCATTCAAAATTCCTTACTCAATTTAAGGTAAAAAAAGTTCCTACGAATGCAGAGAATTCTGTTCTTATTGTTTCTTTCGCTAATCGGTTCTGTTCAGGCTCAACAGCGTGTCATTGATACTGTCGAGACCATCAATGGGCCGATTCTTATCTATGCGAATCGCACATGGGAATACCTCAAAGACAAGAATTTTGATGGAATACTAAATCCCCGCCTAAATGCATTAATGATCGAAAAGGGCTACAGTTTTGTTCAAACTTGGGACAATAACATGTGTTATTCGTCAGGCAGAGGCAATGATATGTCGAAGTTGAAGGATACACTTTGGCTTTGTGTCTTGGAAGAGGCACACAGTGAGTTTCGAATTCCAGTGGATGGCATAGTCACATCTCGTTATGGATACCGAAGCGGCCGTCATCACAGTGGTATTGACCTCGATTTAGAAACTGGTGATACTGTTCGTTCGGCTTGGGGAGGAAAAGTACGCTACGCAAAGTACAATGAGGGTGGATTTGGAAATTTAGTGATCGTTCGTCATTACAATGGTCTAGAAACCTTTTATGCCCACTTGAGCAAGTTAATCGTTGTCCCGGATCAAGAGGTGAAAGCCGGTGATGTACTTGGACTTGGCGGAAATACTGGACATTCCTTTGGTTCTCACTTGCATTTTGAAGTGCGTTTTTATGATGCATCAATAAATCCAGAAGAGGTAATCGATTTTGAGAAGAGGGTCTGTAAAGACGAGAATTTGTTTGTCTTTAGCAGTCTGTTTAGGCCGGGGGCTAAACCAACTGATATGGAAGGTGATGAAGCTGATCCAGTTGTCGTTACACCACCCTTGGTGCAGGCCGCGCAGCGTAAATATTACAAAGTAAGATCTGGCGATACCCTTTCAGAAATTGCCGATCGAAATCAAACCACGGTGTCTAAAATTTGCCAGCTGAACGGGATTCGTCCCACGGAAACCTTGCAAATTGGTCGGAGTTTACGTGTCAAATAGTTCAATTCCTTAACAAAGATTCACAGATATAGTGTTCATTTTAATCGTACATTTGGGCTCATGATTCAAACATTTCGTTTCAGTTTTATTGTCGCGCTATCACTGCTTTTTTTCGCATGCTCTGATTACAACAAGGTAATTAAGGGCGATGACTACAAACGAAAGTTTGAACTGGCTGATGAGCTGTATAGTGACAAGCAATTTGCGCGTTCAATCGTTTTGTACGAGCAAATCTACCAGCGAATGCCGAAAACAGGCGAGGGAGAATTGGCCTATTTCCGTATCGGAAAATCCTATTACGAAGAAGGTGATTATTACATGGCTGGCTATTATTTAGGGGCATTTACACAACGTTTCCCGTACAGTGTGAAAGCGCAAGAATCCTTGTTTCTTTCAGCGATGTGTTCGGTGAACAATTCTCCTGAATCGTCATTGGATCAGAACGATACTGACCTTGCAATCAATAATTTGCAACAGTTTATTGATACCTATCCGCAGTCATCTTTGGTGGATTCGTGCAATAAAATCATGGATCGTCTGCACATGAAATTGGAAAAGAAAGACTATGATGCCGTGTGCTTGTACTCCAAAACAGAGAATTTCCGCGCTGCTGTAACCTCTGCGACATCGTTTATGCAAGATTATCCGCGTTCAAAGAACCGAGAAGAGGTGATGTTTATTCTGGTGAAAAACGCGTATTATTTAGCATTGAATAGTGTTGACGAGAAAAAAAAGGAACGGATTGAGCAAGCTATGGAAAGATATCGTACTTTTGTAGCCGAATTTCCTGCATCTACGCACGATTCTGAGGCAGATGGATACAATGATGCCTTGGTCAAGGAATTTGAAAAATTAAACACCAGAAAATAGAAAAGATGAATTTCAAGAACAGTACAGCAGAGCGTTCAACGGTAACACGTGATACAATCTTAATGGAGGAAAAAACGGGAAATATCTACGAATCAATTGTAGCCGTTTCTAAGCGTTCAAACCAAATCAGTGCAGAATTGAAAGAAGAGTTGACTACGAAATTGCAAGAATTTGCATCTTCTACAGACAATTTGGAAGAGATTTTTGAAAATCGTGAGCAAATTGAAATCTCTAAATTCTATGAGAAACTGCCTAAGCCGGTGGCTATGGCAATGCAAGAATTGCTTGACGATAAAATCTACATTCGTAAGTACGAAGAAAAAGAAGACTAATACATGCAAGGAAAACGCATACTTCTGGGCATTACAGGAGGTATTGCAGCGTACAAAATCGCATTCCTCATTCGCATGCTCAAAAAATCAGGGGCAGAAGTCAGATCTATCATGACTCCTGCCTCTTGTGATTTTATAAGCCCCCTAGTCGTGTCCACGCTTACTGGAAATCCTGTCGGCATTGAGTTTTGGAATAAACAGACAGGAGAATGGACAAATCATGTGGAATATGGCCTTTGGGCTGATGTTATGCTTATTGCTCCTTTAACAGCTTCGACCTTAGCGAAAATGGCTACTGGAAATAGCGACAATCTCTTGCTTGCGACGTATCTATCCCTCAAGTGTCCCACAATCGTGGCTCCAGCAATGGATTTAGATATGTACCAACATCCTACCGTTAAAAGGAATTTACTTCAATTGGAAGATGATTGTGTAACCATCATTCCTGCTGAACGTGGCGAATTAGCCAGCGGCTTAGAAGGCGAGGGGAGAATGGCTGAGCCCGAGACAATTTACACTGCTTTATCTTCCTTTTTTAACCGAACACAAACAGGTAGCTTAAAAGGAAAAAAGGTTTTGATTACCGCTGGGCCAACCTATGAAGCAATTGATCCCGTTCGCTTTATTGGAAATCATTCTTCAGGAAAAATGGGTTTCGAAATAACTAAAGCTTGCTTGGCCGAAGGCGCTGAAGTGGTGTTAATTACTGGTCCAACGAACCAAACATTGACGCACCATCGATTACAACAAATCGATGTGGTGAGCGCAGATGAGATGTCTGAAGCTGTGAAATCGAATTGGGAATCCTGCACCATAGGTGTGTTTTCCGCAGCAGTGGCTGACTATAAACCAAAAGCAGTTGCACCATCAAAAATGAAGAAGTCCGATACTGACCCGACAATTGAATTGGTGAAAAATCCAGATATTCTGGCTTGGGCTGGTGCGAATAAATCCAAGAAGCAATACTTGGTCGGCTTTGCCCTGGAAACAGAGGATTTGTTGCAAAACGGAATGAATAAACTGAAAAAGAAAAACCTGAATTTTATCGTGTTAAATACACTTGCCGATGAAGGTGCTGGATTTTCAGTGGACACAAATAAAATTACTATCTTAGATGAGTGCAATAAGCAAACTGAATTTGAGTTAAGCTCAAAGCAAAAAGCTGCTGAAAATATTGTTGAATACTTGATCAATTCTATCTCATGAGATCGTTTGTTATTTCTCTTCTTCTTTTCTTGTATGCAGGAGATGCTTCTGCACAAGAACTAAATTGCCAAGTCAGTATCATTACAGATGCACGTTTGGAAGTGACGTCGGTTGAAAAAGAAATTTTTGACCAATTGAAACAAACGATCTATGACATGATGAACACGACCCAGTGGACGAAAGATAAGTTCAAAGTGGAGGAACGCATCAATTGCAACATTCAGCTCCAGATCAATTCTATCCCCTCACCCGGAACGTATGAAGGCTCAATGCAAGTACAATCCACACGTCCAGGGTATAACTCCTCTTACAACACGACATTGTTCAATTTCCAAGACGATGATATTCAATTTGCATATTCTAGAAACTCTGTCTTGATTTATGCGCCCAATCAGTACCGTGATAATTTGACGTCAATTTTGGCATTCTATGCCTATTTCATCATCGGTATGGATTACGATTCGTTTTCACTGAAAGGTGGAACGCCCTATTTTAATGAGGCGCAACAAATTGTCTCGAATGCGCAATCGTCAGGGGCGAAAGGATGGAAATCCAATGAAACAGGAAAACGAAATCGTTTTTACCTCGTGGACAATGTCTTGCATCAATTGTTCGAGCCACTTCGTTTGTGCAACTACAACTACCACAGAAAAGGTATTGATGCTCTATATGACGATAAGTTGAAAGCCCGTCAAGCCATTTATTCTGCACTCTCTGAATTAAATAAGGTGGTAGCAACTCGACCAAATTCAATCAATCTATTGAATTTCGTTCAGGCCAAATTGGTAGAGCTCAAAAACTTATACGCCGACGCAGAAATAAAGGATAAAACAGAGGTAGTCAATCTCCTCAAGCGTCTCGACCCAACGAACGCGACTAAATACCAGGATATTCTTAACTAATGCTTCGCAGTTTACGCATTCGCAATTTTGCGCTTATTGAAGCGGTCGAACTCCATTTCAATGAGGGATATACCGTCATTACTGGTGAAACAGGTTCTGGAAAGTCAATCTTGCTCAATGCACTTGGTTTGATTCTTGGCGACCGCGCTGACTTCTCTGTGATTGGAAATCACGGAGATAAAGCAATCGTTGAAGCTGAATTTGATTTGTTGAAATTTGATTTTTCCACATTCTTTAGTGAACATGAACTGGACAATGATGCATCGACACTCATTCGAAGGGAAGTCACCAAACAAGGGAAATCTAGGGCTTTTATAAATGATACGCCTGTGCAATTGAATGTGCTGCGTGAATTGACATCTCAATTGCTAAATATTCATTCTCAATACAATACCATTGAGTTGAAAGAGAAGGATTTTCAATTGAATGTGCTGGATATTTTGTCTGACTTGACTACTGAAAAAAAGGAATATCTATCTGCCTATACATCACTTCGCGAAAAGGAAAGGGAGTTGGAAAAGCTCCGTTCGTCGATAGAAAAAATCAGGGCAGAGCGCGATTACAATGAGTTTCAGTTAAATGAATTGAATGATCTTCAGCCCGACACCACTGATTTCGAGCGCTATGAGAATGAATTGAATCGCGCTGCAAATGTATCGCACTTGCAGGAAGTTCTCGGATTAATTGTCAATACTGTTTCAGGAGATGACCAAGTAGCTGATCGAATGAGGATGGTGCAGAATAGACTTGAAAAGTTGGGTCTTTCTGATGATGATGTTCATCAGTTAACGGATAGAATTCGTGCTTCTTTAATTGAATTGGAAGACATTTCGAGCGATGCTGAACGCATTCTACAAACGACGGACATCAACCCGGAAGTACTTGAGCAAATGTCACACGCTATCGATAAGTACAACAGCGTATTGCTAAAACATCGCTTATCGAATCGAACTGAACTGATTGAATTTCGAAACAAACTTGAACAGGTTGTGCTCGGAGGTGAGGAATTAGAAAAAGAAATCGAACAGCTTTCACTTGTTGTTGTGGGATTAAATGACAAAGCCATTCTTCAAGCCAATGAACTGCATACGAAACGAGTGAAATCGTCAACGCAAATTTCTCAACAATTGCAAGAGATTTTAAAAGACTTGAAGTTGCCAGATACACGTTTGGAGTTTCATTTGAATGCAAATAGTACTTTACGCGAAACGGGATTCACAGTCATTGAAATGCGGTTTTCCGCGAATGCAGGGATGGATCCAGTGCCCATTGAAAAAGCGGCGAGTGGCGGGGAGCTTTCTCGAGTTATGCTAGCCCTCCAACAAATGATTTCGGAGCACTCGTCCTTACCGACTGTTCTTTTCGACGAAATTGATACAGGGGTTTCAGGCGAGGTCGCACAGAAAATTGGAATGCTTTTAAAGAAAATGGGAAAGCAATTTCAATTGATGGCCATTTCACACCTTCCCCAAGTGGCAGCCAAAGCAGATTTTCATTTTATTGTTGAAAAGAGTTCGGATGGTAAACGCACTGAAACACGTGTACGCACCTTAAACGATCTGGAACGAATAGATGAAATTGCTCGACTCATGAGTGGGGAGCAAATTACCGATTCAGCGCGTGAAAATGCAAAAGCATTAATGAATTAATCGTGCAGCCCTTTTATCTAAGTTTTTCAATTCCAGAACTCCGACCTGAACTAAGCCATTCAAAGGGTCTAGTCTTTCTTGGTAGTTGTTTTTCAGATGAAATCGCTGTAAAAGCGAGTTATACTGGCTTTCATGCTGTTTCAAATCCTGTAGGCACGGTATTTCATCCCTTGGCCTTGGCGCGTTTTCTTTCAAATTGTTTGATTGAGAATCCCATTGAACGTCTTGATTCCGTTGATGATCGATTTATTTCTTGGGACGCTTCATCAAAATTCTGCATTGGAAATAGGGGGGAACTACTAACTAAATTAATTGAAACACGCAAAGTCTTCAAACAAGCATTGGGCTCATCGTCACATCTTTTCATCACTTTCGGTACAGCATGGGGATACGCTTTGAATGAGGATGGAATCATCGTTTCAAACTGCCACAAGGCACCCGCACAATGCTTTACAAAATCGCTGACCGTTTCTGATAAAATCGTAAGCGTATGGTTGCCCCTTATTGATGAATTGAAACGTTCATTCCCTCAACTTACGCTCGTATTTACTGTTAGTCCAGTGCGACATGTTCGGGATGGATTTGTCGAAAACAATCAAAGTAAAGCAGCTTTATTTGATGCTGTTCGTCAAATTTGTGAGCAAACGGAATCAGTGTATTTCCCCTCCTACGAGATTGTTATTGATGAGCTGCGTGATTATCGATTTTTTAAGCAGGATCGAATTCACCCATCTGAGGAGGCCATAGAGTATGTGTGGACTCGTTTGATGCAAGCGGCTTGCACGAATGAAACAATTGAACTGATTGAGGAAGTTGTTCGGTACCGAAAATTGAAATCACACATATCGATGGGTGATGATCATACGATGCACGATGCAAAGTTGGCTAAAAAATTAGCAGCAATTCTCTTGAAATTTCCTTCTTTTACCGAATAAAAAAAGGACTTTCGCCCTTTCAATTAGTTCAGTCGAATAACCGTGCTCTTATACTCAGGCTGTTCACCAGGCAATGGATTCATTAGTCGAACAATCCATACGAATGATTTTTGTGCATCTACCAATTGTCCGTTTCGCTTGTCAATTCCGTTCCAACCTTCTGAAGCATCAGTCGTTTCATAAACAATAGCACTATTGCTTGGGTCAATAATTGTCAATTTAAAATCTACATTTCGTACCTTCAGTGCATAAGGCATGAACGTTGATTTGCGTGGATCGGAAGAAGTAGAGGTAAACGTATTCGTCGCCAACAAGTTGTAATCGTCATCGATGCGAATTGTTTTCGTTGTCGAAGTTTGACAACCCGTTGATTCATTGGTTACAATCAATTCTACGTTATGGTTTCCTTTGGTGAAGAAATGTGCCTTAACGGTCAATCCATTTGTTTCTTGTCTTCCATTGATCACCCAAGCATATCCTGCATCTTCAACCGATGTCGCCATCAACGTCGATGTAGGAATTCCTTCATCATATTTTTCAGTCATATCGACTTGGAAGTCTGAGCGTGGAGCTTGTTTCACCGTAAAGCAAGCATCAACATTCCCACTCCCATTTTCAACATAAGAAACCGTGTAAACACCAGTATATTTCGGAACAAAGGTTGTTACTTTTCCAGCGGGAATTGTGATCTGATCATCATTCAAACCAATTGTTAATGCAATTTGATTTGTGTTTTCAATTGTAACAGATTCATTTGCGCAAATAGCAGCAACAGCTGGAATTTTGATTGATGAAACAGATGAATTTACATTACTTGTAGACTCGTCTGTGGTGATACGTTGTAGGTCAATCCCACCATTGTCAATAAGCTCTGCTACAAGTGATGTCGATGAAGTTTCTTGATTGTCTATTTGAGTTGCAAATAGTTGATCAAAGATTTCAGGAATATTCGTTACAGGGGTATTTACAGGTTCTTGTTTTTCTGCTGCGGCATTTACTTTATTTTCTGTTTCAATCGTTTGTTCTTGCTCTTTTTTAGCTGTTTGTGTTGTTTCGTTTTTCGTTTTTACTTCTTCATTGTTCAGAAGATAAAGCGCAGAAATACCAATGGCAACAACAGCTGCGCCACCAATCAACCATTTTACAACATTCGAGCTTGTTTGAGTAGGCATGGATTGATCCAAACGCGCACTCATGGAAGTCCATGCCGTTGCGTCGTAGGGCAGTTCATGCTCCTTTAAACTCTCTTTAATTTTATTTTCTATACTTTCCTTCATGTCAATCAATGTTCATGAATTGTTTGTTTAATATTTTTTGAAGATTCATTTTTGCTTTCGCTAAATTGGATTTTGATGTTCCTTCACTGATGCCAAGCATTTCTGCAATTTCCTTATGGGAATATTCTTCCAAAACATAAAGATTGAAAACTGTGCGATAGGCCGGAGATAATTTTTGGATTGCCTCCATGGCCATTTCTGCTTTTAGCTCACCCAGTTCGATTGTTTCTTGTTTCTCCATCGGATTTTCACCCCCGATTTTAAAGTCATTGTCGTTATCAGTGAGGATCGGGTTTTTCTTAGATCTGCGGATGGCATCAATTGCGGTATTTGCCACAATTCTTCGCACCCAGCCTTCAAAAGAACCTTTGTAATCAAATGCACCCAATTTTTCAAAGACCTTCATGAATCCTTCCTGGAGAACTTCCTGAGCGGTGTCTTTATCGTTTGTGTAACGCATACAAACCACCATCATTTTTCCATAAAAAAGCTTAAAGATCGCCTCTTGTGACCGTCTGTCATTCCGAAGGCATCCTTCAATAATCTCCTTTAATTGTTCTTTGTTCTCCACATTCGATTCGTTACTAAAACGACACATTCAATGCGCGGTTGCCTTCAAAAAAATATTTTATCGACAAAAGCATGATTTTCCCCACAAATTAAACGAAAATATTGGCATTTGTACTAAATTCGTCATCGTTAGTAGATACATAAAAAATCGAACAAAATGAAGGTAACTGTAGTTGGCGCCGGAAACGTAGGCGCTACGTGTGCAGATGTTCTTGCACAGAGAGAAATTGCAAATGAAATCGTACTTCTCGATATTAAAGAAGGTGTGGCTGAAGGAAAGGCATTGGATATTTGGCAAACTGCGCCAATTAATCTCTATGATTCTCGTACAGTTGGCTCAACAAATGACTATTCAAAAACAGCTGATTCGGATGTGGTCGTCATCACGTCAGGTCTGCCAAGAAAACCAGGAATGTCAAGAGATGATTTGATCGCTACCAATGCAGGAATCGTGAAAACGGTAACTGAAAATGTGGTCAAATATTCACCGAATGCCATCATTATTGTGGTCTCAAACCCATTGGATGTGATGACGTACTGTGCATATTTGAATGCGAAAATTGATTCGAAGCGTGTTTTCGGAATGGCTGGAGTGCTTGATACAGCGCGCTATCGTGCTTTTCTTGCTACTGAGTTGAATGTTTCTCCAAAAGATATCCAAGCGGTATTGATGGGAGGTCACGGTGACACAATGGTGCCACTTCCTCGTTATACAACAGTTGCAGGGATTCCAGTAACTGAATTGATTAGCGAAGAGAAATTGAATGAAATCATCGAACGAACGAAGTTTGGTGGTGGAGAAATCGTTAAACTTCTTGGAACTTCAGCGTGGTATGCTCCGGGAGCTGCTGCAGCGCAAATGGTTGAAGCAATTGTTCGTGACCAAAAACGCATCTTCCCTGTATGTGCTTGGTTGGATGGAGAATACGGTATGAAAGAGATCTTCCTTGGTGTTCCAGTTGTTCTTGGAAAAAATGGAATCGAAAAAATCATCGAACTAGATTTGAACGATGCTGAAAAAGCTTTGTTGGAAGAGTCTGCTGTTGCCGTGAAGTCAGTAATGGCCGTTCTTGACACTATGAATGCTACGAATGCATAAGCGATTCAAACATATTCTGAAAAGCCCTTCGAAAGTTGGGCTTTTTTTTTGACAAAAGACCGTCAGCCGCGGCTGACTGAAAGTCAATGGACGAACGACAATGGACAAATGACAAAAGACTGTGTCTCATTCACGGGTTGAAAATTAATCTATCAATAAAGAATTGATCTTCGTCTTAAGTTCTCAAAATCCTAACATATTGACTTCTAAAGGACTTTGTCTCTTGTCCAAAAGTCTTTTGTCTTAAAATCTTGACATCTTAAAATCTTAATATCTCCCTCACGGAAGCTCAAAAGCTCCCAAATCCGGCGTACTCGAACTTCTAGAAATACCCAGTATATCAGTTGGAATCCAAAAGGCAGCGTTACCTTGATTGTTGAGCGGTGAATTGATAGGGAATGTGAAGTCATTCATAGTGACGTCGGTAAAAAGTGGATTTGAGTTCCATTGAATTCCCGTGTAATAATTCTCCGTCCCAGGAATTTCACGCTTAATGACACAATTTCGAATGTCAAAATTTAAGGTAACAGCCGCATCTGGAATGGTGTCAAAAACGATTTCGCTTGACAAGTTACCCCAGATGACGCTATTGATAATCCGTCCTTCGTTGATTGAACCAATGTTGGTTACTCCATTTGCGTAGTCGTTGTAATAGTTGCTGATTCCGACAGCAGGTGTGGAGGCGTCACCATTTCCATAGCCCAACAAGTGGCAGAAATTAAAGAAGAAGTCGCCACCTTCTAAGACGAGTAGGGCATGGTTTCCATTCTTGGCAATCACGCAGTTTTCTGCCTTTACTTTTGCTCCAGAATAAATGAAGATTCCATACCGCGCACAATTGGAAATTGTCGTGTTGGTCATGGTTAAGGTATAAGCTGAATTTCCTGGATCATCGGAATAAAGATGAACGCCTGAAGTTCCGTTTTTGATAATGGCGTAGTCAATGGTCGATGGTCTCGCTTCCTGGAAGTATATGCCGTAGTATTGTCCAGAGACATCATTGTACTGTGTTTCCAAGCGGTCTCCTTGCAGAGTGACTTCATTGCCCAATGTTCCGTTGATATTCAAGGTGCTTTTATAGACATACAAAATGGCATTTTTATGCAGATAAATGTGCGTTCCAGCTTGAATGTTCAGTGTTTTAGCGGAATCCACAGCGGCGTAACCATAGATCACATGCGGTTTGTCATTGGGCCATGTTCCCTCATTTAAATCTTTGTAGTGGAAGTAAGCATCTTGTCCCCAAACAGCAAGCTTCACATATTGATCTACACCGTTGGTTCGAAATCGTATGGAATCTTCGAGGATTAAAGGAAGATTTTGACCATTTACACCAAGCGTAACTTCAACAAACGCAAAAAGACTATCCTGACTTTCAATATCAATATCTGTCATCGTTGTTCCTTGAATGCCATCGATATTCATTCGGAAGTGTGAATTTGTTCCTCCCATCAATTCAATTTGGTCTATATGAATGGTGCGCTTGTCGTTGTTGTAGATTTTAAATTGTTGTGTTGTAGATCCAATTGTTGTAAAGACCGTATCAAACACAAGAGTATCCACTGAAAAGGATAAATTCTTTTTAGAAAGTAGCGAGGATTTGTTGCAACTTTGCATTGTCGCAGACAGCGCTAGTAGTGCAAAAAACAATAAGAGAGGTAAGCGTCCTTTTTTCATTCTGATTTCGAAACAAAAGTAACGAAAAGTATGCTGAATTATTTTATTTGTGTTTGCGTTTGATTTTTCAAAAGTTTGTGTAAATTTGCAAACCCTAATCGGGACAAAAAAATAAAAAAATGAGAAAAGATATTCACCCAGACAATTACAGATTGGTTGTTTTTAAAGACATGACAAACGAGTATTCGTTCATTTGTCCTTCTTGTGCCACTTCAAGTGAAACTATTTCATGGGAAGATGGCAATGAGTACCCACTTGTCAAGTTGGATATCTCTCATAAGTCGCACCCTTTCTTCACAGGAATTGTACAATTCGTGGATACTGCGGGTCGTATCGACAAGTTCAAAAATCGTTATGGTCGTCACATGAAGTGATTCCATTCACCATATTTAGAGCCTCTTGATTTTTCAAGGGGCTTTTTTTTTGGAATTCATTGACCTAATATATTATCGCCCTTATCACTATCTTTGAATCGTGAAATGTTTTCGACTTCTTTTTTCAAGCTTCCTCCTGTGCTTCTGTTTTCAGCAAAACGCATGGGCTTCGCGCATTGAAAAAGGATTTGAAGCACTAGAAATTCACGACTATTTCAAAGCGAAAAGCAATTTCGAAAAGTCCTTAAAGCGCTATCAATCACCAGCGTCCTTTGGACTATCACGCATTTATTTAAGAAAAGACAATCCATTTCACAGCATTGACAGTGCCTATTATTATATCCTTCGATCGCATGCCTCACTGGGAAATGTAAAAGATAAGCAGCTGGAAAAGTTGTTTGTTTTTGGATTTTCTGCGTCTTCAGTTCTTGAACTTAGGCAATCTATTGCGACTGAATTTTTCATACGCGCAGAAAAAGAAAATACAGCATTGGGCTATCAGAAATTTATGGATGACCATCCCTGGTCCAATGAAATGGAGCTTGCAAGATACCGGCGTGATTCTCTCGCTTATGAAGATGCTAAATTCATTGGCACTGCTGCAGCATTTGAGGGATTTCGAGATAATTTTACTGGCAGCGTTTTTTCAGATCTTGCTTTAGCGGATTATTACTTCTCCAAGTACCAGGAAGTAACTTCCATCCACACCTTGGAATCGTACCTATCATTTTTGGAATGTTGCCCCGATAATCCCTATGCTCCAATCGCCCAGGATAGTGTTTATTCATTGAGTACTCGATCAAAAACGCTTGATGAGTTCGTGTATTTTGTTGAAAATAATAGTGGAAATCAGAATGTCACAGATGCATGGAAAAAAATCTATCAATTGTACATGATCGATTTTACAGCGCAAAGATTGGTTCAATTCAAAACAGATTTCCCAGACTATCCTTTTTTAAACACACTCGAGCAAGAGCAAAGTTTGTTGAATACGAGTTTGTTTCCATTTAAACAGGATGATCGCTACGGATTTATGGATCGAACTGGATCAGTGGTTATTGATCCACAGTTCGATCAACTTGGATTCTTTTACGAGGGATTGGCGACCGCTGTGAAAGACGCACGCTACGGGTATGTGGACAAACTTGGAAGTGTCGTGATTCCATTTCGTTTTGAATCGGCCAGTGATTTTGAAGGGGGGAGAGCCATTGTGCAGGAAAATGGCTTGTACGGTGTAATTGACCGTATTGGAAATTACATCTTGAAGCCAATTTATTCAGACATTCAAGGGCTTTCGAGTGGATTATTCTTGGTGGCTAAGGACTCTCTCTACGGTTATATTGACAAAGAAGGCGCGCTTAAAATTCCATTCCAATACTCAGATGCGTTCCCATTTGCAAAAGGCATAGCAAAGGTTGAAGTTAACGGAAATCAGGCTTTTATTAATGAACAAGGTGCTTATATCATCCAGCCTTGTAAGTCAAACATATCTTTTTTCAATGATTCTCTGCTTATTTTCGAGGAAAATGAGCTTTTAGGTTTGATGAGAAAAAATTGTTCAGTTGTTGTACCGGCAATCTATGGTGTTATCGGTGAATTGTCGTCCAATCGCGCATTGGTTGCTATTGATGACCAGGTTGGATATATTGATGGAGCAGGGAAGGTCGTCATTGAATTAAAGTACCAATATTTTCCAAATTGCTCCAAACGCGGTACTTTCCGATCAAACTACGCGGTTGTCATGAAGGACGGAAAATATGGCGCGATCCACGAACAGGGAAAAACAGCTCTTGGTTTTAACCAAACCGGTATTGGTGAAATAAAATCGCTCACAGCTTTTTTAAAAGGATCACTTTGGGGATACAAAGACTTGACGGGTAAGGTCTTGATTGCTCCTGCCTACGACTATGCGGAGAGTTTCCAAAATGGAATTGCAGTGGTTGAAATCGCCGGTAAACAAGGGGTGATTGATTCCAAAGGAGTTTATCTCCTACCTGCGAATTATAGTGTTGTATCGCGCTTAACTAATGACATGTTGCTGGTGTCTGAAGGAAACGTGGTTGGGATCTTCTCAAATCAAGGAAAAGAAATTGTACCCATGCGGTATCGACGCATTACACAGGGAAGTGCTGAATTTTTTATTCTTATGAATGACAACGATGTACATTATTTCTTAATTTCGGAAAAACGGATATTGACACCGACAAATGGTAATGAATAGATTTTTTGACCTCTTGGACCGATTCAAATACGGTCTTATCGCAACAGTAGCTGCGTATGTAGGACTATTCATGTACCTTGAGATGGAATCATACACAAAATTTGAAGCCATTGAGCCTTTTACGGAGGGTTCTTACATTGATATACCAAAAGAAGAGGTTGAGCTCAATCCAGATAACATACTGGTTCCGAGTGATTATTCAGGTGAAATGTCGAATGTTGCTCGTGATGTAAATGACAAGCGACGCCAATCCGATGATAAATGGTACGCGAACAAATCTGCCGGAGATATTGAGAAATCAATTCGTGAAGAAGAAAGAAAAATGTTTGAAGATGCCGGTGGCGCCAAAGAGCGTCAGAAGATTCAGCAAGAAATCGATCAACGCAGAAAGGACCAGACAAATGCGGCGAAAGGCAACAATCAAAATACAGCTTCAAGCAGCGGTGATGTCGCTGTAAAAGGATCAGTAGCTGCCGAATGGCAATTGGATGGACGAAATCCGCATCAAAACAACGAATGGTGGATCCGTAAGCCAAGTTACTTGTGTGAGTCGTCTGGTTCTGTATTGATTTACATTAAAGTAAACCAAAACGGAGATGTGGTTGAAGCGCGTGTTGATCCAGCAAAAAGTTCCTCGGACGGTTGCTTGGTGCGTTATGCAGCAGAGTATGCACGCAAATCAAGATTCAATTTCTCAAGTGCTTCAAGTGCCTCTCAGAGCGGCTACATTCGCTATACCTTTGTAGGTCAGTAATCATAGAAAGCCACCTTCTTAACAAATCATTCAGTACTTTTGTCCAAAATGAATGAGATGGAACAACCGAATTGGGAAACGATCAAAGAATATGAGGACATTACCTTTCGCAAAGCGGATGGTGTAGCGAGAATCGCATTTAATCGACCTGAATGCAGAAATGCATTTCGCCCAAAAACGGTTTCAGAATTACAAGAGGCACTCATCATCGCTCACGAAGACCAAGAAATTGGTGTTGTGCTCATTTCAGCCGAAGGTCCCGCACCAAAAGATGGAGTTTGGGCATTTTGCTCGGGTGGTGACCAACGCGTACGCTCGACAACAGGGTATAAAGGGGAAGATGGTGTCAATCGCTTCAATATCCTTGATGTTCAACGCCAGATTCGTTTCATGAATAAGGTGGTTATAGCCGTGGTTCCAGGTTGGGCTGTTGGCGGTGGACACAGCCTTCACGTGGTCTGCGACATGACCATAGCGAGTAAAGAACATGCGATTTTCAAGCAAACAGATGCCGATGTGGCAAGCTTTGATGGTGGTTTTGGTTCTGCCTATCTAGCCCGTCAAGTTGGACAAAAACGTGCACGAGAAATTTTCTTTTTAGGACGTAATTACTCCGCGCAAGAGGCCTTCGAGATGGGAATGGTCAATGCAGCCGTTCCGCACGATGAATTGGAACAAACCGCTTACGAATGGGCTCAGGAAATTCTAACGAAAAGTCCAACAGCCATTAAGATGCTTAAGTTTTCTTTCAATCTGATTGATGATGGACTCATCGGTCAGCAAGTGTTTGCCGGTGAAGCTACGCGTCTGGCGTATATGACAGATGAAGCTGTAGAAGGTAGGAATGCCTTCCTTGAAAAGCGTAAACGCGATTTCTCTAAATTTCCAAAATTCCCTTGATGAAAAGCTTTTTATTCAATAAAAAGGTACTTGTAGCCTTGATTTTACCAGTAGTACTCTTAGTACTTTCGTTCAATCAATCTGAAGAGGATGAGATACAATCCAAATACAAAACAGAATATGTGATGGTCTTGGTCATTGACGGGCCGAGAATAACTGAAACATTTGGTGATTCGACGCATCAGTACATTCCGAACTTGGCGAATGTGTTGGCACCACAGGGTGTACTTGTTGCTAAGTTTAGAAACAATGGTCCTACGTATACCAACGCCGGACATACGGCCATTACTACAGGGGTATACCAGAAAATCAACAATACGGGATTGGAATTGCCTAAAAACCCGTCGATGTTTCAATATTTTCTTCAGCAAAAGGGGCTGGACTCTACACAAGCTTACGTCATTGCGAGTAAGGGAAAACTCAATATTTTGGCGAATACAAAAGATAAGGCCTGGAAAAATGTGAATTGTCCGTCACAATTTTGCGGAACAGATGGCAAAGGAATTGGCTACACCAATGATGCATACACCTGGCGCGATGCACAGTCCATTTTTTCGAAATACCATCCAAAGTTGACCTTGATGAACCTCTTGGAATGTGATGTGCGTGGGCATCAACACCAATGGAAAGAATACCTCGAAGCGCTAAAACGCACAGACAATCTTGCGTTGATTTTGTGGAACTATATTCAAAGTGACCCCATGTATAAAGATAAAACAACCTTGTTTATCACCAACGATCACGGTCGTCATCCTGATGGGCATAAAGATGGATTCGTGAGTCATGGAGACAAATGCGAAGGTTGCCGTTCCATCTATTTGGTGGCCATTGGTCCTGACTTTAAGAAAAATGTTACGTTAAGCACTGCCTACGAACAAATTGATATCAGCGCGACGATTGCTGAATTGCTTGGATTCGATTTCCCAGTGAGCAACGGTAGAGTGATGCGCCAATTGTTCGTAAACGATCCACAGAAAGGGTATTAATTCTTATTACGACCCCATCGGTGTTGAACCTTTGTACATCCTACTTCTTAAAGTTATCGGCTACAACCAATTCCTTGGTTCCGTGCGTCCAAGAGTAGAAACCTTCTCCACTCTTGATCCCTTTCTTCCCAGCAGTCACCATGTTCACCAATAGGGGACAAGGTGCATATTTTGGATTTCCAAAGCCATTGTGGAGAACTTCAAGGATCGCTAGACATACATCTAAACCAATGAAGTCCGCCAATTGCAAAGGACCCATAGGATGAGCCATGCCTAACTTCATTACCGTATCAATCTCTTCCACACCAGCAACGCCTTCGAAAAGCGTATAAATCGCTTCGTTGATCATAGGCATCAAGATGCGGTTGGCCACAAATCCAGGGTAGTCGTTTACTTCAACAGGAACCTTTGATAGCTTACGAGACATATCCATGATTGTGTTGGTCACTTCGTCGGAAGTAGAATAACCACGGATAATTTCGACAAGCTTCATCACCGGAACAGGATTCATGAAGTGCATGCCAATCACTTTATCTGCACGGTTTGTCACAGAAGCAATTTTCGTGATTGAAATCGAAGAGGTATTCGTCGCTAAAATCACATGACTATCAGTGATTGCATCAAGGTTAGCGAAAATTTTCAGTTTCAAATCAATGTTCTCCGTCGCTGCTTCGACAACCAGGTCAACACCCTTAACACCCTCTTCAATGGATGTGAATGTGCTTAGATTTCCCAGTGTCGCTGCTTTATCTTCCTCGCTAATAGAAGCTTTAGCCACTTGACGATCAAGGTTCTTTGTAATCGTAGCGATTCCTTTATCTAAAGATGCTTGTGATATATCGATCAACGATACACGGTGTCCGAATTGTGCAAACACGTGCGCAATACCATTTCCCATTGTTCCTGCACCAATAACTGCTATATTTTTCATCGTAAAATTTTAGTAGAACAAATATAGCAATTCAATGCAGATTAGTGGCGCACATTCACAAGGGTAATTACTACTTTTAGCTCGTGTCAAAAGGGAAGGAGCATATTGTTTTTTATGATGGAGATTGTGGCTTCTGCAACCGCGCGGTGCAATGGATATTGGAGAAAGAAAAAAGTCCAATCATCTATTTTTCAGCCATTCAATCACCTTTTGCTCAGCGCTTTTTAAATGGAAAAGGAGTCATGCCAGATTTGAGTACCGTTTATTTCTATTCGGAAGATCAAGTGTATTCAGAATCCACGGCAGCTTTTCAACTGTGTTTATTTCTGCGCAATCCATACCGTTTCCTTCGCTTTTTTCGGGTTCTACCTCGCACATTAACCAATGCTGTTTATCGAGCAATTGCCAAGCGAAGAGACCGAATTGCTTCAGGGTATTGCATTGCGCCGACACCAGCCCAGAAAGATCGATTTATTAAAGAATAGCGTCGTAGTTCAAGAGAAAATCTGCAGTAATTCGGCAAGCTTCCTCGAGTTCATTTGGCATTTCAGAGTGATTCCACGGCTGTGCAGAGCAAAAGGTATGGTCAGCACCATCAATTCGAATGAGTGCAACATTGAGCCATTCACTGAGTGCTTCTCCTTCAGAAATGGGTACTGAGTTATCTTTTTCACCGTGAATAATCAGAGCTGGAATGCTCATCTTTTCACAAGCCGATTGAATGTTGAGTCGTTCGGCGTTGGCAACAAAGTCTTCGTAAAGTCCATAATGCATGGGCATTTCCTGGTGAGTGCGGCCATTTCTCACATGACGAACGCCGTCATTTTTCCATCTGACCAATTCCATTCCTTGAGGAAATCGTGCTGCAATGGAAGAGATCGCAGCCCAGGTGACAATGGCTTTTACAGATGGGTGCTGACTTGTCAAGAGAACAGTTCCTCCGCCACGAGAATGGCCAATAAGACAAACCTCGTATGGAATTTTGATGTGCAAGGGCAGAGTGGCTAAAAGCGCATTTAAATCTTCAATTTCACCTGAATAGGTGTTTTGAGCAAAGGCGTCAAGATCAGGGAAATCAATAGGATTTTCAACCGTTCCACCGTTGTGGCTGACATTGTATTTGCAAAAGCCAAATCCAAGATTTACAAAGTGCTTTTGAACTAGATTCCAGCATCCCCAATCTTTGTACCCCATAAATCCGTGACAAAACACGATGACTTTTCCGTTAAAAGAATCTGGGATTTCAAGATCAAAGGGACTTTTTCTTTCCTTAAAGCACTTAAATACTGCATTCGTCAATGAAAACTTTGTCATGTTTCAAAAATACACAATTACCTCAATGCAAAAGGGAATGTGTATCTTTGGGAACCAATGTGTATGCAATGAATCGATTCTTTTTCGGAATTTTTTTAGTCTTCTTTGTTACGGCTTGTTCGGGTGGTTATGGAAATAAGTTGGAGGGTAAAAACCTGAATGTTTATTTTGTTGATCGCACGGATGAAGCCTTGGCGCAAGACTTGGGTAAATTTTGGAAGGAAAACAAGCTTGTTGGACAAGCAGAACAGAATATTCGACTCGTCAATCGAAAAGGAGTTTATGATGTTCAGATGATTGAAACAGAACAAGACGCAGTAGGACAAGATTTGGTGTTCATAGAAATGAAACTCTTGATTCAACTGCGACAAAAATTGGATTCCACTGTTTTTAAGGATGAAAAAGGTTGTCGCATTGTTGTTTGCGACGGAAGCTTTAAACCTAAATATGTGATCAACGACTAAATGAAGATATCTGCGTCCATATACAGCGATAAAAAACGTCCCTTAGAGGAAGTAATTCGCGATCTTGAAGCACATCAAGTGGATTTACTCCATGTGGATTGCAACGACGACTTGTCTGTATTTGATGATATCGCTTCAATCCGATCATGGTGCTCGCTCCCGATTGATTTACATATCATTACCGATCAACCGGAGAAGTACTATGATTTACTAAGAAAGTACCCCGTTGACTATGTCACTTTTCAATTTGAGGATTTAACAACAGCGTTAAAGCTGCCTTCTGACATTCCAGGGAAAAAAGGTCTTGCAGTGATTACGCCTACACCCATTGAGGTGTTTGACGACTACAGTGATTTTGATTTTATCTTAATCATGGCTACGGTTCCTGGCCAAAGTGGGGGCGTCTTTGATCGCATTAATTTCACGAAAATTCGTCAGTTTAGAAGCCGCTTCCCTTCGAAATCAATACATGTGGATGGTGGAGTGAATGGAGAAGTATCCTTCATTCTTAGAAACATGGGGGTGAGTTCTTCGGTTTCGGGTTCGTATTTGTTCAACGCACCAAGTGTTGGTCATGCATTGATGAATCTTACAAAACGTGAAATCGAATCGCACTTCAAGGTCGGTGACTTCATGATTCCCATCGAAGAATGTCCCATCGTTCAATTGGAGGATATTGACCTTCGGGCAGTGCTTGAAACGATAGATCTTGGAAATCTAGGATTCTGTTTGGTGTGCAACAAGCACGGCATGTTATCGGGAATCATTTCATCCGCAGATATTCGCAAAGCTTTGCTGAAGTCATTGGACCAACATTCGGAATTGAATCCGCGAACAATGATCAATGAAAATCCTGTTCATTTGTTTGACGACAACACGGTCGTTGAAATGCTTCAACTCATTAAAAAATGCAACTTTCCAGTCATGTACATGCCTGTCGTTGAACGTGATGGAAAGGCCTGTGGAATACTAAATTTTGTACACCTGATCAAAGGAGAATTATGATCATACATTTAAAATCATCAGTCACAGCGGAAGCTGCGGCGAAATTAGCAACGCAATCCAATGCATTTCACGTCATCTCTGAAGGGGTCAATGTCTTGATACTTGGAAGCGGGGTAAAGGAGGTGCCTGCGGCATTGGAAAATTACACCGATAATTCTTGGGTTTTTCCAAACGATATGCAATTGGCATCGATGAAATACAGAAAAGAGACGCGAAAGGTGAAAATTGGAAATGTTGAAATCGGTGGAGACACGCACAATACGATTTTAATCGGTGGACCATGTTCTGTGGAATCGGAAGAGCAGATTCGTCAATCGTCGGAATTGCTTGTCGGGCTTGGATTGACAACGCTTCGCGGCGGATGCTATAAGCCAAGGACGAGTCCGTATTCGTTTCAAGGATTGGGATTGGAAGGATTGAAACTCTTAGCGAAAATGCGCGACGAATTTGGTTTGAGTGTCATTACTGAAGCACGAGATGCGACGCATATCCATGAAATTATTGACTATACAGATGTCATTCAAGTTGGTGCTAAAGCCATGTATGACCAAGGAATTCTTCGGGCATGTGCCAAAATAAATAAGCCGGTTTTGATTAAAAGAGGATTCGGAACAACCGTTCAAGAATTCGTTCAGGCGGCTGAATTTGTGCTTTCTGGAGGAAACGAAAATGTGATTCTTTGCGAGCGAGGACTTCGAACTTTCGAAACAGCAACACGGTTCACATTGGACTTATGCGGTGTTGCATGGCTTAAAGAATATACCAACCTTCCTGTTATTCTAGACCCTTCGCATGCGATGGGCTATGCCTATGGTGTTCCATCGCTTTCAAAAGCATGTGTGGCAATGGGTGTGGATGGCTTGCTCATTGAAGTTCATCCCGATCCAAGTGTGGCAAAATCAGATGCCTCGCAGCAGTTGAATCATCAAGAATTCACCGAATTGCTTGGACAATTGCGCGCTGTTGCGGCAAGTGTTGGGTATAAAATTGTTTAAGATGTTACTAGAACAAAATATCAAAGGGCTTTGCGCAAAGTTCGGAATCAAGTTCAATCAATTTTTGGATGACTTAGATGTCGACGATGTGCATGAATTGACATTGTACGACCTTGAAGCGGTTTGTGAAGAATACAATGTCGATTTGATGTCATTGCTTTTTAAACCAATGTTTCGCACAGACTTATGGAATAAGAAATTGAATAAAATCAGTTTGTTGGTCTTGGATGTCGATGGGGTAATGACTGATGGGGGAATGTATTTCACTGAAAATGGCGACCACATCAAAAAGTACAATACCAAAGATGGGATGGCCATTCAACATTTGGTGAAAATGGAGTTTCAAGTGGCTGTAATTTCTTCTGGATTTATGGAAGGCGTGGTGAATTCCCGCTGTAAAATGTTAGGTATTCAGCATTGTGATGTTACTCGAGCGCCAAAAATGGATGTCTTGACGAAACTTTGCGAAAAGTTGGGAATTGCATTCGATAATGTCGCGGTGATTGGCGACGACATCAACGACTTGGAAATGATTCGTGCTGTTGGTTTTTCAGCATGTCCTTCAGATGCCGTCCCGAATGTGAAGACAAATGTAGATGTCATTCTCACGAAAAAAGGTGGTGATGGTTGTGTACGTGAATTCATTGATTCATTTTTATTAAAACAACCCATCTAAAAAAGATATGAGCAAAATTAAAATAGGATTGATCAAAGAAGGTAAGGTTCCACCTGATCACCGCGTTCCAATGACACCTGAGCAATGTAAATCTGCTCAATCGAGATTTCAAAATCTTGAAATCATTGTTCAACGGAGTCCCATTCGCGCCTTTAAAGACGAAGAATACGAAGCTGCGGGGCTGAAGTTGGCGAATGATCTTTCGGATTGCGATATTATCATGGGGGTGAAGGAGGTGAAAATTGCAGACCTCATCCCAAACAAAACATTCCTGTTCTTTTCTCATACGCTTAAAAAACAACCTTACAACAGAGATTTACTTCGGGCAATTCTCGAAAAAAGAATCCGATTGGTCGATTATGAGGTGTTGAAGGATAAGCACAACAAGCGAGTCATTGGCTTCGGAAGATATGCCGGGATTGTGGGTGCTTACAATGCATTCAGAACCTATGGATTGAAGCATGGATTATACGATTTAAAACCAGCACACAAATGTGTTGACCGCATTGAAATGGAACAAGAGATGAAAAAAATCATTGCTGGACCAAGTATGCGCATCGTAATGACTGGCTTCGGACGAGTAGGGCATGGCGCGCGCGAGATCGTTGATCAATTGCCAATAAAAGAAGTTTCGCCGGATGAATTCTTGGCCAATACTTTCAATGAGGCCGTATTTACGCATCTTGAACTCGAGGATTATTACGCACCGAAAGATGGGTCGGCTTTTGAGAAATCAAGCTTCTACTCGTCTCCTGAATTGTATAAATCCACATTTTCGCGCTATCTATCAGTCGCTGACGTATACATTCCATGCCATTTTTGGAGCGACCGTTCACCAAACATCATCACTTTCGACGATTTGAAGGCAGACAATTGTCGCCTTTCCGTAGTTGCTGATATTTCTTGTGACATCGCCGGACCAATCGCTTCAACCATTCGTCCTAGTAAAATTGCAGATCCAATCTATGGTTACAACCCAAGCACAGGGGAAGAGGATGATTTTATGAAAGAAGGAGTCATCGCTGTTATGGCTGTTGATAATCTACCTTGCGAATTGCCAAAAGATGCTTCAGAGGATTTTGGAAACGAACTGATGAAGTATATTCTTCCAGCTTTACTCGTTGAAGATCCAGACACAATTATCGCTAGAGGCAGTGAAACGAATTTTAATGGTCAACTTACTTCTGATTTTCTATATTTACAGCCGTATCTTGATGGGATTGAATAATTGAATGCAATGAAAGGCGATAAAAGTACGATTCGAGGTTGGGTATTTTATGATTGGGCAAACTCTGTTTATCCCTTGATTATCAGCTCGGCAATTTTTCCAATCATGTTTGAGAAATTGACGAGTATCAAGGATCAGGAAACCGGAAAGACTGTTTACGATACGGTCTCATTTTTCGGCATGCACTTCAAAAATACGGAATTTTATGCCTACCTCGTTTCCATTTCATATTTGGTCGTAGCATTTACCACGCCCTTGCTTTCTGGGATGGCCGATTATTCGGGGAAAAAGAAACGTTTTCTCCAGTTCTTTTGCTTCTTAGGGGCTATTTCAAGTGGATTACTTTATTTTTTTAACCCAAGCAATGGAGGCGTGGATTATACCCCTTATGCGATTGGTTTGACTATTCTCCCTTTGTTTTTTGCCAGTATTGGGTATTGGGGGAGTTTGGTGTATTACAACTCTTACCTACCGGAAATTGCTGAACCAGCCGATCACAATAAAATCAGTGCAAGGGGTTTTTCAATGGGCTACCTGGGAAGTTCGATTTTGCTCATTATCATACTTGTATTGACCCAATTCACGCAGATTATGCCGATCAAATATGCTTTCCCTTTGGTAGGGTTGTGGTGGATTTCCTTTGCGTTCTATACATTTCGTCGACTTCCAGTTGTGACGGTACAGAAAGGTGAGAAAGGTCATTTGCTGAGCAGTGGATTTAGAGAATTAAAAAAAGTATGGCTTGACATTCGTTCTAGAGTTGCTCTTAAACGTTACCTCGCAAGCTACTTCATGTTTAATATGGCTGTTCAAACGGTTATGATCATGGCGACTGCTTTTGCGAATAAGGAAATTGTAGGCATTAAAACACAAGATTTAATTGTGAGCATCTTGATTATTCAATTTGTGGGAATGCTTGGGGCTTTTCTTTTTTCAAAACTTGCCTCACGCATTGGTAACATTAAGGGAATAGCCTTGGCCATTTGCGTATGGATTCTTCTCTGTGTCTATGTTTACTTTGTAGTCTATGAACCTTGGCAGTTTTACATAGCTGCTGGAATCGTAGGATTGGTGATGGGGGGGATTCAATCGCTTGCACGGTCGACCTATTCCAAGATGCTACCGGAGACGGATGACAATGCCTCATACTTTAGTTTCTTCGATGTGACTGAGAAAATCGGGCTTGCGATCGGTACTTTCTCCTTTGGTCTGATTGAGTCTTTCGCTGATATCCGCACCTCCGTAATCGCGCTTGTTGGATTCTTTGTCATTGGTTTGCTTCTTTTGTTTCGAGTGCCTAAGAACGCAGAAGTTGACGCATAAAAAAAGGCCTGAGTTAACCCAAGCCTTTCTTTGTTTTCAAGATTATTAGTTTCCTAGCATCATCGGTATCTTCCCATCCGTTAAAATGATTTTTGAATTTGGAGAGTTTGACAAACCACGCAACATTTCAATGTAATTGTATTTCAACAATGATTCGGTCAATGAGCTGTCAATAATCAATTGTGCTTTGCGTATCCCTTCGGCTTCAATAGATAATCTTTCCGCTTCCTTTCGGGCCTTTTGAATGACAAAATCCATTTGTAAAGCGGCTTGCTCTGCATTTGCCTTTGACTGAATCGCTTGAGTCATGCCTGCTGGAAGGGTAATTTCTTTCAAAAGTACAGCGTCAATGATGAATCCTAAATCACCAATATCTGTGGTCAACTCGTCCATGATCACATGCTCGACCAATTTTCTGTCAACGGCATACAATTCTTTGGCGTCATAACGTGCACTTACTTGTCGCGCAGTTGCAATAAAGTTACTTTGAACTACCACCTTTTGATAGTTCAACCCATAATTCTCATAGATTTCGCGAACCTTGGTTGGATTCACATGATAAAGAAGGATGATTTCTGTCTTCACATTTAAACCCTCTTTAGTCGGAAGTTCTAGAACTTCATACAGCTCAACCGTTCGGATATTCATTTTAATGATTTTAGATACGAATGGATTGTAGAGTTTTGCGCCTTGTTGTATTGTTCCTGGCTTCAATTTCCCTATTGTTTGTTTCATGCCGATTTGTCCTGGACGGATAACTGTGCAAGAAGCGAATAGAGCAATGGCCAATGTCAAATAGCCCATTTTTTTAATTTTACTTTTCATATTTTTTTTTTGAATTAATTCAAATGTATTCTTTAATCATGCGCAATGGTGTTAATAAATTCAAATGGAACAAAAAAAAAGGCTTGAATAAAAATCCAAGCCTTTAACCTATTAAATCTCAATATTTTTACTTTTTGTAGAAAGGAAGTTTTACCACTTTCGCCTTAATTCCCTTTTCACGGATTTCAATAAAGATTTCTGAGTCAAGGGTTGAATGATCTAAGGTAACATACCCCAAACCAATTCCTAGTTTCATTGTAGGAGACATCGTTCCTGATGTTACTTTTCCAATAACGGCACCTGAAGCATCGAGAATAGGGTAGTCGTGACGTGGAATTCCACGATCAACCATTTCAAAAGCAACAAGTTTAAGTGTAAGCCCCGCTTCTTTTTGATTTTTCAAGAAATCTGAATCCACGAAATCTTTGGTGAACTTCGTGATCCATCCAAGTCCTGCCTCTAATGGTGACGTGGTATCATCAATATCGTTTCCGTACAAGCAGAATCCCATCTCTAAACGAAGCGTATCGCGCGCGGCTAAACCAATTGGCTTGATGCCAAAAGAAGCACCCGCTTCAAACACCTTTTCCCAAACGTGTTGAACATCTTCATTCTTTACATAAATTTCAAATCCTCCTGATCCAGTATAACCTGTTGCCGAAATCATGATGTTCTCAATCCCTGCAAAAGTACCATGGGTGAAGGTATAATAGACCATATTCGTCAAGTCAACATCGGTCAATGCTTGCATGGCTTCTGCCGCCTTAGGTCCTTGAATGGCCAATAATGAATACTGGTCGGATAGGTTTTGCATGTCAACCCCCATGTCATTGAGAGAACTCATCCAATTCCAATCTTTCTCAATGTTGGATGCGTTTACGACGATAAAATATTCTTCAGCATTGACGCGGTAAATAATGAGGTCATCGACAATTCCACCTTTTCCGTTTGGCATGCAGCTGTATTGTGCCTTTCCATCAAACAAAACTGAAGCATCATTGGATGAGAATTTTTGAATCAAGGCTAGGGCATTTGGGCCTTTTAAAACAAACTCTCCCATGTGCGAAACATCAAAAACTCCCACGGCATTGCGCACGGTTTCATGTTCGGCAATCACACCTTCGTATTGAACGGGCATATTATAACCAGCAAATGGAACCATTTTCGCTCCAAGTGCAATGTGTACATCAGTAAGGGCAGTGTTTTTCATTTCAAATTTATTTTGTGCAAAAGTAGTATTTTTTAAGGGAGGATGATCAACTGAACAGATCAGCAAGTTCTTCACCGACCAAACTTCCAATGGCAACACCCATTCCCCCCATGCGGACACCAACGCCAATGTGCTGATCTATTTTATCGACAATAGGAGCTTTTGTTTTGCCAACGCCCATAATCCCTGACCATTCGTAATGGATTGAAAAATCGGTGTTTGGTAAAACAATAGCGTTCAACATTTCTTTTAAGGCATCGGTTATTTGTGCCGTATTGGAAAAAGTTGTCGTTGTTTCACCTTCAAAATTCAAATTTCTGCCACCACCTATGAGTATACGGTCATTGACGTTTCTGAAATAATAATACCCACTTTGATAATGGAATGTCCCCTTGACTTTAAGCTCATCAATAGGACTTGTCACCAAAACCTGTGCACGGGCAGGATGAACCTCATGTTGTGGTAAAAACTGCCGCGCAAATCCATTGGTGCAAATCAAGACTTTAGCGGCAGTAATAAATCCAACTGATGTTTGAATCTGTACATTATATAGCGCAGACTGAAGGGCGACTATGGAAACACCAAAGAGAATGAGAATGTTTGCTTCAACTGCTTTTTGATGCAAGCAATGCATCATGCTTCCAGTGTCAATTTGTCCTTCAAGACGGTTGTAACAACTCGTTACTATGCCTTCAAAACCAAATTTTTCAGCCACATCTTGGTCCATGGAATACACATTTTCTTCTCCGGTGATTTCTTTGATCTTCGTATTTAAATAAGGCAATTTAGCACTCACCTTTTCTGCACTATCTTTTTCTGAGGGCATAAATAAGTCCCAAGATCCGTGTATTTCATGTTTTAGTCCACCACCAACAATTTCTGTCAGTCGTTTCAACCCTTTCCAGCGCTTTTCTACCGTAGACCAAACCGTTTCTTCAGACATAGTTTCTAAATCTGACAGCAACTCACTCGCACTGCCAAAACAGGAAAATCCGGCATTTTTGGTACTTGCTCCCGAGGGTAAATAACCACGTTCCATGATCACAATTTTGGCAGTAGGGTGAGCCTTTCGCAATTTCAATGCTGCACTGTACCCAACGATTCCAGCGCCAATGATTAAGAAGTCAATCCCTTCAAAATATTGACTACGCTCCCAATAACTCAATTCTTCTATGTTCAGCATCTCAATTTGCGTTCATGTGAAGATTTTTCTTCATCTTTGTGAGTATTTGAGTTCAAAATTAAACCAATTCTGTAACGCGTTGTACCAAGTGTCGTTTTATTCCAACCGTATGAGATATTTACTGGTCTTCGGCTTTCTATTGTGCTGCGTTTTTTCAAATGCACAATCCGTTTCGTTCCTATTTAAAGGAAACATCACCAACACGAATTCTAAGAAAATAGAGCCTGGTGTAACGGTGGCAATCGTTCAAGATGGAAGCACCATCAGTTCTGCTGTTTCAGGGTCAGATGGAAAGTACATGGTGAAAGGGAATGTGAATTACAGCAAACCTTTTTCGGTTGTATTTTCAAAATCCGATTTGGTTTCGCAACGGATTAATTTTAACTATGTTTCGCTCGTCGAAGACGATTTACCTGCAGGAGCGGATTATCAGCCACTACCTAATTTAAATGCTTCGTTGTTTGCTCCTGTCCCCGGAGGCGACTTTTCGTTTTTATCTACTGAAGCTGTAGAAATATATACATGGAATAGTGCCAAAGCTGCACCTGACCTCGATGCGGCAGCCAAGGCAAAAACAAAAGCAAAAATTGATAAAATTATAGGTACTGCAACGGTGAATAGTGCTGCCAACGACGCGAAATACAATGCTGCAATTTCAGCTGCGAATGGATTGTATGGCCAAAAAAAGTACGAGGAGGCAATGTTTAAATACGAAGAAGCCCTCAGCTATAAACAGAATGACAAATACGCTACGGATCAAATTGATTTAATGGATCAGTTAAATCAAAAGGCGAAAACGGAACAACTCGTCGATCAGCAAGAAAATCAGGAATATTATGATTTAATTAAGGCCGCAGATGTATTGCGCGACCAAAAGAAGTATCAGTTAGCGATTGAAAAATACAATGAGGCAACAGCGAAACGCGCAGAACAATACCCGAAAGATCAAGCAGCAGCTTTACAGAAAATTGTCGATGAGGAGAAGAAAAAAGCTGAACTTGACTTGAAGTACAAGGAAGCGATTCAACAAGCCGATATGTTCTACAATCAAAAAAGTTGGAAGGCAGCAAAAGAAAAGTATTTGATTGCCAAAGACTTAAAACCAGCAGAACAACATCCGATCATTCGATTGGCAGATATCGAAAAAAAGATGGTGGCTGCAACTGCTGAAAAGGAGAAAAAACAAAAGTACGATGAAGCTGTAGCTGTAGCTGATAATTTATTTACTGAAGGAAAGTTTGCAGACGCCAAAGCAAAATACGCTGAAGCTCTGCAATTTGAATCTGCGGCGACTTATCCAGTTGACCGAATGACTGAATGCGATGGGAAAATTGCTGAAGCCCTTAAAGAACAAGAGCGATTGGCGAAAATTCAAAAATTATTGTCAGAAGGAAAAATAGTTTTTGATCAATCCAAATGGAACGAAGCTAAAGTGAAGTACGATGAAGTTATTTCCCTCGATCAAAACAATGCCGAAGCAAAGTCAAAGCTGGATGCAATCGCAGTAAAAATTGCTGAAGTGGCCGATTCTGCAGCCAAGGAGGCAAAATTCAATAAGTTAGTCGCTGATGGTGATCTTGCTGCGAAAGGACTTAAGCTGACGGAAGCGAAAGCCAAGTATGAAGAGGCCATAGACCTCAAAAAAGAGCAAGCTGTGCAGTTGAAATTGGACAATGTAAACAAACAAATTCTTGAGGCCGAGCAAAAACTAAAACTTGAAAATGAATTCCAGCAGTTAAAAACAGAGGGCTTGCAATTGGCTACAGACAAAAAATGGGGAGATGCAAAAGTGAAATTAACAGCTGCATTGGCTATTCATTCAGACGTATTGGTGTCTCAAAAATTGAATGAGGTAGAGGCTGAAATTAAGGCAAATGCTGCCTTGACGCAAAATGAAACAGAGTATCAAAATTTGTTGTCTGCTGCAAAAGTAGCTGAAGCAGCGAATAAATTGGACGAAGCCATTGCTAAATATACTGAAGCGCAACAAAAGAAACCTGCAGAACAGGAGCCGAAAGATAAAATTGCGGAACTTCAGAAAATCAAACAAAACCTTGCCAAGCAAAAAGAAATAGATACGCAGTACGCTGATTTCATGCGTAAAGGTGACGAATTCATGGGCCAAAAAAATTACTTGGCCGCGATTAAAGAATACAACAATGCCAATGGATTGAAACCGGCGGAAAAAGACCCTGTAGATAAAGCGGCTGAAGCTGAACGCTTGGCTAAGGACAATTTGGATGAAAAGAATAAGATTTTTGAGAATATCTTGGCGGCAGCCCAGTCAAAAATTGACGAAAAAGATTTTGCAGACGCTCGACAATATATTGATCGCGCCATGAAAGCACAGCCTGACGATAAACGGCCACAAGAGCTATTGAAGCTGGTGGAACAAATTGAAGAAAAGCAAAGAAATTTTGCTGCGAAAATGAAAGAAGCAGAGGTGTTCGCTAGTTCGGGGAATTACGGAAGAGCTATTGCCACTTTTGAGCAGGCCAAGCAAATCAATCCCGAAGAAATAGCACCTCAAAAACGAATTGATGAATTGACACAACAGCAAAATGATGCGGCAAATGCGGCGCAGAAAAACCAGTTGTTCCAAGATTATATCACAAAAGGAATCAATAGTGTAAGCACACAGAACTACGAGCAAGCTTTGGTGCATTTTCAAAATGCGCTATCCATTAAAAAGGATGACCCAATCGCTTTGGAAAAAATTGATCAGGTGCAACGCATTCTTGACGACATTGCCAACAGTAGAAAAGATCAGGCTGAGCTAAAGAATAAGTTTGATGAGCTGGTGCGCTCAGGTGATGCACAAGTGGGTAGTAAAGATTTTTCGGCTGCAGAAAAATCGTATGAAGAAGCACTTAAAATTGATCCTAGTAATTCGGTTGTTCGCGTCAAATTGGATGAGGCGAAACGTAAAAATTTGGACAAATCAGCTGCGGAACTAGAACAAGCATACAAACAACTTCTAAAAGAAGGGGACGACCATTTCAATGCGAAAAGTTATGATAAAGCAAAGGAAACTTATGAACTTGCTAAATCAAAGCGCCCGGACGATCCTTATCCGACTAAGAAATTGGCTGAAATTGCTGCAGTATTAAATCCAGTGATTGTCGAAGTTGGTACACTCGAGGATTTGGGTGAACCGTTTGACAATTCAGTAATGGATGGATTTGCAGCACTTCAAAAAGCAGATTTGGAACGGAAAAATGTGAAAACCAAAAAAATGCAAGATCAGATTGATGGCATTCAAGATGACGAGTCGGAGCTTACTCAAACGAAAACTACTCAAAACATTGCATCAACCAACAGCATTTATGATATTCAAAAGCGCATTGGTATCGATGACGAAAATAGAGATTTATCGCGTCAAGAAGTGGTAGTTGCCATTGAGGATATTGAAAAATTCAAGGCAGAGGAGGATGAAACCAATGATCAATTCAATACAGCTGAACACCAGTTTTCTCAAGAGAAAATCGACTTAATTGAACAGGATGCAGCGGTGGATTATACGCAACGTGATGCTGCGCAACAAGAAAACACGGGCATTATTGAAGGCGTATCTCTTCGATCGGAAGATGACTTATCAGAAAAGTCATTGCAAGCGGATGAAAAGAATTACACAGCAAATACAGAGTTGTCCAAAATAGAGAAGAGACTAGATAAGGACGCGAAGGACAATGAGACTGAGCGACAGGCAACAGATCTTGCGGTTGAAAAAATAATAGTTTTTGCCGCTACGGAAAATCAACAAATGGGTCAGGAGTACATTGATAAAAACAAGGAGACGCAATCCGAATTGGAAAAAGTGGATATTCGTGTCGGTGAAAAAGCAGAAAATGACGCCAAATTAGCTCCGGAAAATGGAGTGGAAATTACAAGAATTGAAGATGAAATTTTGATTTCGGAAATGTCTTCTGCAAATACCGCCGAAAACCACACGAAAGAAATTGCAGACAAAGTGGTTAAGGTGAACAAGCAGGTTTCTGAAGCGGATGTTCAGCGAG
>CAIQQH010000003.1 GCA_903873915.1 uncultured Flavobacteriia bacterium | reverse complement strand
GTGTACAATTTTACGGAAGGTTCAGCGCGCTGTACAAAGCGCCCATCGAAGTATCCTTGCTCCTTCTGAACATTTCGGTCAGCACCCAACTTTAAGCGGTGAAGTACTGCTTTACTTGACAATTTCTTTTTCATGGCTCAAACGTTTTAATTGCCAATCGTACGCAAACTGGCTGATGATAATAACGACTTCAATGAAGAAATACTTCACAAATGTGATGCGTATGATAAAGTAATCCACCACAACCCATGCGATCAATGAAAAGACAATAGAAATCAAAAATTTCATCAAAGCATGGGTGTGTTTCTTCATAGACTGGCGTTTTGTTAAAGGTTGGCGGAAGAAATACGCGCAAAAGATTCATTTTTAACAGCAGAGGATGATAATTGGAAAATTCGAGCATGGAGCATGCTCCATCAGTCAGCCGCGGCTGACGGTCTATGCTCCATTATCCCTTTTCTGACTTTCACGCATCTTCTGTTTGTAGTCATCCAGCAATGCACTTTCATAAAAAATCAGGTCGTCCACCTGACAACGGTCCTTGCAGATACAGGTCTTATTGTCACATTGATCGCTTAAAAATTCGATGACGCCATGTGTATTGTAGACGTAAAGCGGCGGATCATAGTTAGGTTCCTTTTCCAGTGCAATCCTTTCCGTCGAATCGATTTTTCGCGTCAAACATTTGCAACTCTTGATGCATTGAAAAAGGAACTTCAGAAGTGGTTTTAAACGAACATTCATGATGAATCTGCTTTAATGAAACATAAACAGCATCAAGCGACAGGGATCCGTATTGATTTAGGCGAACCTCACATCGCTTTTCCACCGTGCCTCGTCAGGTCGGTTGGCATTCGCCGCAGCGAAAATCTTGATGACTGACTTATAAACTGAAATTTTGCTCAAATATTACACTGAAGAAAGAATTAAGAATTAAAAATGAAGGATTAAAAATGAAGGATTAAAAATGACGAATTACTAATGACGAATTACTAATGACGAATTACTAATGACGAATTACTAATGACGAATTACTAGTGACGAATTACTAATGACGAATTACTAGTGACGAATTACTAATGACGAATTACTAGTGACGAATTACTAATGACGAATTATAAATGACGAATGACGATTTCGTAACTTTTATTCTCTCACATGTTTGACGCCGCGTAGCCACCAAACTCATAATTCGTAACTCGTAACTCGTGGCTTCGAGACTGCTTGCGCACCTCACTTGTCCGCTGGGGCGGAGCCACCAAATTCGTAACTCCCTTTCTCTCACATGTCCGTTGGGGCGGAGCCACCAAATTCGTAACTCCCTTTCTCTCACATGTCCGTTGGGGCGGAGCCACCGATTCATTCTTAACTTTTAATTTTTAATTCTTAATTCCAAAACTACTCCACCTCAATCTTGCTATACCCCGAACCCTGCGGCACCAACTTCACCTTTGTGCCAATGCGGTCTTTCAATTCACTGACATGGGAGATGATTCCGATGGATTTATTTCCTTTGTTTTGAATGTCTTCCAGCAAGGAAACTGCTTCTTCTAAGGAGTCAGGATCTAAACTTCCAAAGCCCTCGTCGATGAACAAAGACTCGATCTCAACCTTCCTCGCTGCCAAATCGGACAGTCCCAAGGCCAAAGCTAGGCTCAATTTAAAAGTTTCGCCTCCGGAAAGGGAGAAAATGGATCGCTTGGTATTTCCCATGTAGGTATCCATCACCTGTAAATCACCCGAGTCAGCAGCACCCGGCATGGCAAGAAGATATCTGTCTGAAAACGAATTCAATCGATTGTTTCCAAATTCAATCAATTGCTCAAAAGTGAGGTCTTGAACAAAGTTGGCAAAACGATTCCCTGTTTTTTCGCCAATCAACTCATTCATTTTTCCCCATAAGACCAAATCTTTTTTCAGTTGATCCAATAAGGTCTGTGAATCTTGAAGTTTCTCAATGTCCTCGTCATTTCTTTTTAGCTTTTCCTTTAAGGTTCCAAGTTCCTCCGATAAGGCATTCATCGAATCCGTGAAGGTGTCATAATCGATTTTCAACATGTCGATGTCCTTCGTTAAATCATCCTTTTCTTGCTGATTTTTAAAATCAATGTTCAACGATTTTTTTGTTGTTTCCAAAGCAGTTCGTTTGGCATCCACTTCATTCAATCGAGCACGTATTTGCTGTGCCATTATTTCATCTAGAATAAACAAAAAATATGTCGCTAGATCTGCAATCCCCTGTTTGTTCAATTTGGACAAGAGAGACTTTAAGGAATCGCTAAGGTGTTTTGATTTTTCTTCGACTTCAGCCTCAGCCCCTTGCACTCGTGCAGAGCGCTCATCCAACTTCACTTTATTTTCATTGCGCTCATCAAGTAGTCCTTGCGTATCTTTCTCTATATCCTTCCCTGTATATTTTACACTTAGGTCTTTTTGAAGTTTATTTAATGTGTTTTTTAAAGGGGCAATTTTTTCAAACTCGACATGAAGGCTTTCAAGCAAATACTTTTTATTGAATTCCTTTTCCCCTTGCTCTAATGCAAGTGCGAGCTCGTTTATTTCTATCAACGCATCGTCCCAAAGTTTTAAGGGAGCATTCAAATCCCAACCAAAAGGAACGCATTCAGCTTCAAGTTCTTTTGTTTTGGTATTAATTTTCTCCTCGGCGATGGCTAAAAATTTCTTTTCTTCCTCAATCTCAGGAGTAAGTTTATTGATTGTCCCTTGAGTGAGGATAAAATCACTATTGACTCTTGTATAAAGTGCATTGACACTCGACAAGAGTTCTTCATAGGTACTCAGCAGCTTTTCCTCGTAGGAGTCATGGTAAGGATGTTCAACCGAACCACACAAAGGACAATGTTCGCCTGATATCAGTTCACTGCGCAAGGCATCTAATCCCTGTTCAGCTTTAATTTTCTCGAAATCCTTTTGTGCTTTTTCCTTGTCGGCGGTCACTTTTTCCAGTGATTTTGTCAATCCAACCAAATTTCCGTGTGCAGAGGCCAGGTTTTTCACTTTTTGATTGAGTCCTTCTGATTTCTCAAGAAAATCGGACTGGTCTCTGTTGTACTCTCTTCGACGAGATCGCAATTCACTGGCTGGCAGATAGGAATTTCTCAACGCGTCTCTTTTCGCTCTCAATTCATCCAAATCTTTTACCTTCAATGCCTTAATGGCGGATTTAACTTTATCACGTTCGGCACCCACACGTTCTTCATCGAGTTCTGAGAATTTAATCTCTAATCCTTCCCTGCTTAAATCATCAAGTGTTCGATTGATCTCAATGACAAGTTGGTCCATTTTCAGCTGCTCATCGGCGATATTTTTCTGTGATGCTTGAATCAATTTTCTAAACGCGATTACCTCATCAATCAATAAGTGGTCAGCAACTGCTTCTCCGAGTAAGCTAGTTGCATCAAGGATTAGTTTTTCATTGGATTTTTCCACCGTTTTTATATCCGCCTTCCAAATGATGATCTCACTTTTAAGCTTCTGAATTGCTTTCTCCTCTTGATCTATGGCATTCACCTCACTGCGAAAAACAGCCACCTCATCATGCTTAGCCAGTTGTATCCGTTCCGCTTTGAGTGACTCTTCCTGTACGACCAATGCCTCAAAATCCGTTGCATTTTGACCTTGCTTTTTAACCAATTCGACTAAACTCTCCTTTACGGTGATGAGCGCCTGAACGGCCTTCATCTCTTTTTCCAATCCTTCGCGTATAGGTTCTTTTTTCTCGATGTCGGCTTTAAACTCCTTCACCTCGTCTTCGGTCAACAATTCAATGCCTTGCATCAAGATTTTATGATCCTCAACAGCACGGTATGCTTTACTGAAACGGTCAAATGCACGTTTTCCAATTTCGCGGTAAATCTCCGTGCCGGTAATGGTCTCCAATAAGGCATTTCGTTCGGTACGCGAGGCCTGTAACAACTTCGCGAATTTTCCTTGAGCAAGAATCAACGACTGCACAAACTGGTCGTAGTTCAAGCCAATGATTTCTTCATTTTTCTTGATGACGTCATCATTTTTATCTGTAAGGATACAATCCCCTTCAATGTCGAACAACTCTTGCTTCCGGTCGTTCAGCTTGTTGTTCCGATTGCGTCCCATTGTCCATGACGAACGGTAACGCTTACCTTTTACCTCATAGACCACTTCGGTAAAACAATCTTTCGTGTGTCTCGTAAGAATGATCCCATCTTGTTCGACCAGCTTACTGTTGATGACCTTTTGCTTAATTCTCGGAATTCGGCCGTAAAGCGCTAGAGTAATGGCATCCAAGATGGTTGACTTCCCCGAGCCCGTTGGTCCTGTGATGACAAAAAGTCCCGCAGAAGCCAATGGATCCTCAGTGAAATCGATTTTATGTTCGTCTTTCAACGAATTGATATTTTTTAGTCTTATGCTTATAATTTTCATCGTGCGATCTCTGCTTAATTTTCGTTTTGACCCAATTGCTCCATGATTTCACGGAAGGCGTTCAAGAGTTCATCTTCATTGTCCACATTGGATTCCAATGCCAAGCGTTTCTTGAACAATTCTTCTGGCTCAAGTTCACTCAACAATGTTCCCGTAGACAACAACGTCGATAAGCCTTTTTGCATGTTTTCAAACTCCACTTTAGACTTAACAATCTTCAAACCAGGCACATTCATCTCCGTGCGCAATTCCTCCAATCCTTCCATCGTACTCAAGCTAAATTCTTTCTCGCGTACAATAATTTCCGCCAAATCTATCAAGGGAGAATCCGTTGTGTATGCCGCGATTTTCTGACGAACCAGATCCAAGGTATCTTCAAAAAGAACGAGTTTTCTGCTCATCGGAATGTCATACCGTATTTGCGTCATTGTTCCCGCTTCAAATTCCAACAGCACAATTTCCTTTTGGTCGCTCTTCTCACTAAAACTCATAGGAATCGGTGACCCACTGTAACGGATATTTGGGTGCCCTACTTCTTGCGGTTTGTGAATGTGACCAAGCGCGACATAATTGGCTTGGTCACCAAAAATGCTTGAATCCACCCCCGCCTGATTCCCAATTTGAATATCCCGCTCACTGTCAGATACCGCAGCGCCTTGCGCATACAAGTGCCCCATGATCACGAAGGACAAGCCTTCATAATTTGCTTTGTAATGTGCATTGACATTTTCGAAATAGGTCTTCAATCCATCGCGGATTTGTTCGATTTTATCGTTGTACGTTTCCCCCGCTACCGACTTGCGAATATCTCTATCGCGCAGGAAAGGAACAGCCGCAATGACGACAGACTGCTCATCCTTTTGATATTCAACAAATAGATCCTCAACCGTTTCAGGTGCCCCACCGACCACATCAATTTTCAATAGCTGAAGCAGATCTTTTGGTGCATTCAAGACCGCTGGTGAATCGTGATTCCCACCTGTCAGGACAATGCGACACTCTAGTGGAATCATTTTTTCCAAAAACGCATAATACTGCTTCATGTCCAGTTGCGTAGGATTGGCTTGATCAAAAAGGTCACCCGACATCAGTAGAACATCTACTTGATTGTCGCGAATAAACTCAATCAGCCAAGTAAAAAACCGATCCATATCTTCGGTCAACTCGACTTTGTGCAGTTCCTTACCGATATGCCAATCGGAGGTGTGGAGAATTTTGATGCTCATACTAGGGGATTATGAATAAGGGACAATAGACAAGGGACAACTTCTTCGCTCTTTGAGCTTCGAAGTTTGAAAGACAAGGGACAATAGATTTCAAGATATTAAGACTTTGAATTAAACTTCGGCACTCACATTCACCTTGAAAGGTGTCAAAGCAACACAAACATTTCAATATTTCATAAAAAATACGTTCGAGAACTATCTTTTTAACCTGTTGAAACGAAAAAAATAAACAAACTTTTAAGAATACCTTCTGCCGCTGTAGTAACATCCTCCTCTGTTTTCTCGCTTAGGTCAAACAACAACGATTCGTTCAGAGTATTCGCATAAAATACTTTCGCGCAGCTAAATTCTTGAATAACAAATTAAAAGTATCAATTATTCAATATAATTCTATGATTAGCACTCATTTTATTTCAACATTTGTTAGGATTCGATTCGCCGAAGAACTGAAGCTTCATAAATCTATTTGTTTATCGCATGAAATAGAATTTTGTCAATTTAATTTCCAATATCTTTGTATTGAATTCACCACTCCTCGATCTTTAGATATCCCTTTGGATTTTAACCCTTTAATCGATCATAAATGAGTGATTTACATCCAGACTTCTCCTTTCTTTTCATGGACTATGAAACATTTAATTCAACCCCGCGAGGTGGGAAAGCGTCACAGTTTGCAGGAATTCGTACGGATGCAGATTTAAACATTCTTCCCATGCGTGCTTTGAATATTTTCTGTGAACAAAGTCCTGACAACATTCCGTCACCCATTGCTGCGATGATTACAGGGATTACACCACAAAAAATCAAACGCATCAAATCGGGCATCGAACATCCACCCAAAGGGAATGTAGAAGCCAATGTAGAGGTACTGAATGAGTATCGCTTCACAAAACGAATTCTGGATGAAATGAAAGTCCCACATACCTGCACATTGGGATACAACAGCATACGTTTTGATGATGAGTTCACACGGAATTTGGCCTACCGCAATTTGTTTGACCCTTACGAGCGTGAATATGCCAATCACAATTCTCGATTTGATGTCTATCACCTGGTTTTGGCAACCTACGTGTTACGACCTCATCTATTGACTTTCCCGGACATGAAAAATGCACAAACAGGAGATTTCGACATTCACCCACGCACAGGTAAACCCATGCCTAGCTTTCGTTTAGAGCAATTGTCTAAAGCAAATGGAGCAGAGCATGCCAATGCACACGATGCCTTCAGTGATGTGGAAGCAACCATTTTCATCCTTAAAAAAATCAAAGATGGCGATCCTGCATTCTTTGATTTTGTGTTTTCACTGCGTGACAAAAGTGTGTTTAGCACCTACCTACAAAGCATAATTCAATCGGGAGGACAAGCGAAAAAACCCATCTTTCACATAAGTTCAAACTATGGAAAGGAGAACGATGTATTCAGTGTAGTGTACCCCATCATGGATCACCCCACTCAATCGAACACCAAGATTTACTATGATTTGCGAAAAGATGTTTCGCCACTCATTGAACTTGACGCAAATGGAATCAAAGAACGACTATTTAGTAAGACCGCTGATTTAAAAGAGCAAGGGCTTCAACGACTTGGGCTTACCACCATCAAAGCCAATCAATGTGAAGTCATTGCCGATTTGAATGAAAATGGCGCATTGCTCGAAACGTTTTCCATCGACAAGAAAGCACTTCGCGAAAATCTCGATCTCATGCGCACAAATGAAGCGTTCATCAAAGAAAAGCTAAAGGATGTTTACGCCAATGAGCATGAGATGACTGAACAAGACAGCGATTTGATGATTTACTCGGGTGGATTTTTCAGCAAACAGGAAAAAGACGAAATGACGCGTTTTCATGGCTTTGTTCAACGAGGAAATCTCCACGAATACAGTTGTGCAATTCCACTCAGCCGGCTACCAGAAATGATTTTTAAAATCAAAGCACGCAACTTCCCTGAAACGTTAACTGACGATGAAAAAGAACGTTGGAAGGAATACACTTCAAAACGACTGACGGATCCAGCGCTCGGTGCCGAAATCACCCTAGTAAACTATGCTACTGAAATGAATGCGCTGCGCAAACAGGAACTTGAACCTATTCAACACATGGTTCTGGACGAGATTGATGAGTATGTGGAAGGGCTAAAAAGATAATTATAGATGTCTGTGTTGCTGAGTTCTTGAAAGTTGAAATTTAGACAATTCCAAACCACAACATGGACTGAAATAAAAAGTACCCCAACTTGCTCTTAAACTTGCTTTTTTAATGCTGCATTTTTTACAATAACTTTTACCACAAGAAGGACATTGAATTTGATCCGGTGCAGAACAACCCCATAATGGCTCATGACAATTTATGCAAATTACCGTTGGCATATGATTCAAGAAAGTTAAATTAATTCTTCTTTGTAAAATTAAATAAAAGTTTCTACTATTCAAACTCTCAATTTAATGCTCTGAATCTTCAAAACACCACGTGCAAACCATAAAAAATAATCCAGCTCCAACACGCCACATTTTGATCGGAATCTAAGATTTCCAGGAAGCGCTGAGCTGCAAAGTAATTGTCCGTCATTTTAGCGCCTATATAATTCAACACCGCCCTGGTATAGGCAAACGACATAAAAACGGCTACGGTGAAGACGAGAATTTTTATTATGCTAAGTATCATGATGAATGGAATTGGTTATACAATACATGAGGGAATTTAGAATTTGATGCTGCGCAATTTGTTCCTTAAGGAATTTGATGCTACGTCCGCCGCGGCGGAATGCCTCCGGCAATTCGTGGCTTCGAGACTTCCTTCGGAACCTCAGCCACCAAACTTCCTGACTGGTGAGGCTCTTGCCTCATATTCGCGCACGAACATCAGCCAAATTCGTCTCCATTGTCATTTTTCCATCACGGAAAACTTCTTTCAATTCCCCTTGATTTTCTTCCTCCCAGGTTACTTGGTCGATCAGTTCATATGTACCATCTTTTAGCACAACCTTCATCAATCCTTTGGCTGATTTTTTTGTGCCATCATCCGTGATTGGGTCTTTGAAAATTGCACGTCCTTCGCCGTTTACCTCTCCATAGGTGGCTTTCATGGCAAAACCAAAGGTGTCGCGGGTGTTGTACTGGTAGGTATATGACCCGATTCCCAAGACAATATTCGTAGAGGCGAATCCTTTTTCCATTAATCGTCGACAAATGTCCTCTGCCCGTTTCAATGTGATGCTATCTCCGTAAATGGCACCAATCTGAGGAACCAATTCCTTGTAGCCTTTACTATTTAAAGTTCCACCGAAAATATCCCAAAGTAGTTCAACAACTCCTTTTCGCTCTGCCTCCGATTTTCCATTCGGATTTCCACAAAGAATGTCGGCAGGATCTCCACTGTCAGGGCGAATAACGACCTTCCCATCGCGTGCTAAAATTTCATTTTTCAGGGCAGGAATAATCTCTGTGAGCACCTTCCACAAGTCCCAGGTATCGGAAACAATCGATACAATTCCAGAAGGATAAATCTCTGTGATCAAGCGTTTGTAGGTATCAAATTCACCTGATGTAGTGCCCATGCACATCACAGAATGCTCCGTTGCCGCGACCGATCCTGCAATCAATTCTTTGTCCGAATCCGCATTGTAGTATTCTTCCAAGAAGTCGATCGCCGGCAAAGTATCCGTACCTGTAAAACTTAACAAGTGTCCAGCAGATGCAAGAGTCCCTGCTTCAATTCCAGCCATTCCACGCATCGAAAAATCGTGACCTTGCCATTGAACAAACTCTGGTATGCTCGATGTTTTATCTGCGTAATCATTTAAAATCTCCCGGTACTTTCTCGCAATCGTTGCTGCTGTGCAGGGCAACCAAATCACCGTTGACAACACCGTTTCAAAGTAGTTGGTCAGCCAAAAAAACTCTGGCAAGGTATTGTACATCGTGAACATAGGCACGCGCAACGGAACACTTGCGCCTTCAGGCAAGGCTTTAAAAACCATTGGAATATACCCAAGATCATGGAGTGCTTCGATGTGGTCAAATGAAATGGAATGGGCACCGAGATAATTGTTGATTCGTCGCGCATACTTCGCTACAACCTTATCTTTCGGCTGCGCAAAAAAGTGAGTGTCAAAATCTTCAATGATGTACTTTTTTAAAAAGTATTGCAATCCAAAAAACACAACTTCATCCAAATCTTCCAATCGACTTTTTCGTGGCGTCCAGTTTGAATATACGAGAGAAGTTCCTGTTGGGTATTGCCTTCTGTGATCCAATTTATACCCGTCTGTTAAAAATAATGCGTTCATGATGTTAAAATTTAGAATTGTGAATAAATGAGATTCGCTATTGAAAGCGTAGTGATTTTGTCCGATTGAATTTCTTTCACTGAATCTGTCGTGAAGATATGGTCGAAGACATCTGTTAACGTTTCTGTTCCCTTGCTAAAAATACCGTGAGATACTGCCAAATAAAGTGCGCCAGCATTTTTGGCCTTTAATTCTTTCGCCAATCCAATGAACGTTCCTCCGCCATCGCAAATGTCATCGACGATGAGGCAGTCGCGTCCTTCAAGATCATCCGCATACACCTTAAATCCCGACAAGCGACCCGTTTTCACGTCCCGACTTTTGCTGCATTCGATAACCTCCATTCCGTTCAATGCTATAGAGACCTTATAGATTTTCTTTAAGGCACCGCCATCGGGAGAAATCAAAAGCGAATCCTTTCCGATGATTTGAACGACCTGATGAATAAATGAATGATTCGAGACAACAACACAGCGGTCCAAAACAGCAGCTGTGACATCCGAGTGAGGATCCAAGATCGTTATTGTTTCGAAATGCAATTGATTGATTAAATCGGCATATACTTTTACAGAGAGTGGCTCACCTGCGACCATTAATCGGTCCTGACGCGCTGCCGGAAAATAAGGAACAAACAAATCCAAACGCTTCACCCCCATGCGTCTCAAGGCATCCACCGCTAGGTACAAAAGTCCGATATCGCCAAATGAATTTAATCGATGCGCGATGGTTACGCTATCAGCTAACTCAGAAGCATCTATTTTGATGTGTAATTCACCTCCCGCAAAGGTAAATGCTTCGTAACTGATCTCTTCCCCATTCAATGGGCGAAAGCGGCGATCTAAATTGAGGATTGTCTTCATTTTATTTGCGTATTATTTACACAAATGTAACGAAACAAATGAATCCACCAAATTATTTTGCGTAATTTTTACACTAATTATAAATCGAAGTAGATGCCTTTTGATTCCAACTCCCTATATTTCAAATCATTAAACCGAAATAATTTTGCTGGACGGCCAGATTTTTTTTGTTTAAAGAGACTGGTTTCCTCCAAAAAGCCGAAGCTCATGATCTTTTTTCGGAAGTTTCGGCGGTCAATGTCCTTCCCTAAGAGGGTGACATACAGTTGTTCAAGTTCCGAGAAAAGAAATTCATTGGGAAGTAAATCGAATCCGATAGGTTGATAGGTGAGTTTTGCGCGCAAGCGATCCAGTGCTGAGTTCAATATTTCCGAATGATCAAAGGCCAAGTCTGGCAATTCATTCACCGGATACCATTTTGCGTCCATGGCATCTGTATCACCGATAGGAACAATCTTCGATGAATTGATCAATCCGAAATAAGCAACAGATATGACTCGACTGCGTGGATCTCGATCAACGGTATCTCCAAAGGTGAACAATTGCTCCAGATAATCCAGTTGAACACCTGTCTCCTCCTTCAATTCGCGTTTGACGGCCGTTGTTAGCGGTTCATCATCCAGAACAAACCCACCGACCAGTGCCCATTCCTTGTGAAAGGTTGACCCTTTTCGTTTCACCAACAGCACATGTAAGTTCGCGTTCATGTATCCAAAGACCACCGCATCTACGGCGATGAGTATGTTTTGTCGAATTGGCATTATGTGTATATTTTACACAAAAGTAAGCATTCTAAATTTTCAACTCCTTTGTGCAAGTTAAAACCATTGCAACCTTGCAACCCATCAAAGTGTTGTTACTTTTTTCTCAAAATTGAATTGAATACCTAGAACGCAACGAGGCTGTTCATTTAAGTCTAACTTAACTTTATCATCATGAGAACAATTCTTTTCATTTTGCTTTTTTCAACTGCTGCTTATGGCCAGCATGTGAATCGTTTTACCATCAATACCGTCTTTGGGAGCGATGTAATGTTTTATTGTTATGAAATTCCATTTCAATGGGAAAATGGCAATCGCATCTACGGTACGCGATTCGTCAGTTATGACTTATCTATTGTGACACGGGACAAAACTACTTATGAACTTTACTTGCCAGAGATGCGCATTTTTCAGATACTAATTTATGACCCAAAAACGGAAGTTGTGAAATGTATTTTCATCGAAAGCGATCGGGCAAGTTTCCCCTCCAATTATAGTATAAGCTGTGATTTTAATGACAAAAAAGCGATGCAAGTGTATGCGGATTATTCCGATAAAGAATACCATTTTAATCTATTTTTAATGGCTGAAAAATGATGTTTCGGGTGAAAATCTTGAAGTCCATTTTTGAGCATGGAGCATGGAGCATGGATTTGATCATTCCATCAGCCAAAGGACACTTCTTCGCTCTTTGAGCTCCGAAGGACAAAGGACTCGGCCCATGTTCTATGCTCCATCAGTCAGCCGCGGCTGACGGTCTATGTTCTGAAAAAGACGTCAAGATTCTAAGATGTTAAGATTTTAAGACTAGATTCTTCTTCGAACCTTGAAAAAGCGAGGAAGTGCACTCCGTCTTAAAATCTGACATCTTAAAGTCTAAATGGAATTTGATGCCTTCGGCAATTCGTAACTAGTAATTCGTGGCTTCGAGACTGCTATCGCACCTCACTTGTCCGCCGCGGAGGAGCCACCAAATTCGTAATTCGTAACTAGTAACTAATAAAAACCACGTTCCATCACCCCACCCCGTACTTCTCCATCTTAGCTACAAGCGTATTGATCGCCCAACCAATGGCCAAAGCGGTTTGTCGTTTATTGCCCTCAAAATGTTTCAAGACCCTGACAATATGTTCCCGTTCGATGTAATCCCAGTTCATCGGTTTATTGATCGAATCTTGGAACAAGCGTTTCGGTAACACGTCAACTGCCACCCGCTCTTCATTGAAGACATACAAGCGCGCAATGATATTTTCGAGTTCACGGATATTTCCAGGATACGAATAATTCATCAACACGTCCATCGCTTCTCGTTCCACCACCAGTTTTTTAGAACGTCTGAGTTCCTTCTTTTTTTGTGTGATAAAATGCTCGATCATCTGCTTGAGATCTGCCTTCCCGCGCTGAATGAGTGTTGGAATATCCAATTCGACCACCGATAAACGGTAATATAAATCCCAACGGAACCTACCTTCTTCGCACAGTTTCACCAGTTGTTGGTTTGTTGCGGCAATCACGCGAACATTTACTTTTTTTGCCTTTCCGCCAAGTGGCATAATTTCCTTTTCTTGTAAAACACGCAAGAGCGCTTGTTGCATATAGGGCGAAATGTCTCCAATTTCGTCGAGGAATATCGTTCCCTCATTTGCCAACTCAAACAATCCAGCAGTATCCTTATCCGCACCGGTAAAGGCCCCTTTTTTGTATCCAAACAAGCGCGATTCAAGCAGTCCATCGCTAAAAGCAGAGCAGTTGATCGGCACATACGGTTTATCGGTTCGGACCGAGTTGGAGTGGATGTATTTGGCTAGATTTTCCTTTCCCGTTCCACTTGCGCCCAAGATCATTACCGTAACTTGATCCGTCTGAGCGACTTTAAGGGCATTGTCATAAATCTTCTGAATGGTTGGTGTTATGAAATAATCCTCATTGGCAGCGGAAGTGCGTTTGACATTCTCTTGCGTATAGATAGCGGTTACTGGCAATGCAGACCTTTCAAGATTTATTTTTATCAACTCCGGCTTGTCCTTCTTTAGCGTGTGCAATGCGGCACGAGTTTGATAAAGCGTTGTTCGTAAATTCAAACTCATGTGACTCAAGTGCCAAGCAATTTGCATGGCAGGCGTTCCAGGTGATACAAAAATGTCGATTTCATCCTCTCCCAAGGATACAAGAAAGGGGTCGATTTTAGCACGAATCTCACTTTGATTGATCACATCCTTGATGTCCATGTAGCGAATTTCAATCACTCGATTTGGAAAACGTTTGATTAAAAATGTGCGCAAATGCAAAACCCTTAAATCATCCTCTTGCGAATGTCCAGTTGACAATATGATATGCCGATCGTGCTTATAGAAATGGTCGTGAAATCCAACTGTTGGGCCTTCTTCTATCACTTTTCCTTGGTGAAAATCATTGTTGTAAGCGTGCCAGGAGACTAAGGTTTTCATAAGTCAAAATTTGATATAAATATATAACATTTGACATACATTTAACCAATTAATCACCATTTCATTGAGTTATTTTTCATGGCATGTCCTTTGTCAATGGGTCACCAACCTTTTAAATTAGTGCGCCGTGAGAAAAAACCTTATTCAAAAATTCAGCGAAGAAGAAATGGGAATGAATTCAGATCTCTTGAACGATTTTAGCCATGCTTTTAGTTCCTATGACATCAATGCAATCTTGGATCTTTTACATGACCATGGACGCTTTTTCAAGGGCTTAAACAAAGGCAAAGCGGCAGGTGTATTTCACAAAATGATCCATGGACCGAAAGGGGTTAAATCCAGAAATTCATTTAAATACAATCGTGGAATTTCTTTAGACATTTTCCCTGGGCAGGAGGTGCTCGAGATCCGTTGTTACAATGAAAGTTTTGATGATGATTCTTGTTTTGATTTTGAGGGTTTTCGGGGACCAAAATTCGGGGACCCAATCGTACATAGTAAAAATGAAATCATCTATAGATTTGTTTTTAGGTACTTTGAATACAAAATTTTTGATTTAAAAATGGCTCAAAAGGCGGTCGAAAATTCACAGATAATCATTTCAAAAAACTAAACCATATTCCCTGAATCCCAATGAAAACAACTGCATTTATACATAAAGTGACTGATGAAGAAAGAAAAACAAATGAAAAGCTTTTGACCAAATTCAGCGCTGCTTTTTATTCTTTTTTTGATGACTCGACCATGGAGAAAATATTGCATCCTGGAGGACGGTATTTTGGAAATATGAATTACATCCGTGCGATTTCGATGTTGCACAAAAAAGCAACCGGTAAAAATGGCATTGGGGAACGATTTTTTAAAGACACCAACTACGGAATTGCTACAGACCACAAGATCGGTGAAGTGGTTATGGAACTTCGTTTTTCAGATTTCGACCCCTTTATTGATGAAGGATATCCGACCTATGCATTTGGAGATCGTTCTGATTACCGCTTTGATGAATTGGTTTTCTATTTCGCATTTTCATTTAAAGATGGAAAAATTTTCTCCATTCGAATTCCGCGATCATTTGAGAAGTCTCTTGCCCGGATCGCCGCGAGGAACTAATATTTAGAAGACAAAAGACCCGTCAGCTGCCGGCTGACTAAAAGACAAAAGACCCGCTGCGCTGAAAGACTTGATCTTTCTTCGATGGCTTAAAAAACTATTGGTCATTTCTAATTACGAATTATGAATGTTTGGTGAGTCGACACTCAGCAAGAAAAAAATAAAAATCCCCTCGTGGAGGGGCAAGGGGTGGTTTATACAT
>CAIQQH010000002.1 GCA_903873915.1 uncultured Flavobacteriia bacterium | reverse complement strand
TTCGTTTAAATTTGTCTTTATTTGTTTGTATTTATAAAATCACGTTAAAAGTATGAGTTTGCCCTGGCAATCTCCCAATTTGGTAAACCTGGTTTCCAAATATAAGTTTCCTTAACATTTTTTTTCTCTGCAATTAGTCGAGATAATTTCTGTACCGAAAAAGGACCAGCTTGATTGGCTTCTATCATTGCAGAATAAAATTGTGGTACAGCTGTTTGCATCGGATTCATAGAACCCTGAACATGCATATTTATCATTGCACTATTCATGGTGTTAACCTACCCATTCCGAATTCTACTAATCTGTTTATTGAAAAAAAACTATCATCATTTATAATGTTATAATTTTAGGTTTATACTACTGGTGGTGGTGGTGGTGGGGGTGGAACTGCACCAAACAAATTTGAAAGTTCTTGAACATTACCAGCAATTTCCCAACCTGCCATACCTTGTTTCCAAACGTGAGTGTTTTGTGTAAGTTGCCCGTTTTGAACCATTTGTTGTAGTTGTTGCAAATTGAAAGGTCCCGCTGTTTGACCGTTTACGGAAACACTATAAGCGATTGTCGGTGGTGGTGGTGGTGGTGTGTTTTGTTGTTGATTCATATTCTGTCCCATATTATTCATCATGCCTGCAGGATTCATTCCGCCTCCGCTTTCGCCCAAATCCATATTACTTAAACTTTCTGCTCCAGTTTTAAGAACTTCTGTTTGTTGATTTAGTGCGTGATCACAAAGACAACGGACAGATAACCCTTGCGAATTGATAGGCGTTTCTCTCCTTACACGATCCTTATCCGATTGCAGGCTGCAGGCCTCGGATAGGTCTTTATAAAACTCTGTAGAACTCCACCAATAACCATAGTAACCCAGAAAATCGCACGTTCCAGCCTCATCGCGAAAACCACCAGGAAGACCTGCAAATCCGCTTGAGTTGTTTCCGTTGCCGCTGATGTCGTAAATATAATCATGCTCCCATCCACTGGTACTTTTCATTTTCTTTCCTGCTACGTCTTTACCGCCGAGAAAATCAATAAGGATTTTCCATTCAGCGTCTGTCGGTATGTGGTATCCATCAGGCGCGAGACCCCTCGGATCATTTACCGCATACCAGTTATATAGCTTACCGTGTTTTGTGCCATTGGATGAATCGTTATCATAATAACACCAAGCACCGGTAGTTAATTCTGCCCAAGCGTTTGGGTCTTGCACCTGTGGTATTATATCACCATTGCGGTAGGTACTTACATCAAGGTTTTTGCTTGTCCAAACTTGACTACCGATAGTTATCGTTAAAATTAAATTGTTTTTTTCCATGGTTTATCTGTTTTAAATTTTTGACCTACTCTGTTTAAATGGCTAAGAGGGTTTCGCCTGTTAAATTTGTTTTTTTAGTTTTTGTCGTCTTTTACCAAAGATCGCTAACGGCAGTCTGTAAAAAAACAACATCAATCACTTCATAAATATCGCGCTAAAAGTTTGAAAACCAAAAACAAATCGCGCACATTTATGTAAAAATAATACAAAAGCATGAGTTACTTAAATCTTCATGGGGATGACAGGCATAAATTACTAAGGGGCAGAACCAAGTGTTGGGGATAAATTAAACGGTATTCTTCAACTAGCCCCGGGTTTCAACCCGAGGTATAATGAGAGTAATTGAAGAAATGAATCAACCAAAGTAATGGTTTCCCCTTATAACGTTTTGAAAAGCAAAAACCCCAAAGAATATGATACTCCCTAGGGTTTTCTGTTCCCACAGCCATATGGGAAGTTTCATTTTTTTATCTAAATAGAGAAATGAAAAGTACTAAATGTTGTCGCTTTTGTTTCCCCCTTTTCATTTGCGACAATAAAAAAAAAGCACTGTAAACCCAAATACTTACAGGGATTTAAACATGCGGCATAGACGAGATCGAATCCCGTCCCCAAGGTCCTTGGGGATGACAGGCATATATTCTAACCAAATAAATCAATAACTAAAAAAGCCTCCTCAAAACTGAGAAGGCTTTTACTTTCAACTTGCGGTCTGGACGGGACTCGAACCCGCGACCCCATGCGTGACAGGCATGTATTCTAACCAACTGAACTACCAAACCAATTTTTTAATCTTGCGATCTTCAGCATCAGCTGAATTCAAAATTGTATAATGCTTAACGTTAAAAGCGGAGACAAAAGTAATCACTTTTTAGACGTGTGCAAATACAAACCGGGATTTTTTTAATTTAAATCTAGAAATTGCTGAAAATCGAGACTTCAACATTGACCTTTGCCAAAAACGGTCCGGCTATCGGCGCAAGAAAAGTGTCCAATCCTTGAGCATCTCTCCAAAGAAATCGTCTGGAATCTGATGCGCCAAGGTACTGCACCATAGGAGTCGTTGCTCCGTGCTGCTCGGCGTGTTTTTCGTTAAATAATCAAATGTCGCCTGTGGATCGACGACCTCATCTTGCTGTCCCAAGACCACGAAGCGCTGGGGACAGTTCCCCAAAGCCTGTTTTTCTATGCCCAAAGAATAATCGGTGTATTCCTTCGAAATGGCAGGATTGAAAAGCAGACAAGGCAAAGAGTGCTCCTCGGCCAACCAAAAGCCCAACAAGCCACCCATGCTGCTTCCAACGATGGCGGTAATTTGTTCCTTTTGGATGGTTTTACTCAGCAGCTGAAAGGCATTTGTACAGGTCGTATAGTCAAGGTGTAAGGCCACCACCTCCCCATGGGACTTCATCAAGTCCATCTTTTCGGACTTCGGCGAACTGCCAAGGCCATGTATGTAAAGTATTTTCATCATACAAAAATGTTCAAAAGAAGTGAAACTGCCGTCCCATCTCAGATTAAAATTCGAAATAAATTGAGGAAGATTTTTATTGCTGATCTTCATTGGTTTTTAACTCGACCGCAGCGAAATAGTGCCTGTGAATAGCTACAAACGATGTGGATTGTGCAGAGAATATGCACCAACAAAACAGGCGCACGGGGTTTAAAGTGAAGCAAATAAACAATTAAGAAATGAACCCCGGCACCATCCCGGGTTTTCTTTTTGTCGTATCTTTCGGCCACAAACAATGTCATGCGTTTTTTTAAGTTCCTCTTCAACTGCCTACTCATACTCAACTGCCATTTGTCAATGGCACAAGAAGTTATTGCATCTTCAGGTATGTATGGGACACATTCAACAGGCTCCTTATCCTTTACGATTGGTGAAACAATTACTGAAACAGACATCAGCAGCAGTGGGATTCTCACCCAGGGCTTTCAACAAAATTATGAATCAATTTTAGCTCTTTCGGAAGTAAACGAACTCTCTTTTCAAATTTATCCGAACCCCTTTTCGACTCATTTTTTCTTGGAGGGAGACATTGGGAACGACGCTACCGTTTTCATCTACGATGTTTCGTTTAGATTGATCGAGAAAAAATTCTTAAATAATTGTCATTCATGTCAAATAGACATCGACGACAAGGCCTGTTCAGAATACTTTATTTATCTGTCACAGCCAGATCAACTTCCCCGTTTTATCGGAAAACTAATCCACACAATCCCATGAAATTGCGCCACTGTTCCGGGTTGATTTTCATCCTGTTTTTCATCGTTTCGATGGGCCATGCTCAAGTGCCTCAGCGCTTTAAATACCAATCCATTGCGAGGAATACCACTGGTATTGTGCTCGCCAATTCGGCGGTTGGCATTCGCATTAGCATACACGACGTGACACCAAATGGAACAGTTGTTTTTCAAGAAACACACAATAGTACCACCAATGAATTTGGACTTTTCACCCTTTCCATCGGCGGAGGCAGTCCAGTCGTCGGCGGAATAAATGCGGTGGATTGGCCCAACGGTGCGAAGTTTATTGAAATAGAAGGCGATCTATCTGGAGGAACCAATTACAGCAGTTTCGGAACCACAGAACTTTTGAGTGTACCCTACGCGCTTCATGCGGGAACATCAGGCACACCGCTTTTACCCAATGGAACGCAAGTTGGAAACACCACTTTTTGGAATGGAAATGAATGGGTTGTGGACGATTACAATCTTTTTAATGCTGGTGGAACTATTGGTGTTGGAACAAACAATCCACTTCAAAAGCTCGATGTCAATGGAAACATTACCATACCTTTGGACAGCAGCTACATGATCAACAACAAGAAAATCCTTTGGGCACGAGGAACTGGTAACATCATTGTGGGCATCAACGCTGGTGCGGCCTTGAGCATTGGTGTGAACAACTCTTTTTTTGGGTTTAATGCGGGATTGAACAACAGTGTTGGTTCTCAAAACACCTTCCTTGGAACAGAAACTGGGGTGGCAAACTTAGATGGCATGATGAATTCCTTTGTAGGACGTCGCGCTGGCTTGGCCAATACCAATGGCAATGAAAACACCTTTCTTGGCGCCTACGCTGGACAATCAAATACAGAGGGCATGCACAACACCTTTTCGGGGGTAACCACGGGCACATCAAATACCTTAGGATCAGAAAATGCATTTTACGGTGCACATGCGGGATATTTTAGCACGCTTGGAAACAACAATACCTTCATCGGAAATTTTGCAGGACAAAACAATTCAACCGGGAGCTACAACACCTATCTAGGATTTGGGGCCGATGCCTCATCAGGTTCTATCAGCAATGCCACCGCGATTGGATATGGTGCAATTGTAAGCGGCAATAACAGTGTACAAATTGGGAATACGGCTGTAACTATGATTGGTGGTCCAGTGAGTTGGAGTACACTGTCCGACAAACGCATGAAAAACCATGTTCGTCCTTTGAATGCTGGGTTGAATTTTATTTTGGAATTGAAACCTGTGACTTACACCTACACGACGCCTGGACAAGAAGGCATTCGCTACTCCGGTCTTTTGGCGCAAGATGTAGAAAAAATCATGGACAAGATGAGCCTTGAATTCAGTGGAATCGTAAAACCTCAGAATGTAGATGACCATTATTCTATACGCTATGCCGAATTTGTATTGCCTTTGATCAATGCCGTTCAGGAACAACAAGTCATTATTGACGCACTTTTAAAACGCATCGAAGCACTAGAGGCCATTGAAAAAAAATAATTATTAGGGTGCAACATATCTGATTTTCTTTCGTCTACAATTTGGATTTCATACCTTTACACACAAACTACTACTTTAGAAATGAGAAAACTATCGTTCCTCCTTGTGCTAATTTTGAGCATTTTAGCACCCAAAGCCAAGGCATGTTCTCCATGTGGTGCCTTGTCAAATGTCACGCAAACCCTTACTGGAAATAGCTTAGAATTGACATTCACATCCAATGCCGGATGGAAATGTTGTTATACAGTAAACATTGAAATCGTTTGCGCCAATGCTGGTTTTTCAGGAGTAGCCAACCATTTCTCTGTAGAAAATTGTCTTGGTGGCGGAGGGTGTTCATCATGCACGTACAATACACCAACACCTTATCCTACAACGGTAATTGACCTTTCTACACTCTGTCCTGGAACCTACAAATGGAGAGCATGGGAGACATCGTGTAACATCTATACACCTGAGCAAACATTTACAGTTGCAGGCGCTAGCCCGATACAAGTTGGGGTGAATATGTCCGAAGATACCTTGTGTGTTTCAGAAGCATCACAGTTCACAACGACTGCGGTAAACGGGTGCAACGGAGGAACCTATTCGTATGCTTGGTCACCTGCAACTGGACTCAGCAATGCAGCCATTGCCAATCCAATTGCAACACCTTCTTCAACAACAACCTATACGGTAACCGTGACCGAGAATGGCTCATGTACTGCCCCTCAAACGGCTGCTGTTACATTGAATGTGGCACCAATGCCTACAGCTACCATTGATCAAAATGCCGCCTTGTGTGCGGGGTCAGGTCCAAATCCTGTCATCAACTTTACAGGTTCATCCGCTACAGCACCTTACATCATCAATTACACACTCAATGGAGTTGCGCAGCCACCACTCATAACGATAGGAAATTCAACCTCGATTACCTACCCTACCGATACGCCTGGGACTTATGTATTCTCCTTGGTGAATGTAACAGAGAGCAGTGCAAATCAATGTTCACAACCACAAGCAGGAACAGCAACCATCACCATTTGGCCAAATCCAGTGGTAAATGCTGGTCAAGATATCATTCTTTGCGAACCCGGAGGAACATCTCCTTCTGATGTCACTTTAACTGGAACTGGAGCAACAAGCTATTCGTGGGATAATTCAGCCGTGAATGCTGTGCCATTTGCTCCTCCAGCAGGAACAACCCTCTTTACGCTAACAGGGACCGATGCCAATGGATGTACAGATACCGATCAAGTTTCGGTGACGTCATTGCCTCAACCAGTCGCTAACGGAATGCCAAGTGATACCTATGGCAATGTACCCATGGTCATCGACTTCACAAATCTATCGCAATACGCTTCGAACTACCTTTGGGATTTCGGAAATGGTCAAACCATCGATACAAACTCGACAACAACGGTGACCACTACTTATAATGTTCCAGGGATTTACACGATCATTTTGACGGCATCCAATGGCATTTGCACCGATACGTGGGATACGATTGTTGAGGTTTTACCACCAATGATTGTGACTCCTCCAAATGTATTCACACCAAATGAAGATGGGGCAAATGAGTTGTATTTCGTAGATGTGAAATACGGCGAACAATTCGAAGCGATCATTGTAAACCGCTGGGGTAATCTAATGGCTACGATCTCTGGAATCAACCAGGGTTGGGACGGTAAGACGGGTGGAAAAAATTGTGATGAAGGGGTTTATTTCATCAAGTACAAGGCGATAGACTTCAATGGCAACGAAGTGGAAGGCCACACCTACTTCCATCTATTCCGCTAAGGTTTAAAGTTTTATTCGACCATCCTCCATGTGAATGATGCGGTCCGTGCGGTTGGCGAAATCTTGGTCATGCGTCACTACCAATAAGGACAAATGCTCTTCTTCCGAGAGTTCCTTGAAGATGTCAAACACAGTATCTGCGTTTTTACTATCTAGGTTTCCCGTTGGTTCATCGCCCATGATGATGCTCGGATTGTTGATCAAGGCACGGGCAATCGCTACACGTTGTTTTTGTCCACCAGAGATCCGGCTGGAGATTTTCAATGCTTGATCTTGAATGCCTAGGAATGACGAGTGCAGATTGCTTCTCTTGGATGATGATGTTGCCTTCACCGGTAAGTCCCATATACAGATGACTTGGTGGATTCACGAATTCCGCTTCAATCTCAAACGTTTGGGTGCGTTCATCCATCTTTGGAGCGATGCGTGTCACCCTGGCCTCAAATAATTTTCCTTTGTATGCTTCTAAATTGACGAGTACTTTCTGTCCGATTTGCACTTTGGAAATGTCCACCTCATCGATCAGCATTTTCAAGACGAACTGTTTCGCATCACCAATGATGGCCAAAGGTTCTTGCAAGTTGACCAAGTCACCGCGCTCTTTAAATGTTTGGTATACCTTGCCCTTCATGATGGATTTCAACACGAAATCATTGCTGCGTGAGGTGCTGGTCTCCACATTGTTTTGCAATTGAGCCAATTGATTTCGAAGCTCTTTTTCCTTGCGTTGGACTCGTTTGCGCAATGAACTCAGATTATTCGAAGAAACCTCTGCCGCCAAGCGCACATTTTCATATTCCGTTTCGCTTACTGCTTTTTGTTCATACAAGGCCTTAAATCGTTTAAGATTCAATGAATCATTTCTCATTTTAGAAAGAGCTGAATTTAGGTCAACACGCATCTCCTCGAGGATATTTGCTTCACCGCGGTAAGAATCGTAAGCGATTTGGTAGCTCAACTCCGCATTTTGGAGATTCATTCGGGCTGCGACGTCTGAAATAACAAATAGCAAATCTCCAGCGTGAATCAACTCGCCCTCTTCCACATTCATCGACTCTAAAAACCCACCAACAGATGCCTTCACTTGATACATTCCCAAAGGTTCCAAGCGCACACTGGAATAGACCGCAACAGTCATATCTTTGCGCACTGGTTTTGATTCCGTCTTGCTGTCTTTACAGCCTAACAGGAAGACAATCAGAAAAATAGTTAGATACCTCATACCTTAATTTCAACGAATAAAAGTACTTGCCTACTTAGAATTAAAACATGACGAATATCACAAATGCGTATACTGACAAAAAAATACTAAATTCGAGAAAAATCAAGCGCTAAACATGGAAAACACCAAACCAAAAATCTGGAAAATGCTACTCATTTCATGGCTTTTTGTATACCCTGTGATCAACATTATGTTTGCCCTTATATTCCCCTTGGTGAAGGACTTTCATCCGCTCTTAAAAACGCTGGTATTCACGGTCATTCTTGTTCCATTGATGGGAATATTCATCCCAAAATTGCATCATTATTTTAGAAACTGGATTCGCAAATAAAAAGACATTTATGAAAACAGAAAGACGATTGAAACACTGTTTTTCAGGTATTTTCGCACTACTACTTGCCCTAGAAAGTTCGGCACAATCCAATACAGTGAGCACTGGTGGAGAATGCATAGGAGCAGGAGGTTCAGCCAGTTATTCCGTTGGACAAATCGACTACACAGCGATCGATGTTGCTGCTGGAAGTGCCTACCAAGGAGTCCAACAACCCTATGAGTTGTTTTCTTTAAGTACGGCGGATGAAAATAGTGCTTTTTCTCTTGTTTTAGGACCCAATCCTACAATCGGTGAACTGACGCTCATTGCTTCAACAGCGCTTCCATTGAACAGCTATTATGTGCTTTTTGATGCATCTGGAAAAACGCTTTTGACGCAGCCGATTCTCAACGAAAGCAGTTCCATTGCGCTCAATTCATATGCGACAGGCAACTATTACTTGCATGTCATTTCAGACGAAAAAACCCTTCACACCTTTAAAATCATTAAAACTCAATAATCATGAAGCACCTAATCACATTCCTCACTCTTTTACTTGTTGGCGAACTTTTCGCTCAAGCACCACCATCAATGACCTACCAAGCAGTTGTCAGGGATGCTGCAGGCGCTTTGATCAATACAGGCAATGTCAGCATTCGCACGAGCATTTTGCAAGGTTCAGCCACAGGAGTAACTGTTCAAACCGAAACCCATGCAGCAACAACCAACACCAATGGTCTTGCGAGCATCCAAATAGGCAGCATCAATCCACTTTCCGTTATTGACTGGTCCAATGGTCCATACTTTTTGAAAACTGAAATTGACCCAACGGGTGGAACGAACTATACCATTTCAGGCGTTTCTCAATTGTTGAGTGTTCCCTATGCCTTGTATGCAGCAATCAGTGGAAATGGCGGAGGCGGTGGAACAGCCAACACACTCGATCAGGCCTATGACCAAGGCGGAGCAGGACTCGGACGTAGCATAACGACTGATGCAGGGGCCGTGCAAATCAACAACGCTGGAACAACTACCACGGGACTTGAAGTCAACAGTTCTGTAGCGAATTCAACGGCTGTGCTTGCGAATGTGGGTGGTGTCGGTGTAGGATTCCGCGCAGAGAGCACCAATGCTGGGAATACCTTTGCAGCCATTCAGGCCAACACCAACAGTTCTGGCGCCAACAACTCTGCCATTCTAGGTAACAATTCCGGCGCAGGTTATGGTGTTAGCGGACAAATTCCCGCAACGGCAACCGGTGCTGCTGGAATCTATGGATCAAACCTTAGAACTACAGGTGGCTACGGCGTACTTGGCATTGGATTCAATGGTGCGGTTGGACAATCTTCTTTCGGCGCAGGATATGGACTTTACGGAAGTAATTCAGGCACAACGGGATTGGGTATCGGCACCTATGGTGTTGGGTTCAACGGCGTATATGGTCAGAGCACCAATACCGCAACGGGATGGTCAGGTTATTTCACGGCGGACATCGGTGTGGAAGGCGCAGGCTTTGCCATTGGAGGCTGGCAGTTGGCTTCCGATCGACGATTGAAATCGAACATTGTTCCAATTAAAAATGCCTTGTCCCAATTGAGTTTGATTCAAGGAACGCATTATACCATCACGACACCTACAACACTTCCAAACGGTGAAAAGGGCACACAACAGCGCGAACAATTTGGAGTAATCGCCCAAGATGTGGAACAAGTATTCCCTGAGCTCATCAAAGAGAAAGCACTTTTCATCAACCAAGGCGACGAGACAGTATACAAAACCGTGGATTACATTCAGTTAGTACCGGTGTTGATCGAGGCAATTAAGGAATTGAATACCGAGGTGGAGAAATTGAAAAAAGAGTTGGAGGAATTGAAACAGAGATAAGTTATTTCGGATTATAAGCAAATTAATCAACCATTTCAATGATTTACACCGGGTAAAATATATTCTGTTTCATTAGGTGTTTTTGTCATGAGGGGCTTCATTGCGCAAAAAATCAATTTGCGCGAATCATATTGCACATTTTTATTGGCTATGTGCGACCCCGATGGGGTCGTTAGTATTTGCATTGGCTTCTGTTTACAGATATTTGACCCCTATGGGGTCAACATCTCGGACACTATTCTCTTTTTACTCAATCGTCTGTTAATCAATATTAAAAAGGAAAAAAAGGCAACGCTTCGACTTCCAATTCGTCTCAAAAACGCACAAAATGAACAACATCTAGAGCGTTTTTTAGTCTCAATTTAAATTCAACTCATATGAGCTTTTGGTCTGTCCTTTATTACATCGTTGTTGGAACAAGCATTGCTTTTGGCGCATTTATTTTGATTGCAATTGGACTCATAGGCATGAGTCTCAAGAATAAATATGGTCCAGTTAAAAAATCCCCCGATTCCAATGAAACAGTGATAGAGCGAATTTTCCAATGGGAGGTTATACAGCTTTTGAAACTTGCGGGTATGTTTAAATTGAGTTACCACGAAATCAATATCATCCTCTACTTTTTTGTCGTTCCTTTCACCTGGTTCCTAATGCTTGATGCACTTTTTCAATTTCATTACCTAAAACTGTCTTTTGCATTCTTATGCATCGGATTTTTTACCGGATGTTCTGATTTTAAACCCTTTGCAACAAGCTTTTACCGCAAATCTGTTCAATTCCTGTTGTATTTCAATAGATTTGGAAGCAACTACATCGCATCGTCGGTTTTGATTTGCCTCGTTGTCCCCATTTGTATCTATGCGTTACTCATTTATTTTCTTGTTCGGTAATTTTCCATTGAAGCACGTCTGAGGTAATGGCCAATACTATTTTCCCTGAACAACATTCCGATTTGTTTGTTGACCTTTGACGTACATACAAACAACCCCATGAACAACGATATTCTCCAAGACCTTCAATGGCGCTACGCGACCAAAAAATTTGATGCCAGCAAAAAAATAAATGACCAAGACCTCGAGACACTGCTTGAGGTGATGCGCATGTCTCCTTCTTCGATGGGACTGCAAACTACGCATGTTTTGATTATTACAGACCCTGAAATTCGGGCTCAATTGACCGCCCATTCGTACAACCAACAGCAAGTGAAGGATGCCTCTCACCTCATCGTCTTGTGTTCATTTACCTCATTGGATCAAAACTACATCCAACACCATGTGCAACGGACTGACAATGCACGAGAAATGGGGGAAGAACGCGTCGGAAAAATGATTGAATCAATTGGGAATTTCGTCGGTAATAAATCACCTGAAGCCATCCATCAGTGGACTTCCAACCAAACATACATTGTTCTAGGTCAGTTGTTGAGTGCCTGTGCTCGTTTAAAAATTGATGCGACTCCAATGGAGGGATTCAATCCAAAAGGATATGAGGAAGTGTTGCACTTATCAGAAAAAAATCTAATCGCTACAGTAGTTTGTCCAATCGGATACCGTTCAGAGGAGGATGCCTACCAACACTTGAAAAAAGTGCGCAAATCGAAAGAGTCGTATTTTACCTTTATCTGATTACTTGATTACAGGCAGAGCGTAACGGTTTTGACCTGCATTGCTCTCCCACTCCATTTGGTAAACGCCAGCTGAAACTGCTGTCAAATCGATATGAACATTTGCTTGGTCTGGCCTAAGTATCATCACGACTGCACCATTCATGTCGCGAATTGTCAAGGCGCTAGGGATCTCGATAAACTCGAGATCAAAGTTTCCGTTATCAAGCATTTTCACCGTTAGTCCAAGCGCAGCACCTTCGATGATTCCTGCACTTTGACTGGTGATTTGCTGAATTGTCGTATCGTTTCCACATTCGCTCAGTGCGATGAGTTCAATCGGATAAGTTCCAGCTGCCGCGAACCCATGCGTCGGATCCACAAGCACACTCGAAGCGCCATCGCCAAAGTTCCAAATGTAGCCTTGTGCATGTATGCTCGAATTGGTCAATTGCACCGTTTGACCATTTACCGAAGCGAGAAAATCAGCGACCGTTAAATCGGCCTTGCCTTTCAAGAACCAAGTGTCAATGCTATCGAGCACCGCAAGGTCAGCAGCGGTCTGAAGAATGCCTGCTGTAGTCGGATCCAATCCTGCCGTATAGGTTGCTCCGCTTGAATTTTTGCGGTAAACGCTGGCATAAAATGTACATGCTGCCAAATAGGTCCCTTCCAAACTTGGGTGAGAACCATCGGGCGAGTACAAATTGATCGTAGGATAATTGTCGATGATATACTTCCATGCGACACCCACTGGCGCTACGCTGGCATTGGCAGAATCCGCGATGCGCACATAGGCATTGCGCAAGCGGTTGTTCATTTTGTAAAAGGTATTGATGGAATCCCATTGCGGGTCACCCACCTGACGTCCCCAGGTCATGAAGTACATCGCTTGCGAACAAAACCCATTCGCATAAACACTGTCCGCCAAGGATACGGCCGGTGGTAAGGTTTGAGTATTCACCTGATCAAAAGGAAACGATGGTTCCTGACTCTGTCCTTGAAGCACGACATAATCCCAGGGCTTTGTGTGAATCTTTGTCATTGTCAGCGGATCTACCAAGTGATTCTGAAACGTAAATCCCCCATTGGTTTTCGAATCTACCGTGGCTTCGTCACCCAGTGAAAGCGTCAATTGGGAAAAGACACTGGGTAAATCATTGACATAGGTGTAACTGTTTCCAATGAATAATACAGAAACACTGTCCTGTGCTTGGGTATTGAACGAAAACAACAGCGTACAGATCGCCATCATTTTCACCACTGTATTGCTTTTTTTCATCGTGTTTTCACTAACTTGGTAGCATCTTTCGACAATCGAAAGACAGGCAAAATTAACCCATAGTGGATAATATCATGCGGAATTCGACCAAATTTCTTTTCGTGCTTCTGTTCTCTCCCTTCTTAAGTGTGGGACAGTTCAATTTTGAATACGATGATTCTATTGGTGTTCGCATCGGAACAGACACCTTAGCACATGCGTGGGTGGGTGGATTGAATTACGCTCAATTCTCGGACATTGACATTGATTTTGACGGAGACCTTGACTTGTTTGTGTTTGACCGCAGCAGCGATAATATCCGCATTTTTACGCACGAAAACGATGGCGCTGGACCCTATTACAAGTACCTCTATCGCGGAAAAACACAATTGCCTTCAGACATTCGCTACCGCGCAACCGCTATCGATTACAATGCTGACGGAGCCAATGATTTATTCGTTTATGGTGTTGGTGGGATCAAAGTGTACCGAAATACTGGCAATGCAGTCAATGGAAACCAATGGGAGGTCGCAAAAAATCTATTGTATTCTGACTATTCAGGGACCAGTTTAAATCTCTATGTCAGTTCGGCGGATATCCCTGCGATTGTTGATGTCGACAACGATGGGGATATTGATGTGCTCACCTTTCACATTGGAGGACAGCACATGCAGTACCACAAGAACATCAGCATGGAAACCTATGGTGTCCCTGATTCCTTGGAATTTATCTTGAAAAATGAATGCTGGGGAAAATTCCGCGAGGACATCACCACGAGTGTGCTGTATCTCAACGACAACACCGGACCTTGCTCCGCCAATGTTCCCAACCCCGAATATCCCTCCCACCCAGACGATTTAAAATCAAAGCCCTCAGAAAGTTATCCCAAGCATTCCGGATCCACCGTTTTGGCCATAGACATGGACAATTCAGGCGTCAAAGATTTGATTTTGGGCGATGTAGCCTTTTCATCAATGAGCTTATTGATGAACGGAGGGACCGATGTCAACACCAATTCCGCGATGATCAGTCAGGACAATGCCTTTCCGAGCAATTCACTTCCGGTTGACCTTCAATTGTTTCCCGCGGCATTTTGGGTAGATGTCGATTTCGACCAGAAAAAAGACTTCATTGCTGCACCGAACGCCAAGAACGTTTCTCAAAACGAAAAGTGCGTCTTGCGCTACAAAAACCTTGGAACCAATGCTGTTCCAACCTTTGTATACCAAGAAAACGATTTTCTTCAAGGTGAAATGATCGACCACGGAACAGGCAGTATTCCCGTGTTCATGGACTTCAACAACGACGGACTTGAAGACATGTTTGTAACATCTTTTTACCGCTATAAGCCGGTTCTCGATAAAGAATGTGGCATCTCCTTCTACAAGAATACGGGAACAGCCACACAACCCTTTTTCACCTTCATCGACAACGATTTACTGAATTTAAGTACGGTTCAAATTGGCTTGCGCAAAGTACCAACTTTTGGTGATTTGGATGGAGATGGAGACAAAGACATGATTTTGAGCTTGGAAAATGGAAGTCTTTCGTACTACGCCAATACAAGTGTTGCTCCGGGCATTACGTTCGCTAATCCTGTCATCAATTTGGCTGACAATACAGGTACTGTCATCGCAACCGGTGCGTATGCCACCCCACAACTTTTTGATTTGGATAAGGATGGATTGTTGGATTTGATCATTGGTAAAAAAACGGGAGAGCTGGCCTATTACCGCAATACAGGTTCAAGTTCAGTTCCCTCATTTACCTTAGAAAATGACACACTCGGAAATATTGACATTGCCACCACTTCACCTGATGGGTATGCGGCGCCTCATTTCTTCCGACACAACGACACAACATTTTTATTCTTAGGCAGTGTCGACGGCAAATTGCATTTTTATACAGACATCGACGGACACCTCACATCGGGCGATACCTTTTCCTTGTATTCCGATAATTTTCTTGACATCGATGCCGGTGCCTACAGTTCATTTTGGGTGAATGACATAGACAACGATGGATTCTTAGACTTATTCATTGGACAAGATTTGGGTGGCATTACTCATTTGGAAGTCAAGCCGGGAAGTACTGCTGGAATCGATGAAACGATCAAAACGATGGAATTGAATGTCTTCCCGAACCCAACGAATGGATTCATTCGTGCAGCGAGTACTTCGGCAACATTCCGATTTATCTTGACTGACCTATTTGGAAAAACGATACTGTTCGACGAAGAATTTACCTTTGAAAAAGAAGTTGATCTAAGCAGTCAAATGGCAGGAATGTATTTACTGATTTCAGAAGACGACAACGGAAATCGCAGCGTGAAACGCATTGTGAAGAGGTAACTTAGAAGTTCAATACCTTTTCCATCCAAGAACTATTATCTTGAAACGTCAAATTTGGTTTGGTTGAATAGATTCCAAACATGGTCGATCCACTTCCTGACATGGCCGCGTAAATAGCACCTTCCGCGTAAAGCTTGTCTTTTATTTCCTGAATGACAGGGTGTTTTTTAAACACCGAGATTTCAAAATCATTTTTTAGCTGCCCTTCCCACTGATTCATATTTTGAGACAAGATAGACTCGACGGTTTGAGCATTAGGATTCGGAACAACACCATCGTAGGCTTCCTTTGTCCCGACATGAATTCCAGGGTTAATGATTTTAACATACATGCCCCTTAAATCAAGCGCGCAGGGTGACAAAATCTCTCCACGTCCACGAGCCATTTGTGCTTCATTCTTCACAAAAAAGGCACAATCACTTCCCAAGTGTGCAGCATATTCTTCCAATTTCGCTGTCGGGATGTTCAACTGAAAAAGCGTATTCAATCCCATTAAGACATACGCTGCATCTGCTGACCCACCGCCAAGTCCTGCGCCCATTGGGATTTCCTTGCGCAAATGCATGTAAACAGGAGACAAATTGTACTCCTCCTTCAGCAGTTTATATGCTTTGACACAAAGATTGTCATCGGCAGCTCCAGGAATTGTCAATCCCGTTTGGTGGTATTCAAACTTTTCTGAAGGAATCAATTCGAGCACATCACACAAAGGAATAGGTATCATGCAGGTATCGAGGTCGTGATACCCATCTTCCCGCTTGCGGAGGACATGGAGTCCGAGATTGATCTTTGCGGGAGGAAATAATATCATAGCGCAAAAGTAGAAGAACTGATCAAAAATTCGTACATTTGACGGCTTAAATCGAAAGAAAATGTCAGTATACCTGGATTTTGAAGAACCATTGAAAGCGCTCGAGGAACAAATCGAGCATACAAAGGAAATCGGCGCTACAACTGAGGTTGACATGTCCGATAAAATCAATGAATTGGAGGAAAAGCTTTCTGAAAAAACGAAAGAGATTTTCTCTGCACTTACTCCATGGCAGCGTGTTCAACTGTCACGTCACCCCGACCGTCCTTACACACTCGCGTACATCAACGCAATCACCGACAATACCTTCCAAGAGCTTCATGGTGACCGCAGCGTCAAAGACGACAAAGCGATGATCGGTGGTTTCGGATTAATTGATGGTCAATCGGTGATGTTCATTGGACAGCAAAAAGGAATCAACACCAAGATGCGTCAATACCGCAATTTTGGTATGCCCAATCCTGAAGGGTATAGAAAAGCACTTCGCCTCATGAAAATGGCGGAGAAATTCAATAAGCCTATTGTTACCTTCATCGATACTCCGGGAGCGTATCCTGGTTTGGAAGCGGAAGAGCGCGGTCAAGGAGAAGCCATTGCGCGCAACATCTTCGAAATGATGCGTATGAAAGTGCCTGTCATCTGTATCATCATTGGCGAAGGAGCTTCTGGTGGTGCCTTGGGTATTGGCGTTGGTGACAAAGTAGTGATGCTTGAAAACACATGGTATTCTGTTATTTCACCTGAATCTTGTTCATCCATTCTTTGGAGATCTTGGGACCATAAGGAGCGAGCAGCGGATGCATTGAAATTGACCTCTGAAGATATGTTGAAGAATGGTTTGGTCGATGATGTCATCAAAGAACCAATCAATGGTGCACACCGCAACCACGAAGAGATTTTTTCTATAGTTAAAAGCGCCATCAAGAAGTACATTGAAGAACTTGACGGTAAGGCTGTTGATCAACGCATCAACGAACGCATCGAAAAGTTCAACAACATGGGTGTGTGGAATTAAATCGATTTGCCTCGATGTCTTGGAAGTTTTCAAGGTGTTCGTGGTATTTCTTTTTAATCATCATCTTGTCCTTTGGTTGCGCTGATTCGAACACCAAACAGCCAAAGGACTTATCTCGTTTCTCGGAAAATTATTTGAGCACCATCCAGCAAAATGAAAACACCTCTTCATTTCAAGATTCACTGCAGTATTGTTCGCTGAATTCACTCATTGAATTGACGAAAGAAAAGGATGCGCATTTGACCTTTTGGCTCAATATCTACAATGCTTCCGTGCAAGTCCAATTGAAACAAGGCCTAGATAAATATGCCGACAAAGACCGCTTCTTCAATCGTCATTGGATTAAAATTTCGGGAAAATCATTCAGTCTAAACGACATCGAACGGGGAATTCTTGGTAGAAAAGGGAATGCCAAATACTTAGAGAAGATTCGTTGTAAAAAATCTGATCCACGCATCCACTTCGCCTTGAATTGTGGCGCGAACTCCTGTCCTCCCATTCGCATTTATTCGCCGAAAACGATACAACACGAACTTGAGCAAGCCACACGAGCATTTCTCCAAATCAATTCAAGTTATTCGGTGCTGACCAATACCTTGACCGTGGATGAACTTTTTGACTGGTATTCGGCAGATTTTAATGGAATAAATGGCATTATTGACTTACACAGAAATTATGGCATTGTTCCATTATCAGCTGCACCCAATCTGGTCTATTCAAAATACGACTGGACTGTAAATCCAGAGGCCTTTGACATCGAAAGCGATAACTAATTGATGAAAGTCGCTGTCATCATTCCTGCCTATAACGAAGCACCTTCCATTTCGAAGGTCGTGAATGCCATTCCTTTGGAAATAAATGCCACCATCATTGTGGTCAACAATGGTTCGACAGACAACACCGTTGAAGAAGCTATACGCGCCGGCGCTATTGTTTTAGATGAATCCAGAAAAGGCTACGGCTGGGCCTGTTTGAAAGGAATTGAGTATGCCAATGAACAGCAAGCAGAAATTATGGTATTCATGGACGGAGATTTTTCGGATTTCCCAAGTGAAATGTCCATATTGATCGAACCAATAGTCGCTGGGAAAATGGATTTTGTACTTGGATCCCGTGTTTTAGGCGAACGGGAACGCGGTTCATTGACCCCACAGCAGGTATTTGGGAACTGGCTTGCTACACGAATGATCCGCATTTTTTATGGCGCGAGATTCAGCGATTTAGGGCCATTCCGCGCCATCCGTTCAAATACACTTAATTCACTCAAAATGAGTGACAAAACCTACGGATGGACCATAGAAATGCAGATTAAAGCTGCAAAAAAGAAACTCCGATTTTGTGAAGTCCCAATTAGCTATCGCAAGCGAATTGGTGTTTCCAAAGTATCAGGCACACTCAAAGGAACGGTACTCGCACGAATAAAAATCATTTGGGCAGTGTTTAAATACCGATTTTAACTAATTTTATGCGCCCATTCAACTCACAATCCCAATTCACTGTAAGCATGAGGATACTTTTATTGGTTTGCACACTACTACTGACCGGATTGGTCAATGCAGTTCCGAAAGATACTGCACAGAAATGTAAGCTTGTCACCGGAAAATTGATAGACCAGCGCACAGATCGCATCGCTGACGAGGTAGAAGTAACCCTGAAAAACAAGAAAACAGGAAAGGTTTACGCCGCTGAATCGAATGAAAATGGTGTTTTCAAAATCAAAAATGTCCCATTGGGATCCTATGCGTTCCATGTTGTCGACGAAGACTATACAGATCAAACATTCACCACGGAACTTACCGAAAAACATTTAAAAGTGTTTACGTATGGCACGCCAATTCCTGTGTCATTGAAAGTTTCATGGTTGTTCAACTGGGGTGACCGCAAGGTGAAATTGGCCAACGGAAAATACATCGTTAAGGAGCATTATTGGTCACATCTTTTAGCGAAAATCGTTATGGTGATCTACGGATTGTGCTTGGTGCTTGTATTCTTCTACAGTTGTTTGCAGTTGTCATTGGCAATAGCTTATGTGCGAAACAAGAAGAAAAAGAACGACACTCCGAAGCCAGTTTACGATCCGGCTACAACACCGAAAGTAACAATTCAACTTCCGATGTACAACGAATTGTATGTGGCAGAGCGCATCATTGAAACCATTGCTCAGTTTGATTATCCTGCAGACAAACTTCAAATACAAGTATTGGATGACTCGACGGATGAAACAAAGGACGTAATCGCAAAGAAAGTTGCCGAGGTGGCTGCACGAGGCGTGAACATACAACACATTCACCGGGTTGACCGCACAGGATACAAGGCAGGAGCCTTAGACGCTGCGATGGATCGGGTTGAAGGTGATTTCATCGCGATCTTCGATGCTGACTTTATTCCCGATCCCGATTTCTTGATCCGCACGATGCCTTCATTTGATACAGACAACATTGGTGTTGTTCAAACACGTTGGGGACATATCAACAAGACATATTCGATACTTACAGAACTTCAAGCCTTTGGTTTAAATGGCCACTTCGCCATTGAACAAGGAGGAAGAAGCTCAGCTGGTCACTACATCAACTTCAATGGTACTGGAGGTATTTGGCGGAAAAAATGCATTGAAGACGCTGGTGGTTGGGAGCACGACACCTTGACAGAAGACCTTGACTTGAGCTACCGTGCACAAATCAAAGGATGGAAATTCCGCTACTTGGAAGATGTGATTGCTCCAGCAGAGTTGCCAATTACCATGTCGGCATTGAAAAGCCAGCAGCACCGTTGGATGAAGGGAGGTGCAGAATGTTTCGTGAAAATGTGGAAACGACTTTTGACAGCCAAGAATGTGAAACTGGCCGATCGCGTGCATGGATTATCGCACTTGTTCAACTCATCGGTGTTCATGTTCATCCTTGTGGTTTCTTTATTGAGTTTGGTTGTGTTGCACATCAAGGATAGTTTCTCTGATTTGAATTACATCCTTCAGTACATGGCGTTCTTCATTATTAGCACGATTTTCTTAATGTACTATTACTGGAACGCTTACCGAGACAAGACTGAACGCAAGTTCAATTCATTCATTCGTTTTGTAGGTCGCTTCTTCCAATTCTTGGTAGTCTCCATGGGATTGTCATTGAGCAATACCGTAGCGGTTATTGAAGGGTATTTGGGCATCAAAAGTTCATTCGTTCGCACACCGAAATTTAACGTGTCAGTAAAGAGTGAATTCAAAGGGAATAAATACGATAAGAAAAGTTTGTCCATCATCAATATTTTAGAGGGAATCTTGATGATAGTGTTTGGATACACTGCTGTAGTTCGCGCCGTTTATGGTGACTTTGGTATGTTGCCGTTCCACCTCATGTTAGCCTGTGGCTATGGTGTGATTTTCTTCTCTACACTGAAAGAAAACCGTGTAAGCGCACAATAACAGTACGCATGTTCAAAAGATTTGAAGAAAGGTGGAAATTTACGTGTTCCGCCTTTCTTTTTGTCCTTTCGTTAACAGCCTTGGGATTCATACAACGAGAAAATACCTCCGCGCTCCTCCCCTTGTACTTGTTCTCCTTTTTGGGATTTGGTCTGGTCTTACGCACCTATAGAACGAATAGAGAATTGTACTTCCTTATTGGAATGACTGTCCTCGCTTCACTTCTTCAAAACCCTGAGCTTTCCAATGACTTCAACCGTTTCCTTTGGGATGGCGAGTGGCTGACCCGCGGGGTTAATCCCTACGACTTTCGACCGGATCAACTAAATCAGCACAAAGCGTTTGCTATCAGCCCATATCTGAAGGAACTGTATAACAACATGGGAACCCTTTCGCAGCAAAACTACAGTTGCTACCCTCCCCTAACCCAAGTATTTTTCACCATCGCTGCATTTCTAAGTGAATCAAGTTTTGTTGGTCTACTCGTCTTGCGCTTGTTGTTTATTGGCGTTGTCCTTCTGGCTTTAAAAAGTTCACGCCGTTTTGTTGAAAGGGGTATTCTAGATCAAAAAGCGATTTGGTTCCTTTTCTTGAATCCCTTGTTTCTCATCGAGGTCTTTTTCAATTTGCATTTCGAGGGACTTATGATTTGCCTACTGCTTGTCTCTTTTATCCATTTGATGGAATTAAAATTAGTTACCGGTTCAGTTTTATTCGCTGCCGCAGTGCACATCAAACTAATTCCGTTGATGCTTTTGCCCTTTTTCTGGCGTTTTTTAGGTTGGAGGAAAGCACTTTGGCTGTATGTTTTGGTGCTGTGTGGTGTCGTACTTTTCGCCCTACCACTGATTGATCAGCACAACTACAGAAATTTCATGGAGAGTTTAACCTTGTATTTCAAGGTGTTTGAATTCAACTCTTTCATTTTACACTATTACCTTCAATACGGTTATTGGAAGTTAGGGTGGAATGCAACGATGTTTTATGGTCCAAGATTGGCGCGGATTGCCATTCAATGTATCATCGTATTGGCCTTGTATGGTCAATTTAATACACCAGAAGCGCTGTTCAAACGGATGACCATTGCCTATTTCATCTATTTACTTTTGAGCAGCACGATCCATCCGTGGTATATCCTTCCGCTGCTATTCTTGTCCACTTTTACCACGTATCTCTTCCCGTTACTTTGGAGTTTAACCGTGATACTCTCTTACAGCCATTACACCGAAGGAAATTCAGCAAGCACGAATGAATTGTCGCTATGGATTGAATACCTCCCTGTACTCGTCCTTTTTGGCTATGAAATGATCTACGGAGGTTTACGAAATAAGATCAGCTTATTGAATCAGTCGCGCTTTGGTACAGGATCGTGACCATGACCACCACCGGGGCGACATGAAGCAATCCGTTTTACACCTAACCAAGTCCCTTTAAATGGTCCCCAAATGCGCAGTGCATCCAACATGTATTGCGAACACGTCGGTGTATAGCGGCATGCAGGAGGAAACAAGGGGGAAATCACCCATTGATAGATCTTCACAAGGAAAATCAGCGGAAGAGAAAAAATACGTCCGAGAATGCGCATGGACAAATGTCGCAATGTTTCATCGGTTTTGACCAACGAAATTGTTAATTTTTGAGTTGAGGTTCATTATCAGCGCAATCTGTCGTATATTGAGATACTGTTTACAAATACATGCGACTCTCCATTTTACTCTCCCTTGCTGTCTTACCCTTATTTGTGTTTTGTCAACCAAGCATTGACCGCGAACACGAAAAGGTTGAAGTATTGTCATCCGCTGGTCTTCATGCCATTATGGATGCAGACCCCATTTTTTATGACCGTTGGGATGAACTTCCTCAACCAGAGTTTTGGAAAAAAATCATGTTGCTTTCGCCGGATTCTTGCTTGATCAATGTGGCAGAAAACCGTCGAGTACTGCTTAAAATGTCCTTCCGCGATTGGTCGGCACAAACCGAAATCCAAAAAGATGCGTTTAAAGACAGCCTTCGCCGCTTGTATACTCTGCCTGTAGATGAAAAAATCAATGTGACCTTCGGGAAGAATGATTTTTACAAGTTCGACGCAGTCTATCCAAGCCTTTCAAAAGGTGTGGCAGCTTTCGAGAAGCATGGTGTTGATCCGTGGTATGCGCAAGCCATCTTGTTGATCGAAAGTCCAGGACAACTGAAAAAGTCAGTATCTGGAGCTTACGGAGCTTTTCAATTGATGCCAGGTGTAGCGCGTGCGCAAGGACTTACGGTTAGTGGAAGTATCGACGAACGCAAAGATTTCGATCGTTCCGCATACGGTGCATCTCGATTGATTCATCGGGTGTGCATTCCAGAAGCCAAGAAGATTTTGAACAGCCACAATTTAAGTTTTCAAGAATCTGATTTGTGGTTTCGTTTGTTCGTTCTTCATGTATACCATGCAGGCGCCATGAATGTTGCAGCCGTTGTGAACGCGATTAACCCAAAAGAAGGCGGACAAGAATTAATCAAAGCCATGTGGCAAACATCCGCGGCTGGATTTGGAAACAACTCACAGAATTACACGCAATTGGCCTTAGCGGCACAACTTATTTTACATGAAATGATTTACCAGCAGTGTGACGAAATCTTTCACTGCGAATAAGGTTAATCTGCGATAAATCGAATAGAGACAGAGTTTACGCAATGACGCGTGTCTTTCTCGGTGAAACGCTCCCCTTCGAATACATGGCCTAAATGACCGCCGCAATGAGCGCAGACAATCTCCGTTCTCCTTCCGTCCTCATCCAAAATACGTTTTACATTTCCAGAAATATCATCGTCAAATGATGGCCACCCACAACCTGAATTAAACTTCGCATCTGAGTGATAAAGTGGGTTTTCGCAACGTTTACAAACAAAAGTTCCAATTCCTTTAAACGAATTGTACTCTCCGGTAAAGGGCATCTCTGTTCCTTTGTTCACGATGATGCGCTCCTCCTCACTGTTGAGCGCCTTCCATTTGTCTTTCGGTAAAGTCATGGCATGCGATTATAGTGTTAAGCCAGAAATCTTCATTTCAAACTCTTTAACCATCAATTCAGCAGCTTGCTTCAAGATATTTTCTTTCCCATCGCGGGCTTGAATGCGAATAGTAGCCCCATTTTCATCCATCTCAAAGGTCACGTATTTGATTACATTGAGGATTTTCTCTTCTTCCATTAATCCAAATGATTCCATATCCACATCTTCCAAATTAATAAAGCCTGTTATTCCTTTCTTTCCAAAATTCTCACATCCCTTTGGAACACGAATTTTCTGACCTGGAGCAGGCACAAATTCCGCGTTGCTGAATGCCGACAAGCCCTTATTATTGAGATCAACCTTTGCCATGGACCCCATTAAGAATCCTTTCGCCATTTCCGCCAAAGGTTTTCCAGCGGGGCATAAACCAACGAATATGTTCATGTCTGAAATTCCTTCATTGGCATTGGGTTGACCAACCATCACGAAGCCCATTTCTCCGGTTAAAATTCCAGCGAGTCCATCCTTGCTACTGGCCATAACCATTTGAAGGGGACCTAAATTTTCCATCACATCACGCATCGCATTGGCTGCATAATCATCTATAAACGCCTGCATTTTTTTCAAGTCCAAGTTCAAGGAAATTCCAAGTACTGGTTTTCCTGTTCCCAATTTTGAAACGATAGTTGCTCCATCATCCTTTTTAAAGAACATGTGTTTTTTCAGCTCTGGAGAAAAGAAATTTTTCATTTTGATCACCGCGGCGCCATCTTCAAAACTAATTGCCGTTTGAATAAACGAACCATCGACCATTTTCATGATCCCTTCCTTCTTTTCATCGCTCAATTTATCCAAATCCGTATTCGAGGTCGTGTAAAGGTTTTTCATACTAACTCCCATCACGATATCGCCTTTCGCTGCCAAAATTTGATTCACCTTTCCTTCAGAAACATTGCCATAGACACGATCGAAGGCATCATTCAATGCTACTTTCCCGTCAAATTCTCCTTTTTTCGAAATGAAAATGGCTAGGTTCCCTTGCATTCCCATGGCTACATCACCACTTTCGAAATAACGAAGATCTCCATCCTCTTCGATGTCAAACCCTTGAATGCTCAATTGTGAGGAAAGTGAATCAGCATTTTTCACTTCGATGAATGCCAGTGTCGTTGTCGGAGTGCCATCCTCGAGAAAAGGACCTTCCAAAGCGTAATAAACAGAAGATTTTAAGTTCACACATTTTTCAAAATCCTTCACTTGCGACTTGAGGATTAATCCAAATTTTGGAATAGATGCATAATCCATGTCATCCAACATGGATTTCAAATCCGCCTTGCCAAAAGCGACAACATTCTCATTTTCATTGAGAAAAGCAGATACATACTCTTCGATTGGACGATTCTCATTTTTCCCACATGAAGCAAGAATGACGATTAAACCTGTAAGCAGAAAAATCTTTTTCATTTTTTGTAATTTTAGGATAAAGTTCGACCGGATTTTCACTTGTCAAAAATACGGATAAAATTGCTCGGCCTCTTTGCACATAGTATGCCAATTCAGATAAAATCACATGCACTACATTGAACCTTATTTTGCCTGGAGGGAGTTGTACATTTCCGCAGATGATCCAAACTCTCCATTCTATGGCAGGGAATACAGCGAATTTGAATTCAACAATACCGTTTACAACTATTACCTGCATCCACAGTGGGATTCGATGGGATCACCCACCTTATTTTTGAAAGTTCTATTTGCTGAATACGACGACGGATTTGCCATCATTGAGTTCATCGGTGAATGGAACGATGCCATCGAAAATGACATCATGACCTTAAAGCGCGATATCATTGAACCGATGATTGAAGCGGGGATCAATAAATTCATTTTGATTGGAGAAAATGTGCTCAATTTTCATTATTCCGACGATTGTTATTACGAAGAATGGTTTGATGATGTCGAGGACGGCTGGATTGCCATGGTGAACTTCCACGATCATGTCGTTGCGGAATTTGAGCGCATACGCATCGATCATTATTTTGTGATGGGAGGCGAGCTGGAAGACATCGAATGGCGCACCTACATGCCCTTTCAGTTTTTCAAGAAAGTGAATGAGCTTGTTATGCGCCGCATCGAATAAAAAAAGGGCCCCTATTGGAACCCTTTGATATGTCTTTGACGAACAATAATTATTCATCCTTCATTTTTAATTCTTCATTCTTAATTTTTCATTCTTAACTCTTAATTATCCATTTTTCCCTGGCACTTCCAGCAGCTAAATTGCTGAATGAGCGTATCCGCCAACGCAGGCCCACCTTGAGGCATTAACGCCACTGATGTTCCATACAATGAGTTGAGAATCGCATCGGCATTCGCTGAGATTTCTGAATATGTAGAAAGAGAATACCCTCCAGATGCATTTCCCGGTTGATGACAACCCACACAGTTATTTTGAATCATTGGCAAAATTTGATTTGCGAAGGATATCGTATCCGTGCAACCTGCAGTAATGCAGTCTACTGGCACCTTGTCCTTATTGCAGGAATTCAAGGTCAATACACCTAGGGTTAGCGCGCTAAAAATTATTAGGAAAGCCTTCATACTGATTTGATGAAAATGGGTTTAATGGCGAACCATACGATTGCCGGGAAGAAGTGTAAGGTCACTGTAAATGGAATAAAGTACATCGTGATTTCATCGATCCCTTTCACATCCAATTCAGGCGGGAACGTAAACATGATTGGAGAAATGATACTTGCGAATGAAAGAATCACAAACAACAAATTGAAGATGATTTCACCAAAACGAGGCACCACCTTCATAGCGGCAAAATACCCCATAGAAGCCAATACACAGCCAAAAACACAGGCCGCATAGAGTTGATATGCTTTTAACACTGGAGAGAAGTCCACAAACATTACCTCCTTGTACACCATCATAAAAATATGACTTGCCAAACCAGATAGAACTCCGGAAGCAATACCCAGAAAAAGTACGCGCTTAAACATGCTTATTGTTTTTTTGTAACTGGTAATGAAAAACTGATGTTCATGTTGTTCGGCACTGCATCGCTTTCCTTCCCGACTTTGAAATCCATGCGATTCACAACGAACGAACCTGAGAATGTCAAACCACCGTCAGTTTTTGACATCTTCAGCGGTACCTTTTTCTCTTTCGATACACCTTTCATAGTCAAAGTTCCATAGACAATAAAATCGTCACCCGATTTATCAATTTTCGTTGATACATATTTGATGTCAGGGTATTTAGTCGCGCTAAACCACTCTTCGGTTTGCGCTTTCTTGTTCATCATTCCATTACCGGTACTGATTGACGCAATAGGAAATGTCAATGAAAATTTAGAATTTTCGAGATCACTTTCATCAAACTTCACCGATCCTTTGGCTTCTTTAAATATTCCAGAAGGATCTTTACTTTTGAATTCAATTTTGAATCCTTCTTTGATTTTGTACTCTTGCGCTGGCGGTGCAATCAAGGATGCAGATGTCAAGAGAATTACCCCTGCCAATGCGCCATAAAAAATGTTTGATTTCATGATTTTTAATTTAAAAAGTTGCTATTCTCCTTGGTATTTTCTACCGATACAGAACCCTAAGCGAAATTGGCCTTTCAACCATTGTTCGTAGGTGTATGGGATGAACTGTGTTTCACCAAAACCTCTTGAGTTGGTTAGGTTAATGGTGAAATTGTGTCCGAAGGTAATCCATTCAAAAGCTATGCCTAAACTATTGGTATTCATTGCGCGTGTTCCAGAAGGATTGAAACAGTGGTAGTATTCCAACAAAATCGCTGTTTTCGACGTCAAACCACATCGTAAGGCACCGCCCAATGCAAACAGTGTATTGACATCCGATTGAAGCACATAATTGCGATGTACAACGGTTGGCATAATAGCCACACTCAAGCGTTCACCAAACTTCCGTGCAATGTTTAACTGGGCGCAATACGCGAAACGGTGACTAAACTTCGGGTAATTTTGAACCAATGATTCATCGGTAGACGCTTTTGCATAAGACATACTTGAGGTACCAACAAGTACCATTGAAAAAGGCATTCCTTTCTTTTCTTGCTGCAACAAACGGTATTTAGCAAAACCATCCATCAACGACGTGTATGGATTTCCGGCACCCTTGCTACGACCGATGCCAACCATCAGATTGTTTGTGATGCCGTATTCAAAGGCAATGCGAATATCTGATGAGTTGTCCAATCCGAATAAGGTTTGAACTCCTCCGTTCGAACCAGCAATATCACCAAAACGGTGTTCAACGCGAAACTCAAGAACTCCTTTACGCAGCATTTCCACCGAGTGTCCATTGATCACCCGCGAAGACATAAACGTTTCTTCCACTAAATTGGACTCTTCTTCTACGTACTCTTCTTCGGCATACAGAGAATCTTTAGACTCATCTACTTGTGCCACAGTAGGCATGCCCAATGCAACCAGTACGAAGACAAAAAATAGTTTCTTTTTCATGAGGTCAAAGGTATATCTTTTCAATTTAAATAAATTTATAACCTGATAAGAATTATTTAGTTTTAACATATACTCACTGATATCATTATTTTTGCTGACCGAAAGCGCTTAGTTATATGTTTGGATCCGATATGTTTGGCAAAATGGAAGCCATGAAAAAAATGGCTGAAGAAAGTAAGTCACGTCTTGCCGCCATTCTTGTTGAAGGAGAAGCGGGAAATGGGCTCGTTGTCGTTGAACTTACAGGAAATCGATCCGTTCGATCCGTTAAGATTAATGGAGACCACACCACCATGGAAAAAGACGATTTAGAAGATCTGATTACCGTTGCACTTCAGCGCGCAGTGGACAAAGCCAATGCCATCAATGAGCAAGAAGTGATGTCCTCCGCGAAACATCTTTTTCCAAAAATGTAATGCAAAAAGCGTCGATTCGTTCTCTCTATAAGCAAAAGCGGCTTGAAATTACTCCAGATGAATTGGAGCGCCGTTCTGCGGATATTTGTGAGCAACTATTCACCCATTTCCAGCTGGAAGGCAAGGTATTGAGTTTGTTTCTTCCCATTGAACGTCAACGCGAAATAAATACCTACAGCATTCTTGAGAAAGGAATCTCAATAGGTGCTACTATTGCTCTTCCGAAATCTGATTTCGAAAAACATTCCATGAAGCACTTTCAATTCGAAAGTCATAGTCAGTTGAAAGTGAATGAATTTGGTATTCCTGAGCCAAGCCATGGAAAGACAATAAAAGCCGATACCTTGGATATCGTGTTTGTTCCCTTGCTTGCTGTTGACGCTTCTGGTCATCGCATTGGCTACGGAAAAGGGTTTTACGACCGATTTCTGCGCAAATGTCGGCCGAATTGTATCTTCATCGGTTTGCATCTTTTTGACGAAATGTGTGTCATAGACGATATAGATCCACACGACATCCAATTGGACTATTGCATTACACCCACGCAAATTATTCGCTTCGATGAACGAAAGTGAGCACCAAGGAAAATTCCACTTATTGGCCATCCTTCTGATTCCCGCTTTACTTGTTTCATTTTTTCTTTCTGATTCTTGGTGGCCGTTTGTGGTGTGTTTTTGCATAGCAATGGGTATTGTTTGGCAGCTATTCCGTCGGAAATAATTGTACATTTGAAGCGTTCGAATCATGCGCTATACATTATTTTTCCTCTGTTGGTTTATTGCAAGTTCCGCGAATCGTCCGGAGCCTGTTAGGGCAGTTTTTGGGGTGCGTGTCGCCATTCAAGCAAATTCTGGTTTGACCACTTTTGTTTGTTTTTTGGACAACGGCAGAACACTGTCTCAGCGCAAGATTCTCTCCCAACGCGAGTTTGTTTACATTGCCTCAGGAAAATGGCCCAGCATTTACAATCCACAACGAAGAAATTATTTTGAAGAACGAAATCTTATGATCGGCATACATACCGATTCATTTTCGCTAAAAGAAACAGATTACTGCGTCCCTTGTGACTCACTTTGGAAACTGCGCTTTGCAGGATATCCATTCAATACTGTGAATGGAATAGGATGGAGCAATGAGCGTTACCGACCGTCCGATTTACAGGAGAAATACCTTTTTGAAGAATATGATGTTCGGAATATTGATGCCGATTATTTCTTAGACAGCAACTTTTGGAAAATTTTAAGTGATGTGCAGGATAACCAATGGGTGCTTAATTATCGGGGGATCCCATAGTCTTGAGGAACGAAGAGTTACTCATTACTAATGACGAATTACTAATTACCAATGACGAGTTACGAATGACGAATTACTAATGACAAGTTACGAATGACGCATTACCAATGAAAACTGAACGATTACAAATGGGGTTGAGATTGAAAATAACACTTTTTATTATTGGATTCATATGGTGTGCTAACGGGCAATCGTTGATCGAGGAGTATAACGAATGTGCCGCTGAGCATTTTCATCTAAAAGAGTACGATAGTGCCATTTTCTTTTACTCAGAAATTATTTCGTTGAATCTTGAAGATGAAAATGCCTATTTTGATCGTGGATTTGTAAAGGACCTAATTGAAGATTACGAAGGCGCTATTGTCGACTTTACGCAGCAAATTGCGATTGATTCCGAACATGTGGATAGTTATTTCTTGCGGGGAATGATTTGGGAGAAGAAAAAAGAGTTTACGAAGGCCATTCAAGATTACACCTCGGTAATTCGGCTCGAGGACGGAAATGCTGATGCGCACTATTTCAGGGGAAGGATAAAAGAGAACATGAAGGATGAACTAGGTGCCTTCATGGATTACAGCGATGCCATTCGCGTGAATCCTGAACATGCAGACGCGTACATTCACCGCGCATGGATTAAAGTCAAACAAAAAGACTTTTTATTGGCAGAAAAAGACCTCGCTAAGGCGGTATCTATAGATTCAAGTAATGTTCAATCTTATTATTACCTGGGCTTTATTCAAGAAGAAAATCATTCTTTTGACACTGCTATTTCCTATTATCTCAACGCCATTCGGTTGAATCCCTTTTTCGAAATGGATTATCCTATTGGTGAATTGCAAAAACACAAATTAACGGACTATACATCCTCATTAAAAAAGCTGATTACGGATCAAAAATTCGCTGCGGCAGATCATCAACTTGCACTTTTGTTTGTGTATTTACATCAATATGATCAAGCACTACTCTTCTGCAATAAAGCCATTTCGAAAGATTCGCTTGATGCTAACAATTATTATTTCAGGTCACGAGTGAATTTAAAGCAAAATAAACGTTTAGAAGCACTCTCTGATCTGAATTCTGCCATAGACCTTAATCCTAACAATTCATTGTTTTACTACAATCGGGCACTGAATTACATACTATTAAATGAAAAAGAGAAAGCATGTGCCGACTATGAGAATGAAATCCGCTTAGAAGGCTTTGCACATTGGTGGATTTTACCAAGTCCATGTGCTAATTAGAATCATTCTAATTAATACTAAAAACTTAAAATAAAACACGGAAATCTGATAGTAAAAAAGATTTATTTCATAAATTTGCGCTATTACCTTATAACCATTTGAAATGAAAACCATGGTCAAAAAATTATCAATGTCTGCTGCAGCAATCATTTTGTCTGTATCCGCTTTTGCTCAATCCTATGGCACGCTTACATTTACCTTTACACAGGTAGCGCATAGCCCATGTTACACGGGAAATAAAAATGTACTTGCTGTATGGATTCAGTCCTCAACAGGGGCATTTGTTAAGACAAAAATTAGAAATGCAGGCGCAGGAACCAAAGACCATTTACCAACATTCGCAACGAATTCTGGTGGTGCATCGAGTAACTGTTTGGCGGCATCTTGTAATGTTGTCGGAGCAACTTCTGGAGCTACGCTTTCGAGTTTTGGTACGAAGACCATCACTTGGGATGGAACCAACGCAAGTGGTGTACTTGTGCCTGACGGAACCTATAAAGTTACTATTCAAGAAACATGGAATCATGGATCTAGCACTGTCCTTAAATCATTTACTTTCGTGAAAGGTCCAAACTCTGATAGTCAAACACCAGCAACAGACGCGAACTTTTCGAATGTTTCATTGAATTGGATGCCATCAGCTGCAGGAGTGGAAGAGAACAACGTGTTAACTGGAGTTACAGTTTATCCTAACCCAAGTACAGATGGTCTCTTTAACATTGATTACGCGAAAGCTACATCTGTCAAAGTGATGAACATGGTTGGTGAAGCAATTTACACGCAAGACTTGATGAATGAAAGTGGAACCATCAGTATTGATTTGACAGCATTCAAAAATGGGCTTTACTTCATCTACATTACCGATGGTATTTTGACAACAGAACGGAAGATCGTTTTGAACAAATAATATTCGATTTACAAGAAGAGAAAGGCATCCAAACAGGTGCCTTTTTTTTATCTACCTACAATGATGGATTTCATTCCCGGCGTTTGATATACCTTGTAATTGCCATTTTCATCCGAATAAATGAGATAGGCCTGAAGTTCAGGATGAGCAGCAAGAAATGTAATTGCTTTTTCCAATCCCATCACCAATACTCCTGTGGCATTTGCATCAGAGGAGATACATTCCGTTGCAAGAATGGAAGCACTTAATAGATTGTTTTTCGCAGGATAGCCTGTTTTAGGATCGATGTGGTGCGCGTATTTCACTCCATTCTCAACAATGTACTTTCGATAGTTGCCTGATGTTGCCAAAGCCTGATTTTCAAGTTCCACGATGAGGTACAATTCATTGTTCGTTTCTTGATTATCCGTTGGTTCTTCGATGCCAACAAGCCAGCATCCATTGTTCTCCATCTTCCCATGGGCGTATACCTCTCCCCCAATTTCAACGACAAAATTCTTGATGCCTTTCGACAATAAAAACTGAGCGATTACATCCACGGAATAGCCCTGTGCAAAGGCATTGAAATCGAGTCCAAGGCGTGGGTCTTTCTTTACAATCTTGTTTCCTAGCAATTCGACCATCTCAAATCCGACAAAGACTAAAATGCTATCGATTACCACTTGTTTAATGTGTTGCTTTTTACCTGGGCCAAATCCCCAGGCATTCACCAAAGGATAAACGGTAGGGTCGAAAGCTCCCTCTGTATTCTTCCAAATTTCTTTGGCTTTATTAAAACAAGCGATGAAATACGCATCCACTTTCACGGTTGAATCATTTCGATTGACCCGAGAAATAAGCGAATACGGGTTATAGGTGGAAACAGAATAATCGAAATCCGC
>CAIQQH010000001.1 GCA_903873915.1 uncultured Flavobacteriia bacterium | reverse complement strand
TTTGCTTTAGCAATATTCTTTTTCATCGACTCGCTTGGTCCATACGTAGCAAGTGCCCAAAGGAGGATGGAGATGGCGAGAATGACCTTTCCCGCATCAAGAATAAATACTTTTACTTTTTCCCAAACGGTAATGCCTACATTTCCCCATCGAGGCGATTTGAAGCTCGGTAGCTCGAGCATTAAGAAGCCTTTGTCGCGAGATTTAAGAATGAATTTTAGAAGTGCTGCGACCAATAGGGCAGCAACCAATCCCAAGGTGTAAAGGCCAAAGAGTACAAGACCTTGAAGATTGAAGATCCCGAGAATCCTTGTCTTGGGAATAACCAAGGCAATCAACAGTGTGTACACAGGAATGCGGGCACTGCAACTCATCAATGGGGCTACCAGAATGGTGATCATTCGTTCTTTCCAGTCGGCAATGGTGCGTGTCGCCATCACGCCAGGTATAGCACAGGCTACGCTCGACATCAAAGGCACAACGCTTTTTCCATTCAAGCCCAAAGGCCGCATGAGCCGGTCCATGATGAATACCACGCGCGATAAATATCCCGTCTCTTCTAAAATAGAAATGAAGAAAAACAAGAGCGCAATTTGAGGCACGAAGACCAATACTCCCCCAATGCCTGGAATAATTCCTTGACAAATTAAATCGGAAAATACGCCATTTGGCATGGAAAGGGACAGCCACCCTGCAAATTCAGAGAATCCTGTATCAATAAGATCCATCGGTATCACCGCAAAGGCAAAGATGAATTGGAAAACAACAAAAAGTATCGCTGCAAAAATGATGTAGCCAAAAATAGGATGAACGAAAAGTCGGTCTAGTGAGCTTACTGCTGCTTTCTTTTCTTTATCAATCCTGGAAAGTGAAGAATCAATGACCTTGTGAATATATGTATAGCGCGCCTTGGCTTCTTGCTCTTGGCACGTCACATCGTCAATGGGGCAAAGTGGAATAGGAGATCTTCGTTCAGGTGTAGCTTGTGCCATGTCTGAAATGGCCGTCATCAAACGTTCTTTCCCCATACCAACCCGTGCATTGGTGGAAACAATATGGGCTGAGGGGAAGAATGTCTTCAATTTATCTGTATCGACGGAAAGTCCATTGCGCTGGGCAAGGTCTGTCATGTTGAGGACCAGAATTGTTGGAAGTCCAAGATCGTAAATCTGGGAGAATAGAAATAAATTCCTTTCTAAGTTAGATTGATCAATGACGACAACAACAACATCTGGGTAGTCTTCAGAATCTTCATTGGAAAGAACGGAATAAACAACTTGCTCATCCTTTGATCGTGGGTACAGGCTATAGGTGCCAGGAAAATCGATAATTGTGTGCGAGTTGCCATCAATTTGTAGCGTTCCAGTTTTCTTTTCGACCGTAACACCTGGGAAATTTCCTACTTGCTGCCGCAGTCCTGTAATGAGATTAAAAACAGAACTTTTCCCTGTGTTTGGATTTCCGAGTAAGGCAATCTTCATGGGCTCTGACTTAGGCAATCGCGAGTGAGGGTTCTTCTACAAGAATCAAAGCTGCTTCATCGAGACGCAATGATAAAATATAGCCATTGACATCAATCGCAATTGGGTCGCCCAGGGGTGCGCGAAACAATACAGTTACAGCCTTACCAGGCAGCAAGCCCATTTCCATCAGCTTCAATCGAATGGACGAATCCTCGATGGAAGTGACTGTTGCGCAGTTGCCATTTTTTATTTCTGATAATTTTGCTGACATCGATACCTATGAGCTACAAAAATAACGCTTAAACGGGGTTTTTGAATACCTTATTCGCGGTATTTTACAAGGTTTTTTCCTTGAGCACGAGACGCGCAGTTTGACGCGTACGCTGTTCCACCAAGGTTTCTTTTCCTTCGCTCAACATGGCAAGGGTAAGTGCATCGTAATGGCGAATGGTGACGAGCTCAAGTCCCTCATTGTAGCGTACTTCATAATTGTCAGTGAACTGTTCAATGACTTTCTTCGGGTCCGTTTTACTGCGGTCGGCAAGTATGGAAAAATTCAAGGCTGAGTTCTGCATCAAATTGATTTTTACACCTAAACTCGCTAGTCGCTTGAAAATGTCGCTCAAGTGCTCTTCTACAATGAAGGAGAAGTCACGTCGATTGATGGAAAACAATACCTGATTTTTCATGACGATAAATGAAGGAATCAAATGGTCATTGGCTGTAGACTCTTGAATGACGGTGCCTTCCGCTTCGGGTTGAAGGAACGATTTCACATAAAGTGGAATTCCTTTGTTCTGCAGCGGCTTGACAGTTTTTGGGTGGATGACTGAGGCGCCGTAGTACGACAATTCAATCGCTTCGCGGAATGAAATCTGATCAAGTTTCACCGTGTTTTCGAAGTGCTTCGGGTCGGCATTGAGCATTCCTGGGACATCTTTCCAAATGGTAACGCTTTCGGCATCGGTGCAGTATGCCAATATTCCAGCGGTATAGTCCGACCCTTCACGGCCCAGTGTTGTTGTAAATCCTTCACCTGTTGCGCCAATAAATCCTTGGGTAACAAGAATGTCATTGTGCTCAAATGCAGGTATCAAACGTTCGCGAATGAGTTCTTCTGTTTTTTTCCAATCGACATTTCCTTCGCGGTATCGGTTGTCGGTGCGGATCAACTGACGTGAATCTGCCCAGCGCGTGGCATGTCCCTGCTCATTTAGGAAGGCAGAAATGATTTGAGTGGAAAGCAACTCACCCAAGGACACGATTTGATCGTACTCAAAATCGATATTTTCAGGAAAGGGCTGATTGAAGCGCGCTCGGAGGATTTCGAAAATTTCCTCAACGGCATTGTAAGCGGCATAATGTCGTTCTTGAAACAAGTCCGCCATGATCTCGAGATGAAAGGCATAGAGGTCATCCACCAAAGCATCAAAGGTTTTTTTATCGTGACGCTGCTCGGCCGCAACGATTTCTTCCAATTTGTTGGTGGTTTTTCCCATTGCTGAAACGACTACGGCAATCTTTTCGCCATGAAACATGGAGAGTATGCCGGATACATTGCGCACAGCGGATGAATCTTTGACTGATGCGCCGCCAAATTTGAACACTTTCATAGACCCAAAACTACTAAAAAGCATGGAGTTAATGGTGCTTCAATCACGGAATCATTGACACCTTGGCCAACGCAATTATTGGTTGATTCCTAGGCGTGTATTTGGTCGCGGTCCTAGGTGAAAATCTAGTGTTCCTCCATTGACAAGATCCGCATGGGTGATGAAGAGGCGATTTAATGCTTTTCCGTTGAGATAGACGGCTTGAATATAGACATTTTTTGGGCCTTGATGACGAACGTTCACAGTGAAGGTCTTTCCGTTTTCTAGCTCCAACTGTGCAGATTTTACACTTGGACTTGTCAAGGCATATTCTACTGAACCAGGTGCTACGGGATAAAAGCCAAGTGAAGCGAACACCATCCAAGCACTCATCTGTCCACAGTCGTCATTGCCCCCTAATCCGTCCGCGCTAGCTTTGTATTGAGACGGAAGAATAGCGCGTGTCTGTGCCTGTGTTTTCCAAGGTTGCGAGGTCCAGTTGTAAAGGAAGGGAACATGGTGGGAAGGCTCATTCCCGTGCACGTAGTTGCCGATGATTCCAGCACGCATAATGTCTTCAGTGTGTTCGATGTATTTGTCGGCCAAAGGCATGGTGAAGAGGGAATCGAGGTGTTCGACAAAACGTTTATCCCCACCCATCAATGAAATCAAGGCTAAGGGATTGTGTGGGACATACAGGCTGTAATTCCAGGCATTTCCTTCGATAAATCCTTGTCCGTGCGTATCCAAAGGATCAAACGGGGACTTGAAGCTGCCATTCGAAAGTCGCGGCCGCATGAACCCGATGGTTGAATCAAATACTTCGGTGTATGAATCCGCCCGCATCAAATAATAATCCTTCAAATCGACTTCGGATCCATCCGACAATTCTGGATGCAACGATAACATCTGAGCAATGGCCCAATCGTCGTAGGCAAATTCCAAGGTTTTTGACACAGAATTGCCACTTTGGTCTTCAGCAACATAGAACGAATTCGACATGTATGACTTTAAGCCATCAAACCATTCATTGTTCGAGGTTTGAACACTCGCTTCAATGGCTCGTATGTGATCGAAACCGGTAACACCTTTCACCATGGCATCGGCCAAAACGGAAACCGCGTGATACCCAATCATGCACCAATTGTCATTGGCGTAATGTGACCAAACAGGAAGCATCTTATGTACACTTTGGTCGTAATGAGCGAGCATAGAATTGATCATATCGCTGTTGCGTTTCGGCTGCAGGATAGTGTACAAGGGATGCAAGGCGCGGTAGGTGTCCCACAAGGAGAAGGTGGTGTAATTGGTAAATCCTTCTGCCGTATGAATGCTCTGATCAAGGCCTTTGTACCTGTTGTCATTGTCCATATAAATGGTCGTTCCGAGGTAACAATGGTAAAGTGCTGTGTAAAAGTTCGTGTATTCTTCAGGGGTGCTTGCCTCAATTTTTACTTTCGACAATTCATTTTCCCATGCTGTTTGACCTTGATTTTTTATCGATTCAAAGTCCCACATTGGCGCTTCAATGCGCATGTTCTCAATTGCACCCTCTGTGCTTACGGGTGAAAGGGCTACTTTGACCATCAAGACAGGATTGTTTTTCAAATCAAAATGGATGTGGCCACGAATACCTTCGCCAGCCATCTCTGGAAAATCTTTGGATTGATCGAATTTCCCCCAAAAGCCATTGTACCCCGATGGCCGATTGTTTTCAAAGCCATAGGTGCTGATGGGCTGAGAAAAGGAAATGGCAAAATAAACAGTACGTGTTCGAGCCCATCCATTCGTTTGGCGATACCCCGTAATCAAGGTGTCGTTTTCTACGCGCAAAAAGGTCCATGCATTTTTTCCGTCGTAATTGTAAATTCCATGAATCAAATCCAAGATGAGGTGCGCATTTTCGGGTTGATCAAACGTATAGCGGTGCACCCCAACACGGGTAGTCGTCGTCATTTCAGCCATAACTTTTGGGTCCTCCAAATAGACTTTATAGTAGTTGGGCGATGCCTTTTCGGTGGAATGCGAGTAGCGAGAGCGGTATCCTTTGTCGGGTTGGCTTTCGGTTCCGGGGTTTAGTTGAACCTTACCCGTTCCCGGCATAAGTAGAATATCTCCCAAGTCGGAATGACCTGTGCCACTGAAATGAGTGTGCGTGAAGCCAACGATCGTAGGATCTTCATACTGGTAGCCCGCGCAGTATTTATAGACATCACCCGTATATTTTCCATTGACTGAAAAAGGAATCGTATCTGTATCAGGGCTTAATTGCACTGCACCAAAAGGCATGCTCGCCCCTGGATAAGTGTGTCCCGCATTCATGGTCCCGATAAACGGATTTACATGATCAATAAGCCCTTGGCTAAATGAAAAATGAATGGTGAATATTGAAAAATGAAGGAGTAAAAATGAAAGATGACGGAAGCGCAAAAAAGAGGCATTCAAAAAGAATGGACGCTGATGAGGAGAACGATTAGGCATGAGCTTAAGATAACTGATCTGACAGAAGGCGCATTTCAACTGCTGGAGAAATGCGCTCGTACAGAATGTTGTAAACGGCTTCTACGATGGGCATTTCCACTTGGAACTTCTTGTTGATTTCCATGACACATTTTGTAGCGTAGTACCCTTCTGCAATCATGTCCATTTCCAATTGAGCAGTTTTCACAGAATATCCTTTTCCAATCATGAACCCGAATGTGCGGTTGCGCGAGAATTTGGAATAGGCGGTAACAAGCAAATCACCAAGGTATGCGCTTGACTTCACATCGCGGTGAATGGGACTAACCTCGTCAATAAAGTTCTCAATCTCCTGAATGGCGTTGGCAATCAATACCGATTGAAAATTATCTCCATACCCCAAGCCTGAGCAGATTCCTGAAGCTAAAGCATATACATTTTTTAGTATAGCGGATAGCTCAGTTCCGAAAAGGTCGTCTGAAATGGTGGTTTTAATGTAGCGGCAAGCGAGCAAGTCAGCCATTTCTTCTGCGACTTCATCATCTTGTGAAGCAATGGTCAAATAAGAAAGTCGTTCAAGGGCTACCTCTTCCGCGTGACAAGGACCGCAAATGATTCCGATGTTGTCGTATGGCGTTCCAAAGGTCTTATGGATGAAGCGTGCAGGAATGGCATTGAATTCTGGAATAATTCCTTTTACGGCAGAAAAAACAGTCTTGTTCTTCATTTTTTCCGCCGGGAAATTCTCAAAAATGGAAACAAGAAAAGCGGATGGTGCCGCGATAATAACGATATCCGCAGGGCGAATTATTTCTTCTAAATCTGTCGAAACATTGATTTTAGAGAGATTAAACTCTACGGACTGAAGGTAATTTGGGTTGTGCTTGTATTTGATAATGTGCGCTACTGCTGTTTCACTGCGCATCCACCAATTCACAGAATTGAGGTTGTTGCACAAAATTTTGACAAGTGCGGTTGCCCAGCTTCCGCCTCCAATAACTGCTATTTTTTTTTCTGTTTCCACAAGTAATGCTGCGAACAAATGTAGCTTTTTTTTCGAGAGTCCCGTTCAAACTTCCGATTAGAAGGGCAGTGATGGAAGGCTAAAGTTATGACTAATCCTCTCGAGTAGAGAATCCTACACGCAAAACATTCCCAAAATAGAGGTCCTTACCAGTGCTTGTTTTCATCCACAACTCCTTCACTTCAAAGGGCCTATTTGCGAAATAAAGTTCCGCTAAGCCGGCTAACATGTTGAGGTCAAAGGTCGGTGAATAGGTATTGACGATCAGGAATCCATCTTCGTCGAGCAAGGATTCAGCGCTTGCCAGAAGCTCATCAATTTTCTCTTCCAACTTCCACTTTTCCCCTTTAGCACCAATGCCCCAAGAAGGCGGATCCATGATAATGCCCTTGTATTTATTACCCCGTTTGACTTCACGGTTGGCAAACTTCAGTGCATCTTCAAGTACCCATTTGATGTTGAGCAAACGGCTTTCTTCCATGTTCGATTTCGCCCAAGAAATGAGTTGTTTAACGGAATCTACATGGTAGGTTTCCGCACCGGAATTTCGCGCCATGCAAGAAGCCGCACCTGTGTAGGCAAAGAGATTCAGGAATTTATCGTCTGTATGGAGGTGCTGACGGATGAGGTCCCAATTGCTTCGTTGCTCAGGAAATAAACCAACATGTTTGAATTTCGTCAGTTCGAGCTGAAAATGCACTTGGCGATACGTGATGCTCCACTGTTTGGGAGAGTTTTGTTTTATGGCCCTCCATGTACCACTGTTCCCCGCTTTCGTGCGGAATTCCCAGTTGGCCAATTTCTCCCATTCGGTGAATGGGATTTCTGACTTGAAGTAGGCCTGAATTTCTGGACGAATGGTGATGACCTTTCCCCAGCGCTCTAATTTTTTTCCGCCTCCCGCGTCGATGAGTTCGTAATCGGCCCAAGGCTGAGAAACGATGCGATTAGTAATGTCTTTCTCCATTAGCGCGCGCGCGGCGTTTTCTTGCGACCACCCATCATCTGGGCCATGCGCATTTGGTTTTTAGACGGCGCCGTCTTCATTTGGTTTTGCATCATCGCAATTTGCTCCTTCAGCATTCCTGTATTGTCCAGTTTTTTTGCTTCTGCCAACAATTTTTCAGCTTCAGCCTTGCGGCTTGTTTGCAAACAAATACCAGCGAGGTGCATGCGTGCAACGGCATTGTCTTGACCCGTGCGAAGTCCAAGTCCAATCGCCTTGCGCAAGTATTGTTCGCTTTTCGCAAATCCAAATTCTTGACTGTTCATCACAGATTGAAGAAACAAAACATAGGCATGTTGCTTCCGTGGCAAAAGGTGAGGCGCAGAGATGCGGTTGATGTATTTTTTCGCTTTATCTGTATCTCCCAAACGCATTTGATTCAATGCAAGAATCATATTTTCATTTCTGAAAAAAGAAAGAATAACAAGCCCAACGGGAAGAATCATGGTAATTCCCCATCCCCAATGTCCTGTAAAGAAAAGCCAAACGGTAAAAAATAAGGTTGCTGCGGCAATCAGGCAGCGAAGAATGAATCCTGTCATGGTTTAATCAATTGTTGCTATACATTTTAATTCAATCGCAATCGGCGTGGGAAGTGAGTTGATTTCAACGGTCGTGCGGCAAGGCAAGTTGTCTTTGAAATATTCTGCGTACACCCGATTATAAGTGTGAAAATCTCGTTTCATGTGGACCAAAAACACGGTGACATCAACAAGTTGACCCCAGCTTGAGCCTGCTTCTTCAAGGATAATACGCACATTATCGAACACGCTGCGGCATTGTGCCTCGAAATCAAATTCAATGAAGTTTCCATTTTTATCCAATGTTAATCCTGGAACAGCTGAATCGGTTGCATCGGAGCCCGCAACGCGCGGACCAACACCAGAAAGGAAAAGTAAATTCCCAACCTTTCGGGCATGTGGATACAATCCAACCGGTTTTGGTGCTTTTGTTGTAGAAATTCTTGATGAATCCGTCATGTGATGAATTTGATGCAAATATAGGGAATTGACAGAAAGTAGGAAGGGTGTTTGGGCCTAGAGAAAGAAAAATACACCTTAATTGAACGTGTTTTATAAAATTAAGGCGTATAACTTGTGGCTTGCTTTTTGCCAAGCGCGGAAATGTTTAAATTTGTACTATGAAATTTTGGACGTTTTCCTTGCTTTTCTTTTGTGCTTTGTCGCTCTGCTCGTGCATTGAGCTTATCGATGATATAAAAATCAACAATGACGGCAGCGGAACACTGAAGTATACGGTGAATTTAAGTTCGAGCAAGGTTAAAGTGACCTCCATTCTTGCTTTGGACAGTGTAAATGGCATCCGTGTTCCTTCCATTCCAGAGTTGAATGAACGAATTGCTGATTTTCAGAAAAAGTTAGATGCAAAACCGGGCATATCCAATGTCACAGTAGAGTCAGATTTCGAGAATTTCGTATTTAAACTGCGCTGCGATTTCACCAGTGTGTCGTTACTTCAAACGGCAATCAAAGAGGTAGTGCGCGATGAACTTCGCGATAAAAATGTTCCCGAACTAGATGCCATCTGGTTGAACTGGGACGGTCAAAAACTTGTGCGTTCAATTCCAGAAATATCCGTGAAGAAAACCACAGAATTTCAACAAGAAGACATTGTGCTACTCAAACAAGGAACCTACACATCAATCACACGCTTTGAGCGTCCTGTAGATCATTACGACAATCCTTCTGCGCAAATTTCCGCAAATAAAATGAACGTAATGATTAAGACAAATCCTCATTCCTTGTCGCAAAATACAACCCTTTTGGATAACGTCATCTATCTTACTCCTCTCAAGTAAAATTCGAGGTAATTTTCGTAACTTCGCATTACAATCCGTAGAACCATATAAAGTGATCCGTCCTTCTCATTTTCAATTGATTTTAGCGCTTCTTTTTGCAGGTAGTGTTATAGATTTACATGGTCAAACTCTGACCGAAACCACCCCGTCTGTTAAATCCGAATCACTCATTCCAAAGGATGCTGTCACTGTTTTCAGCTTGAACAACATTAGTTTATTGCAGAAAATTTCGCTCGACGATCTTGTGCGCTATGAATTCATGGAAGAGGTTCAGCAAGAATTGTTCGATGGCTCAACAACAGGTAAAACATTGAAAGATTCAGGGATCGACTTCGATCAAAAATTGAACGTGTTCTACGGGAAGGGTGAAAACTATGAGGTTTCAGGTTTTACACTAGGCATTAAAGACAAACAGGATTTATTTGTCGTTTTTGACGATTTTGAACAAGAGGTAGATCTTTATCCTGGTGTTGAGTTTTATAGCTCCTATTTCAATCATCTCATCATTAAAGGAGATGCTGCATTGCTGGTACGTGTAGAACCAAGCATGGAAAAAATTGATGAAGTCACGGATTCGATTTGGTATTCAAGAGGAAATGAGAATCCCTATTACAACGATGGGTATGATGACTTCGATGAGGATGGCGAGTTGCTTGAAGGCGAGTTTGAATTCGAAGAGATTGAAGGACCTGCTGAGGAATCTGAAGAAGAATTATTGGAAGAGGAAGATGTTGAAGGGATTTTAGAGGATGAAAACCTGCTCGAGAAGAACTACTACGAATTGCGCGACAGTGTGCAAGTGATGCTCGAAATGGAATACCTTTCTGCTTTGTGTGAGGAATTGTTTATTGGTCAAATCAATCTAGTCAATTCCGATGCTCGTTTTGCAGAACAATTGACGCATACGTCGGAGGGTGTTTTCTATTTGGACAATTCACGCAACCTGCAGAAAGCAGAAGGCATGTGGTATATGCAAACCATGTTTCCATCGCTATTTGAGGACATGAAAGAATTGTACACGGGAAATGTGATTCTTGGTGACCTCATTCTCAATCAAGCCTCTGTTGAGTTTAAAATGGAGGTGCGCTATGGCGAAGAACTTGGCTCGATCTACCAAAAGATGAACGATTCAAAGTTCGATAAGGATGTGTTAAAATACATCCATAAGGACAACACGGCATTTTTCTCGTACAATGTCAATCTTCGCGAGGCCTATGAGCAAGCGTACAAAGTGATTATGCCGATTTTGTCTTCCGAGAAAAATGCACGCATGAGTTCTAATGTGTTGACCATTGAATTGCTCAATGAGTTCATCAACAAGGATGCATTGTTTGGCACCTACAAGGGCAGTATGTTTGGCAGTTTTAACGGCATTCAGAAGATCAAAACGACAAAAATAGAATTCAGCTACGACGAAGAAACCTTCGAATACAGCGAACGCGAAGTAGAAGCAGAGGAAGACATGCCTATTTTCACGGTTGGCTTCACTACAGAACGGGCAGATATTCCCGAAAAGGTCTTGAATCACTTATCTCGTCTGACATCGCGATTTAAAAATATGGGTACCTACTGGGTGTGTGAAAAAGCTATTCTCGACGCTGCCGATTTGTACATGATCAATACCAATGGCTTGTTCATTTTCACGAATGATGCGGACCTTGCGCTGAATCACACCAATGGGTATGGCAAAGAAGCTTTGTCGAAAAAGTCTGGCAAGCGCGCAAAGAAAAGTGGCTTCATGTATGCTCACATCGATTGGGCGCGTGCCATCGAGCGCTTCCCTCGTGATTTCTTCAGTGACCGTGAAAATGAAATTATCGATGCCATGCGCGGGAAGACAGGGACCATGGAGTTGACATCCTCAAAGACAAGTAAGGAGAAAACAAACTTAAATTTAGTGTACAATTATCAAGGGGTCTATGACAATTCAGGAAAATACCTTCTTGATTTGTTGAATAGCATTTATGTCATTTCAAAATAATTCAACTTCATGTTTAAGAAGGTTGTCCTTATTTTAATTCTTTCTGTTGCACTAGGAGCTTTCCTTTATTTAAGGCCACTTTTATTTGGCAAAGCCGACCCACCTCGGATCGAGGATCGTTTGCCTGAGGCGGATTTTCTGGGTCGAGCCTATTTGCTTGATGTTGCGCGCGAAACCAGTGGCATGTTGTTTTACCATAAAATTCCTTTCCGCGATTTCTTTTCCTATGAATTCTTATTAGGTCAAGGAAAAATGTATGGACTCAATCTTCAAAATCCCGCCTACTTCTTTGCCTATGAAACAGGACAATGGGGGGCGGTACTTCATGTGAGTGACAGCAGCAAAATTTTTCAGGGCATAGAACGCTTGCGGAAATTTGCCGACATACGGGATACGCTCATCAATGAACAAAAGGTATATACCTACCCAGCAGAGAATGGGTATTTATTCTATGGAAAGAATTATTTGTTGGTGTATAAAGGGAAGAATTTTGAGCCGATATTGAAGCGGGTAAGTGAAGCCAAGCGCTATGTGATGGCTCCTTGCTGGAAGGCCTTCTTGCATGAAAAGCAATTTCGAAAGGAGAAATTGGTGATTTATTCGAATTGGAAAAAACTAAAGGAGAACGGAATTAAAACAGCCATTTTTGCGCATGACAGCGATTCAGTGAGTTTTAGTTTGCTGGCCTACATTCGAAATACAAAGCCCTTGAATATTGCCATGAAGGCCCCAGGCATGAATTTCAAAGAAGGAGAATTTGCAAGTAAGATGCTCAATATTCATTTGGACATTACAAAACTAAGAACGAGCCCAACAGATCCAATTTACATCTGGCTTGTGAAATTGGGACGAAAAATTGGATTTCCAACGGCTGACTTTCTAAATGCGTGGGATGGTGATTTGTCTTTTCGCCAAGGCGGTTTTCAAACGGTGCAAGAAAGCTATATTGAGTCGGTGCTCGATGAGGATTTTAACGTAACTGAGGTGGAGAAAAAACGCAATGTAAATGTGCCAGGGTTCTCACTCATTTTATCCATGAATGAAAAAGGTCAACCTTTGTTCAATCGCCTTATGGCAAAAGGAATCATCACACAGCGCGAAGATAAGTTTAGGTTTTTATTTTCGCCAGAACTGCGATTTAAAAAGAAAGACAATTATTTCATTTTCCATTCTGGTGCCCATACACCAGCGATAGAAGAACACCGACGCAACAATGGGGTGTGGACTGAAAAGGGAACTCGTCTACAATTTAGCATAGATTCATTGAGCAGGAGTGAGGCCTTTGGAACGATTTACATTCCCGTTGATCGCCTCATTCGTAGAAATAAATTCTTTTAAACTTATTCTTCGTTTTCGAAGCGCAGCAAGGTTTTGTGAATGTGCGAAATACTGCAGTTGTATTTTTCGGAAAGCTCCTTTAGTGTCATTCCTTTCTCAACACGCAAGAAGTGAATTCGTTTTCTTTGCGCGTAATCGAGAGGGTCAGGCCGGCCATTGGATGTGTTACCGCCTTTCGGACCGTATTTTAATCGACGTTTCAGCCATAGCTGCGAATTGTCGCGTTTACCCGATTCAAACCCTTTTTTTATCGATGCACTGAAACTCGTCCAAGCGAGATTTTCAACATAGTTGTTGTTTAGATTTCCATCGAGGTGAACAACGACTTTATTTTTTCGAGGTTGTGGATTTTGAATAAAAGCGATAGCCACCACTTTATGTGGATACACTGTGCGTCGCTTTCCTTTATCGTCAACAAGATCGGTTAGAAGAAAACCATTTTTAGGATGAATACGGATTGTCTTTAAACGACCTTCTAAATGAACAACACGACCGTTTTTCATGGTAGATGTGCGCTCGATAGAACGTATGCTGCCCTTGTTGGACACCTCATAGTTTGAAAACCCAGGAACAACTTTCCACTCTTCCATTTTAAGCATTTGTTAAATAAACAAACCACTTTTAGTTTTGTTCGCAGTATTCATTGAATTGTATGCTCATCTAACATTGTGGTGTAAATAACTATTGATTGGTCAAAATGACTTTAAAAGAGTGCGTCACTACCTTTAAATAAAAACGGGTATGACGAAAAAGCAGAAAATCTTTGTGTTAGACACTTCAGTATTGTTGCACGATCATCAGGCAATCACAAACTTTAAAAAGAACTATGTTGCCATACCCATCACGGTGTTGGAAGAATTGGATAAGTTCAAAATTGGAAACGACACGAAGAATTTTTCTGCTCGGGAGGTCATACGGCAAATCGACAAACTATCATCACACGGCAGTCTGCAAGATTGGATCAGTTTGGGAAAAGAGTTAGGTAGCTTCAAAGTAGTGCTAGACAATAATCCCAAGGAAATAAATGCTGAATACATCTATTCAGCAGGCAAGAATGACCATAAAATTATCAATGCAGCCCTTGTATTAAAAGAAACTGAGCACAAGATGGAGGTTGTTCTTGTCACCAAGGACATTAACCTGCGCATCAAGGCAAAGGCATTAGGGATCAATGCAGAGGATTATGAAACGGGCAAAGTCGAAATAAAGGAGGAGGGAACATCCAACACAATCGATCATGTTGACTCGGAAATTATACGGCACATCTTCCATGCGGGCAAAGTGGATGAAAATGGAATTCTCGGCAAGAAGAAGATAACCAATGGGTATTATATTTTAAAAAATGGAAAGTCATCGTCGCTTGCGTTTTACGACCATTTCACAGACCAATTGGAACGCATTGAAAAAGAATATGTGTACGGCATTAAACCGAAGAATGCCGAGCAGGCCTTTGCTTTTCATGCCCTTTTAAATCCGCACATCAAATTGGTGGCCTTACAAGGAGTTGCAGGTACAGGAAAAACTTTACTTGCATTGGCGTCGGCACTCGAACAAAGCAAGAATTATCATCAAATCATTCTGGCACGACCAATAGTTCCACTTTCCAACAAGGAAATTGGGTTTCTTCCGGGGGATGCGAACGATAAAATTGGTCCTTACATGGAACCACTTTGGGACAATTTGAAATTCATCAAGTCGCAGTTTAGTGAAAATGAAAAGAAGTATAAGTCTATCCTTGAAATGGAAAACTCGGGTCGCATCGTGATTACGCCATTGGCATTCATCCGTGGCCGCAGCTTGTCGAATATCATGTTCATTGTTGATGAAGCACAAAATTTAACACCACATGAAGTGAAAACAATCATTACGCGGGCTGGCGAGAACACCAAAATTGTCTTTACCGGTGACGTAAACCAGATTGACACACCTTATTTGGACGAATATTCAAACGGATTGGCTTATCTGATTGATCGATTGAAAGGGCAGAAATTATTTGCTGACGTGGTGCTTGAAAAAGGGGAGCGTTCGGAATTGGCAAATTTGGCAAATGATTTATTGTAGCAATTATGAAGATAAAGCACTCTTTAAAGCAGCAGCTAAAGAAGGGTACATAAAAGAATATCCCGTTTCAATTATTTTGTGATTCGATGCGCTTGTTCCTTTCAAAAGTACATCCGCCATTTCTCCGAACATAGCCCGCAAAACAAAGGAGGGAACTGCAGGAAAGAAGAATGGTTTTTTGAGTTGTTGGGCAAGCTCCTTCATAAACGCACGATTGGTGTCACATTGCGCTACGGCGTTGAACGCACCGTTTAATTGTTGGTCAATGGAGTGTATGAAGATACCAACCAAATCCGAGGAATGGATCCAGGGCATGAATTGTTTGCCAGTTCCGAGAGGTGAGCCAATTCCTAGTTTAATCGCTGGCAACATGCGTTTCAATGCACCCCCATCGGCTCCTAAAACGACAGCTATGCGCACTTTTACTACGGGACATTTCACAGCAAAATCATCAGCGCTTTTTTCCCATTTTTTGACCAAATCAGATAGGAAGTCAGTTCCGAATGAATCGTTTTCTGGATGTTGTTCATCTGCACTATCAAATCCATAGGCATTGATTCCGGAGGCAGAAATGAATTGTTCAAGGTGTGGCATGTGATCAATCTTGCTGAACAAAAAGGCATTGGTGCCTACCCTAGATGCCAGTAGGTCTTTTTTACGTTCTTTTGTCCACCGTTGGTCAGCGATCCCAGATCCACATAGGTTGATGAGCACCTGCACTCCTTCGAATGCGGCCACATCAATTTCTCCTTGATCGGGATTCCAAGCAAAGACATTCGTTGCCTCGGCTTTTCTGGATAAAATACGTACGTCATGTCCACCTTGACGCAATTCTTGAACGAGTGCTTTACCAATAAAGCCGGTTCCGCCAGCGATCAGTATTTTCTTTGATTCTGCCATATAGATTAAACACGTACAAGATGAAAAGGTTGTTTTATTCGTCAAAAAACAAGCGGCCATTGATCCATTCTGGATCTAGAGTTGCATTCTTCTTGGAGTAAAATGAAAGTGCTGGTTCGTTCCAATCTAATACCTGCCAATCCATGCGTCGAACCTTACGTTCCTTGGCAATGTCAACGACCCGATCAAATAGCTGTGATCCAATTCCGTCGCGACGAAATTCTGGAAGGATGAAGAAGTCTTCGAGGTAGAGGCATTTGCCTTTCCACGTGGAGTAATTCGTGTAAAACAACGCAAATCCTATGATTTGATCAGCTCCTTCAACGACGAGCGCATTGCAAATTTTCTCTTCAAAAAGATGAATAGCCAAATCACTCGCCGTGTTTTTTACTTGTTCAGGCGCTTTTTCGTACATCGCCAAGGCTTGAATCAACGACATGATCGCATGCTCATCTCCAGGTATTGCAGTTCGTATGGTCATGCTTATTGTACGCCAGCTAGATTGAAACGTAAACGGATACCGGTGCTCATATTTCCTGTTGGGAAAGCGGTAGCAATCTTCGGCGTGTTGATCACTTGGTCGTAGTACAACTGAACGGTTAAGTTCTGTGTAAGGTTGTAGTCTGCAGATGTCTTGATGGAAATCACACGCTGACCGGCAGTCGCTTGGTTTGTATTTTCTACGACTTTACGAATCACAGTCAAGTTATCTCTAAAGGAGAAGTCGAAGCGAATGTTTAAGTCGGCAGCCGGAATTTTCTCAAACGGTAGTTTTACTTTGGCAAATTTATATCCTGCACCAATGACCCATTCATCACCGATAACCTCTGTCACCTGATTGTTGTTCATGGAAAGGGTTGCAGACCGGTCTTTTTTGTACTCGAATTTGGTGAGTAGCGATTGACCTTTAATGTTCCATGTCGCATCAAACCCAAAGAGTGGAGAGAAGCGCTGAGTCAAGGTGATGTTTTGAATTTGTCGTCCAGCAAGGAAGTTGTTGTTGATGTCCAGTCCAGAGGCATTGCCACCGGCATCAAATTGAGCATTTAAGTTTGTTTGCAAACCAGTAACACTCACGGTAGAGCTGTAGGCATGACGAATAACGAAGTTCTTTACGTATTTTTTTGCGAAATCGAATTTAGTCAAACCGTTGTAGTTGATGGACCAGTTTGGAAGCGGCATGTTCTTTATAGGATTGATATTCTTCTCATTTACCGTGCGATCAGTATACGAAGTCAAGAAAGCTCCAATGATCACTTCCTGTTGAGTTCCGTTGTAACCGCTGTAATATCCAGATGTCAAAGGAGATGAATTGGTGTTGTTTGCACCAAGTATCTGAGAAACCAATGGACGATTTGTCAACAGGTTATCAAACACGGAGGACGAATATTCTTTGCCAATTAAAGCAAATGCGGATCCAATTCCGATGGTAGAATACGTGAGTGTTCCGGTTTCTACTCGGCTTTGTCCTTCGTACTGTTGTGTCGATTCGTTCCAACGGAAGAATTCATTTGAATTGTTTCCAAAGGTGCGATTCAAAGAAAGTTCGATGGTCAGGTCCTTCAGTGGTTCGAGTGATGCACGCATTGTCAAGTTTTTTGAGTGCGTCATTGTATATTGCTTGTTCAAGTCTTGATTTTGCACCAACCAACCATTGCTTGCAGCAGTTTCAGCAATGTTATAGCCCGTTTCTCTTCCCCAAATGTCATAGCGTTGTTGACCAAAGACGAACCCTCCTAGCGGCGCGTTAAATGAAGGGTTAAACCCAAGTATTCTACTTTCTTGGTTGTAACCAGGAAGTAAAGTTCCATCGTTGAGTGCATACGTAGCGGAAACATTTCGAACAGTCATCAATGCGCGAGCAAAGAAACCAGCCACAGGGTGAACTTTTCCACCACGCTTTTTCTCTTGCTCTTTGCGTTTGTCTTCGCGTTCTTTCTTCCGTTTTGCTTTCGCTTTTTCCTTTTCGGTCATTTCTGACTCGTCCTTTTCGGGTTCTTTTTCTTTATCTGCAGTCTTATCTGATTGCCCTTTGGAGCCACCTTCAGCACCGGTATTTCTTCCACCAACATCTTTGGATGCAGCTGTACCTCGTCCGCCTTTGCCATCTTGAAGCACCTTTTTCAAATAAGGAACTTTGTTGTAAAGGTTCATGAAATTTAACTGCCCAGTCATGTTGATGCTTCGGTTGTTTTGGATCGTGTTCCCAAAAGCGCTTTGTCCGAGCGGTGCCCGCTGCCAGTTGTAGGTACCTGAGTATTTAAAGCTGGCACTCATCCAATCTGTTGCCGGGAACTTGTCCAAAGGTATGGTGTAGTTGATGGAATAGTTGTGTGAATAGTCCATCGTTTTCCCAAAGGTGTTCATCTGGGAACGAATCGTATCTCGGAATGCTTGGTAGGCAAGAGGATCTGCTTTTTTGTCCACGCGACCATTGCCCTCTTCAAAAATTGCTCTGTTGGCTGCGTTGAAAGTAACCTTAAGGTTCTTTGTGACATCATAACCCAGCGTGTACGTTCTGTTCCAATTGAAACGTTTCACATATACGGGTGCGAATTGGTAATCAGGAACCATATTGTTCCTCACCTGACGCTCATTGTAGGTGCGTAAAAGGTCGTTGCTAAACGAAACGTTCTTCGGCGTGAGGTATAGATTAAAATCTTTCACCAAGGCCAACCATTTCGATTTTTGCACGAAAGGCAATTTTTTGAACGGCTCAAACGGTTTTGCGGTAAATGAATAGTTGTAGTTCAATCCCGTATTCCATGTTTTTGTGCGGTCGTAATTGGTATTGAAATCGCGGTGCAAGTTCTCTGAGTAGGCGTAGGAGGTTGACCAGTTGGAAATTCTCCAAAATTGTGCTTTCGCACCCGCCTTCATTTCCTTGCGAACATTGGTGAAATTGTAGGATTTTCTTTCCGTGAAGTCTTGCCCCAGTTTTGCGCGCTCACGTCGTTCTGCCAAATCGTAAGCGGAAAGTTTAACATCTGGGTTGAATGGGTCATATTCTGGATTGATCACACCAACAGAATATCCATAGAAGAATGGTAAGGAAACGCGTGCTTTTCGGCCGAAGAACTGTCCGAGTTGAACATTGGCGTTCATGTCCAACCCCATGCGTTCATTGCGCTGACGTTCTTGTACGCGACTTTCTACACTTCCCCAGTTGATACCGGAATAATTCCCCGACATGGATACATTGGCAAAGTCAGCCATTTGAAGCTGCATTTGAGCCACAGCGGCAGAACCTCCTTCGCTGACGAAGTCCGTTAAGCGCAGCTCGTTGATCCAAATGATTGCACATTCGGCTTCGCCATTGTCTGTTGAAAATACGTTGGACGATTTTGATGGGTTTCGTACCCCCACCATAATCGTTCGAATGCCTTGAAGGTTTGGACTACCCTTCACTTTAATGCGCTGATTCGTAGATCCTGAAATGAAGTCGGAATATTCGATGACATAAGAAACAGAACTATTGCCGGCATCGATGAGGTTGTTTCGTTTCTTCTTGAGATTCAAGAGGTCATCGAAAACAATCTCAATATTGTTCAACGAAGGCCAAATGTCTTCGGGAAGTGTTGCTCCCCACTGGGTTTTATACAATGGAATTTCGTATTCGTAATAATTGTCGCTGAAGTCAGT